>JBKHKA010000015.1:0-33505 GCA_046537845.1 Candidatus Aenigmatarchaeota archaeon
CGAGGACGCCGTGGCTATGGTAAGAAAGGAACAGCGGAAAGACTAAATTATAGTGGAACTCGTAACTTTTTTAACTAAGTTACGAGCTCCTCAACTCACTGAGGAATTCATGAGAATTCCTCATGTCGATAGAATTTGCTCGCAAATTCTAGTAGAAGTCAATAACCCTTTAAAAGTTAAAAAAGTCGGGTCATTGACAATATATATATAAATTTACTCACTCACCAAAAAGAGGCGTTAGGGCATGGAGATCCGCGAAAACGATTATGAAGAAATGCTTAAAAAAGAGAAACGGCGCAGGAAGATAAGGATATTCAGACACGTCGCCGGAATAATATTGATGGGTGCAGTCGTGACCTTTTTGTATCTGAGCATCGAGGGCATGGTCCAGATCGCCCTGATGATCGGAGGTATATTGTACATACTTTACGTTGTCTACTCACTTTATAAAGACGCATCCGCACTGTTCTCTTTGACGGATGAACTCCACTTCCAGGATGGGGACATAATAAAGTACAATCCGGATACGAGAAAAACGAAGAAGTTCATCCCGCTCGAGAGCGTGGAAATGGTTTACTTCAATATAACGGATAGGCCCAACCTCATCTTCGTGGTTTATGACCAGGACGGATGGAGAAGAGCCGAGAGCTTCTACAAACAGAGGATACCCGAGAGAGAAGATTTCATAGAGGCCGTTAAAGAGGAAGGTCTCTTCGAAAACGACCCGATAACGTTCCAGGAACTCAAGGAGATAGTGGAAGGATAGCGGTGTTGTTGACCTCAACAAAAAATTGATTACGGAGGATGTGCATTGTGGATAGAGGTGCTAACATGGAGAAAGAAGTAGGGAAGGTATTCAAATACTTCAGAAAACCCGAAGTCGCAGCCGTCAAGATCGAAGAGGGAACCATCGAGGTAGGAGATACGATCAAGTTCAAAGGCGAGAACACCGATTTTGAACAGGAAGTAAAGTCCATGGAGATAGAAGGAGAAGAAGTAGAAAAAGTGGAAAGTGGAGACCAGGTAGGTCTGAAGGTAAAGGAAAGAGTCAGACCTAACGACAAGCTTTTTAAAGTAGAGTGAACCGCTACTCGAGAGCCAGTTTTCAGCCGTTATCAGTTCTGCGGCGGAGGCGGTGTAGTCTCCGAATCCCTCTCTGAAGATTGTTCTGGCTGCTGTGGTTGGGGCGGTTGTTGAGATTGCTGAGTCGGCGGAGGCGGCTGTTGTTGCGGCTGTTGGGCGTAGCCCTGTTGAGGCGGTACGTTATAGCCAGGGAATGCCCTGTTCAAGGCGTCTTTCACACTGTCCATCTTCATATACCATAACAAGAGTATTATCGCTCCGATCACCACACCTATGATTAGAAATATCAACCCCAGTACCAGCCCGACCGTGCTCAACCCATATTTTACATGTATCCTTGTTCCTTCATCCTGGGGGTAAAAATCGATCTCATAGGAGTTCAAAGTCGTGCTGCCTTCCAGCCTGTTCTGTCTATCCTGTAGAGTTACATCTCCTTCTGCATGAAGTATCGAACGCACCTTGTTTTTCGCTTCGTGAATGCTGTCTTCACTGAACAGATTTTGATCAGTTAGCTCGATCCCTTCCATGGGCGCAAATAGAAATCCTGCTATTTAAATTGTTGGTCTTTTTTTGGAGTTCTCATACCACGAGTTCGTCCATCCCTTGTTTCTCTATGATCTTGTCTGCCAGTTCCTCTAACTCATCAAAGGTCTGATCCGAAGGCAGCCCTTTTGCTATCACGGGTTCCAAAAATTCACCTTGGAAGTTGCCCAAAGAATCTTTGATCTCCTCCGGCATCCTACCTCCCCATCCGTAAGAACCTATCAGAGAAGCGTACCTGGTCTTAGGTCTCAGCGCGTTGAAGATATGTGCGATGTAGAGCGCTTTAGGGTGAGGGCCCACAAGCACGGTAGGGCTTCCTATGACGACAGTTGAAGCATCTACCAGGCTCATCGCCAATTGGCCGAGATCCGTGGTGGTTAGATTGAAGGGCTGCACCGAGACACCCTTCTCTTCCAGGTAATCTACGAAGTGATCCACCATCTTTTCGGTGCTCCCGTGCATCGACACGTAAGGCAATACCACTTCCTCTTTGGTCTCATCTTTCACCCATTCATCATAAGCGTTCAATATGAAATCGGGATCGCGGTAGATAGGTCCGTGGCTCGGGGCGATGATGTCAACATCCATGGTATTGATCTTGGCGAGATGTCCTTTGATGGAACTGCGGAATGGCATCATTATCTCCGCATAGTACCTTTTGGCGGAGAGGTAAACTTTCTTCTGGTTCTGTACGTACAGGTCGCTGCTCGCCAGGTGAGATCCGAAGAAGTCACAGCTGAAGAGTATTTTCTTCTCCTTAAGATAGGTCACCAATGTTTCCGGCCAATGCACCCATGGCATGTTTATAAATTCTAGAGTTTTATCTCCCAACGATAATTCTTCGCCGTCGTCCATAACTTTGAACCTGTCCTCCGAGACCCGAAGATGATCTATCAAAGCCTTCTTGCATTTGGCGTTGGTAACGACTTCCGCCTCAGGATATCTTTCCAGAACAACAGGTATTGAACCAGAATGGTCCTGTTCAGCATGATGTGATACCACGTAATCTATGTGATCTATGCCCGATTTGTTCAGATTCCGGAGTAGTTTTTCTTCCTTTGAGGGATCGACGGTATCGAGGAGAGCTGTCTTTTCGGAACCTTTTATCAGAAAAGCGTTATAACTCGTTCCATCCGGCAGAGGTATCAATTCATCGAACAGTTCTCTGTCATGATGCTGGGCCCCCACTTCATAGATATCATCCATCAACTTTCTAACTGCCATATTATCACCTATCTAACCAGTTCTAGAACCGTATAGATAGTTTTAAAGTTTATCATCGTTTAGAGGCTCGTCTTTTTCATCTCTAAGTCTGATATCCAAGACCTTCACTACCATTATGAGCACTCCAGCACCCAAAAATATCGCACCGCAGAAATTCAGAGCGAGTATAACCTCGTGCTCCAATAGCGTTTCTTCCGATTCTTTCCTATCGAGATCTTCTTCCCTCTCCCGAAAATCCCTCAACATGAGGTATCCTGCGGAGAGGATCAGAGCCCCGATGAGAGCTAGGGCAAAACCCATCTTGAACTTCTTCTGCATGCTCACCAATCATCTATACATGAGGTATTTCGTCCGGAATTTTTTTTTCAATTTTTTTCTCAATTCTTTTTCCACCTTTTCTTGCCGGTCTAGGGGATATCGAAATGGATTTCCCTGGTTCAAAGGTCCAACCAACATATACTCATCCTCGTCGAAATCCGCAGGTAGCGTGGGTTTTTTCCTCATCTGTTCCTTCAACAAATTTTTCCTTTCTAACTCGTTCTCGACTTCTGAGAAGGTCTCCATGAAGTTCTTCAACTCGTCTTTGGTGAACTTTCTGAATCCAAAATTGGGGAGATCCTTCTCCAGCTGGTCTTTTTCCACTTTTATTTTGGCCCCCATGCCCAGAGGATTGTTGGTGTAGATAGAATCAAGCTTGATGAAGTACCCCTTGTCCTCCTGTACGACGTATATGTTGTAGAAGTCTTCCGACTTATCGGTCCAAAAACTCCACCCTTCGGGATTTTCTTCGTAATCCTCCCAGAACTTTTCCATTATATCCTCTATATTTTTCATCGCTTTCAGCCCCGGAAATACCGCGGTTTCACATCAAAAATGCGTCCTGGTTATCGCTCATGTTTATAAAATTGTTTGCGGCCTCCTTCAATTCTTTAGCCGCGCTCTCTTCGAATGCGATTATCTCGACCCTGCAGCCGCCGGCCTGGAGGTGGTTCACCAGATGTGTAAAATCTCCATCGCCCGTCACCAGAGCGACGACGTCCAATTTGTTCGATATCTTGAGAGCGTCTATAGCGATACCCATATCCCAGTCGCCTTTTTTCGCCCCACCGTAGTAAGTTTTCAATTTCTTTTTCTTAACTTCGTAGCCTATCTCCTCCAACACATCGAAGAAGTTCTCCTCGTCGGGTGTTTCAGATTCGATAGCGTAAGCTACAGCTCTTATGACCTTTCTGTTCTGCTTGGCTTTCTTCAACAAGCCTTCAAAGTCGACCTTCGTGTTGTAGAGGTTCTTTGCGGAATAGTACATGTTCTGAACATCCACAAAGATTCCTATCCTCTGATCTTTATATATCGAAACCATCTTTTCTCCTCATTTTTCAACTTTCAATCAAGGTTAGTTCTTATCACATGATATAGTATTTTTGATGCCTCGACCCCCTTTCGCCCGCAAAAGATTTTAAACTGCGCGGCGGTAAGGATACCGAGAGGATATCATGGTCTCGAGAGATGAAGCTTTAGACATCATATATGAAGAGGTAGATACCGAGAACCTTCAGAATCACATGTTAGCGGTGGGACAGATAATGAAGAGGCTGGCCGAACGTTTGGGCAAAGATGAAGAGAAATGGGAGATCCTGGGCCTAGTTCACGACGTTGACTACGAGCAGACCAAAGATGATCCCGAAAAACACGCTCTGATATCGGCTGAGATGATGGAGGGGAAGGTTCCGGATGACGTCATCAGGGCTATCAAAGCTCACAATCATGAGTACACCGGCGTGAAGCCTAAGAACGATATGGAGGATGCGCTGATAGCTGCGGACGCGGTATCCGGGTTAGTAGTGGCAACCGCCTTGGTCATGCCCAACAGCAAACTGGAAGAAGCCAGGCCGGGATCGGTGGAGAAGAAATTCGACGATTCCTCCTTCGCCAAGAACATAGATAGAGACAGGGTCCTGAACTGCGAGAAATTGGGGATGGAAAGAGATGAATTTTTGAAACTCTCGCTCGAAGCCATCCAGGAGATAGATGAAGAGCTGGGGTTGTAGATCCGATATGAAGTTGGAAAAGCCCGACGAGGAAGAGCTGGAAGAACTTTTCCAAAAGTTCGGCGAGCCCGAGATAAAAGAAGAGGAAGTCAGCTTGTCCGCGTTAGAATATACTGGAGATTATCCCGACTGTAAAGGGGAAGCGGTGCTTGAGATCGTGAAAGACGGCAAAATTGTAGGTGTGAGACACCTTAGAGGAGAAAAATTCGTCCTGCCCATGGGCCGTGTCTGGAAAAGCGAGCATTTTGTTGAAGGAGCCAAAAGGGAGGCGAGAGAGGAAACTGGACTAGAAGTAGATCTCCAAGGTCTGGATGAGATCCGGAAAGTCCTTTTCCACTTCTCGAACGCTGAACTTGAACGGTGGCATCTTCTCTTCAAAGCGGAAGCTGTTGGAGGGGAACTAGAGCCTGAAGACAAAGAGGAGATCGCAGAGGTGAAGCTCTTCGAAGGCGAGTGGTACTGGAGCAAGGGATTTTACATCCTGATCGGATGAACTCTCACTCTTCGAACCTGTTCCTGTGAACGAACTTTTCTAGACTTTCCCTTTCCGGACGCTGCCTTTCTATCTCGATCTGCTTCTCGCTCAACAGCTCATTTTCTTCCGCTTCTCCAGAATGTTTTCCAACTATTATCAGCGTGATAAGGGTGTGATCTTCCGGGATATCCAACAGTTCTTTTGCCTTGTCCCCGTCGAAGCCCGCGATCGGATGAGCTACAAGTCCCATCTCGGTGGCTTTCAACTGCAAGAACGCTGAGGCCATCCCGGTGTCGAACAAGTGGTAATTCCTTCCAGCGACCTGACAATCGTCTTCGGCCCTGCTGAAGACACCTATGATCAACGAAGCCCTCCGTGTCCACTCGTTACCCTGCTTCATCACCTCCTCCATCTTCTCCAGCATATCTTCATCGTGAACAAAAACAAAATTCCAGGGCTGGTTGTTGAAGCAGGAAGCCGAAAGTTGAGCCGTTCTCGCCAACTCTTCGATCATCTCGTCTGTTATCTCCACTTCTTCTAAAGATCGGTAAGCTCTCCTTTTTTCTATGATCTCGTCCAATTCCATAACTTTTCACCTCTTTCCATCCAGTATATCTTTTACAGCTTCCAATCTTTCTTCTTCATCCATCTTATCCTCGACGGGATTTTTATCCGGATAGACCTTCTCGTTGAAGACGGGCATCTCCTCTTTATAGAGTATGCCTATCGGTAAACGTTCCTTTTCCTCCGCAAGTCCGACCGCCTCCTCTCTTGTTTTTGCGGGCTCGTCTATCACTTCTACCAGATCGTTGTACTTCTCGTAGGTGTCGTTGAAAGTGACGCACGGCTGAAGTACGTCCACCAAAGAAAAACCTTCGTGCTTCACCGCTTCCACTATAAGGTCGGTCAGATGCTTGATATCTCCCGAGTATCCTCTGCTCACGAACCCCGCCCCTGAGGACAGCATTATGGTCAAGGGATTGAGCGGCTCGTCGACGCTCCCTTTGGGTGAAGAGGGACCCTTGAAACCTTCAACACTGGTAGGTGATTTCTGGCCGGTGGTGAGAGCGTAATTTTCGTTGTTGTGAACTATCATCGTGACGTCGGCGTTCCTTCTAGCTGCGTATATCAGATGTGCTAGACCCTCGCCGTAGGCGTCTCCGTCGCCGCCGAAGGCCATCACCTTTAGATCGGGATCGGCGAACTTCATACCCTGGATCGTGGATATCTCCCTGCCGTGTATTGAATACAAACCGCTCAAGTTCAGGTAGTCGAATATCTTCCCGTGGCACCCTATACCTGCAGAGATCAGGAGTCTTTCACGTCCTACATCTTCTTCTTCCAATCTTTTCACGGCTTTCTTGACCGCATTGAGGAGCCCAAAATTACCACAGCCGGGGCACCAGGTGTTCTCCTTTTCACTTTCGACCTCCAGATCCTCGAACTTCATCGTACCGCCTCCTTTATCTTCTCAGAGAGTTCAGATGGTTCAAAGGGCCTTCCATCGTACTTCCTTATGACCGTTTCAGGTACGATCCCGCCTTTCTCTCTTAGGAGTTGAGCTAACTGTCCTGTGGAGTTCTGCTCGACCACGATGACCCTTTCATCCTTATACTCTTCGAGCTCCCAGACCGGGAACGGTTTTAGATAAGCCGGTTGAACGATCTTGGCTTCTATACCTCCGAATTCCAGCGCCTCACGGACGCTCATGGTGGTCGAACCGAAAGTGAATATCACGGGTCCATCTTCACCGAACTCGTTCACCGTTTTCTTCTCCTGCATGTCCAGAAGGAGAGTTTCGTTCTTTTCTCTCCTTTTATCGTGCATCTTTTCGATCGTCTCTGCTTCCTCGGTAGTGTATCCCTTCTGGTCGTGCTCGTAGCTGTTCCACTTTATGAGTTCCTCGGAAGGCGGGAACCTCAGAGGTGAAATACCGTCCTCCGTGTACTCGTACCTCTTGTAATCATCACCGTTTTCCTCGCTTTTCGCTTCGGCGTAACCGCTCAAAGATCCCAGCTCCAGATCGAGAGTCATGCTGCTCTCCGACATGTGCTTCTCGGTCAGAAGTATCCCTGGAGTTTGATATCTCCAAACGAGTTCCAGCATCTCTCTCGAAAGGTGGAACGCCTCTTTGACGCTGCCGGGTGAGGCCACTATCAAAGGGAACTCCCCATGACCTTGGTTCAAGGCGAAGTTCAGATCACCCTGCTCCGTATATGTGGGTACTCCGGTGGAGGGACCAGGTCTCGAAGCCAGAACGAAGAGGACCGGTGCCTCCGTCATCCCTGCCAGAGATATCGTTTCCTCCATAAGAGCTAGACCCCCTCCGCTGCTCCCGACCATTACTCTCGCACCGGGTACCGTGGCTCCCACCGCCATGTTGGCCACGGAGATCTCGTTTTCAGGATGTATAGGCATTATCTGAAGGTCGTCCTTGTGGGATGCGAAGAAGTGGAGTATCGAGGAAGCCGGAGTCATGGGGTAACCGATATAGATGTCCAATCCCCCGGCGGCCGCTCCCAAAGAGATGGATTCATTCCCGGTGAGGACCGTGGATTCGCTGTCCCCTTCATCCAGTTCGAAAGTTTTGTCCACTTTCTCTTCGGCCAGTTCATAAACTTCCTCGGCAAAGGATAAGTTCTCTTCTATACCTCTAGAATATTCTTTTTCTATCAATTTTTTGAGTCTCTCTCGATCGGCGCCGGTGCAGGCCGCCAAGATGGCTATACCAGCCACACCCTTTATCAGATCGGGTTTAGAGTACTCCTTCGAGATGCTGTCTAAAGCTATCCCTATACCCTTCTTTTTGTCCTCCTCTAGATCGTCCGAGTTGTAAAACATCAGACCTTCCTCGGCAGTATGGTCGAGATGTTTCTCATAGCTTCTCTCATCTAAATTCACCACCAGGTCCGCTTTCATGTGATGACTGTAGACCTTCCTGGTAGAAGAAGTCACCACGGAAAAGTTGTGTCCTCCCCTTATCAGGCTCTGGTAATCGTCCATCTGGAAAGTCTCTCGTCCAAGGCCAAGGAAGAACTTGGTCGCGGCGGTGCCCGCTTTTTTGACCCCTTCTCCAGCCTTTCCACCTATCAGATACGTGAATACATCATCATCTTTCATCTTTTTCCCTCTTTTAGTGATTGGTTTTTAATATTTTAATAATAAATATAATGAAAAAAGTTTTTTATCGACGATATCGACGTTTCATTCCCCCTCTTGGCCTTTAATAGGGAATACTGTTCCCATGGGACGCTGGCCTAACTCTTTGTCTAACATCATCAGTCCTCTGTAATCGTCTCCGATCATCTCTAATTTGTTAACTATCTCTTCCGTCGATTCTTCTTCTTCTACCTGCTCGTCGATGAACCACTGCAGCATCTGTAACGTCGCTCTGTCGTTCTTTTTTTCCGCCAGATCCGCCAATTTGTTTATCCTGTCGGTCACGTACTGCTCGTGCTCGTAGGCTGCTTTGAAGATATCCAGCGGATAATCCCATTCGACCTGCGGCTTCTCTATCTCTTCTAATTTCACTCGTCCTCCCCTACTGTTCACGTACTGATACAACCTCATGCCGTGGTTTATCTCCTCTATGAACTGGCTGTGCATCCAAGATCCGAAGCCGTCCAATCCTCTCGAGGCGAAGTCCGCCGCCATGGAGAGGTAGATGTAGGCTGAATAGAACTCCGCGTTTATCTGGTCGTTCAGCTCTTTTTCCATCTCTTCGTCTATCATATCTATCACCTCTATGCAGAAAACTTTTTGAACTTGTCGCGGGAAAGTCCGCAGACCGGGCAGTTCTCTGGCGGTTCTCCTTCGTGTGTATAGCCGCACTTGGGGCAGATGTAAACATCGTCCAGTTCTATGTCCTCGTCTTTTTCCGCCACTTCCTTTGCGTCCTTGTACATCCCTTCGTGTATCTTCTCCGCTTCTAGAGCGTAATTTATAGAGGTCTGTGCGCCGTATTCTTCCTCCAGTTCCGCTATCGCATGGTAAGCTGGATACATCGAAGTGTTTTCAAAATTCTCACCGTCGATACCACTTTTGAGGTTCTGAACCGTATCACCTATATTGCCGAGTTCTTCGAAATGATTTCCAGCGTGTACTCTTTCCGCATAGGCTATCGCTCTGAAAAGTCTCGCTATGTTCTCCTTGCCCTCTTCTTTCGCGATATCACTGAATATCAGATACTTCATGTGCGCCTTTGATTCGCCCGCGTACGCTTCCTGTAACGACTTTTTAGTCATCTCTCCTAATTCTTCTTCGCTCATATCTAAACACCTATATTTTGTATTTTATAATAAAAGAAAGGATTTTGAGAAAGGGGTTTTACGATTTCTTGTGGCACAACCACCAATCGTAGCACTCGATCTCTCCTTTATCTTCCTGCTCTCTTCTCTCCTTGATCATCTCGTCACTGTTGGCCGGCGGCATTATCACGTCGTCTCCCACCAACTCGTTCTCAGGCCAGTTCGCTGGGATAGCCACATTCTCTTCATCGGCCTTCTGGAATCCCTTGATCATCCTGATGATCTCGTCCATGTTCCTCCCGAGTTCCGCCGGGTAGTAAAGTATAGCTCTTATCGTGGACTGGGGATCGACTATGAATACGGCTCTGACAGTCGCTGTTCCACCGGTATGGTGTACCAGTCCTAGCTTATCAGCGACTCCACCCTGCCCGTCCGCTATTATCGGGAACTCGATCTTTTCACCAAAGTTGTCCTCTATCCATTCCGTCCACTTAAGATGGCTGTAAACCTGATCGATGCTGAGACCGATCAATTCCGTGTTCAGATCCCTGAACTCATCGAACCTTTTCTGGAACGCGTAGAACTCGGTGGTGCATACAGGGGTAAAATCACCCGGATGTGAGAACAGTATGAACCACTTGCCTTTGAATTCATCGGGCAGTTCTATCTCACCGTGTGTAGTGTTTACGGTCATCTCTGGAAATTCGTCTCCTATCAGCGGCATGCCTTCTTCTTTTTCTTCTTTCATTTTTTTCCTCCTTTTACATCTCCAATTCCTTTTCGTTCGTCCACAATCCGTGGATGTTGCAGTACGAGTTAGCTATCAGCGTTCCGGGCTTTTCCGTCTTGAATACGCTCACTACTTCTGGCTCGGAGTAGACCGTGCTGCTGTTGGGCCCTTCGACCGATTCGCCGTGAGAAGTGAACTCGTATTTACCGAGCTGGTAAGGGTAATTTTCCCCCTCTGGTTTGAAGTACAGCTCTATCCACTTGATGTGGTGCTCTGTTTCGTTCGGGTGTTCGATCTCCTTTCTTCCCACACTCGCCTTGGCCTTTATCTCATCGCCTTTTTTCTCAACTTCTATCACCGGTACGTGTTTTTCCGTCTTCCAATCATCTTCTTGATACATCTTTCCTATTTTTGTCATATATCTCACCTCTTTTTTTCCATTTACCTTTGATCTTTAAGGAGAGAAAGTATCTCTCTAAACTCGGGAACTTCACCTATCGGGTAAACTTTTGAGAATTCGACGACCTGATCTTCATCCACCAGCACGTTAGCTCTCTTCGAGAAACCCTTTTCCTCCATGAAAAGCCCGTATCTTTTCACCACTTCGCCGTGCGGCCAGAAATCGGAGAGTATGCGCAGGTCTTTCAACTCCAATTTTTCCGCCCATAGTTTCTTCGATGGGACCGGGTCGACGCTGATCCCTATAGGTATGATGTTCAGTTCTTGGAACTTCTGCATCATGTTATCCAGGTTCTTCATCTGTTTCGCACAGACGCTCGTCCCTGCCAGCGGATGAAAAGACAGGAGCACTTTTGTCCTGTCCCTGTAGTCGCTCAATGTGAACTCTTCACCGTCTTGGTCCTCCAGGGTGAAGTCAGGAGCCCTTTCGCCTTTTTCTATCACCTTATCTTTTTCTTCCATACCTATACCCCTTCATTCTTCTATCTTTTCGAAATCCTCTTTGGGCGCGCCGCAGACGGGACATAGCCAATCGTCAGGCAGCTCCTCAAATTTGGTGCCCGGTTCTATATCGTTGGTCTCGTCGCCCTTTTCCTCATCATATATATAGCCACATACGGTACATCTCCATTTTGCCATATTATCACCTCTAAGGTCCTTGATGCATAGCAGGATGATACTGATCGAATTCTTCGAACTCGCTCATCCTTTGAAATTCTTCTTTCAAGATCTCGTAATGATTCTGCTCCATACCTGCCAGATACGTCAGCAGCTTATTCGGATTCTTCTGGAGCCCCACATCTTCAGCCTTTTTCGCCATCTCTCGGTAAAAATCTCTAGATGCGAGCTCAGCGTCCATAGCCTGATCTATTATCTCGGCCTCATCCATATCGTCGCCGTATCGGATATACGGTAAAGGCACCGGCGTATCTTCAGGGACTTCTAGTTCTTTTTTTGATACCAAACTTTTGTAGATGTCTCTGAGAAAACCTTCGTGTTTCTTCTCTTCTCCGGCTAAAAATTCGAAACGGTCCGTGACGACGAAATTATCCACTCTTCCCGCCATGTACTCATAGACCTCTCTAGCGTTGATCTCCGCCTTCACTGCGCCTTTCACCATCTCCTCGAAACTCAAATCTTCAACACCTATATCTTTTGACATATCATCTAACCTCCATGCGAGAGTTCATCACGATCGGATCGCTCACTTTCCCGGTACGGAATGAACTTCCTCCTACTTTAATTTTGTCAAAGAATCGCCTTTTACTCTCGGGCGGGGAACGAATAATCCTTTTTGATTTCATTTTCCGTTCCATGTTTTTCGCTCTCACAGCTATAACGTCATAATATGTTCGAAGTATATGTATTTTTCGTTCGAAAAAAGAACTTTTTCTACGTTTACCGGAAAAAATACTAAATATAATGAACTAAATCTGACTAATTGGATGAAGAACATCGACGAAAGGAATAGAAAGATACTTGGGATCCTTCAAAAAGATTCCCGGACTCCTTACACCGATATAGCG
The DNA here is from genome assembly GCA_046537845.1 of Candidatus Aenigmatarchaeota archaeon. Classification (GTDB taxonomy): domain Archaea; phylum Thermoplasmatota; class Thermoplasmata; order Halarchaeoplasmatales; family Halarchaeoplasmataceae; genus Natronoplasma. The sequence continues at coordinate 12,336 of JBKHKA010000015.1, forward strand.
GACGAGTTGGATGTGAGCGAAGCCACGGTCAGAAAAAGGGTCGAGAAGATGAAAGAGGAGGGCATAATAGAAAGATTCACCATCGATCTGGACCCTTCCAATCTTGGATACGATATGGTCACTTTTTTGGGTTTGGATGTAGAACCTGAATTCTTTATGAGCGCTCTAGAGGAATTGAGGGCGATCGAAGAGGTCAGGTGGGTGGCCAAATCTACGGGCGACCACATGATAATGTCGGAGATATGGGCGAAAGACAACGACCACCTCTCTAAGATAATGACAGAAAAGGTCGCCAAGATAAAAGGAGTTAGGGATCTCTGCCCCGCGATAATCTTGGAAAAGATACGATGAAAGAAGAGCTGTTGATGGTGCCGAGTGATGAACGGGGCATCTTCCAAGAGAGGAAGAACCGTTTTCTCGGAATAGTGAAGATCGGGGATAAAGAGGAAGAGGTCCACGTGAGAGATCCCGGCCGTTTAGAGGAGATACTGTATCCCGGAAACGAAGTTTTGCTGGAAAGAGCAGAGAGTGAGGAAAGGAAAACTGATTGGAGTCTGCTCGCCGGTAAAGTGAAAGAAGATTGGGTCTTCGTGAACTCGGGCTACCACAGAGAGATAGCGGAGAAGATACTCGATAGCGAGGAATGTAGCCCCTTTGGTGAGATAAGGGGGTACGGAGCGGAGAAAAAGTTGGGGGAGAGCAGGATAGATTTTCTTCTTGAGAAAGCCGACCAAAAGATATGGTTGGAAGTCAAAGGCTGCACTTTGGCGGAAGACGGTAGAGCTTTGTTCCCCGACGCCCCTACTGAGAGGGGAAGGAGACACGTGGAGGAACTGTCAAAGGTGGTGGATGAGGAAGGGATTTCCGCCGCGCTTCTTTTCCTCGTTTTCAGAGCAGACGCGGACTGCTTCGCTCCCCACGAAAGACGCGATCTTGATTTCTCTAAAGCTTTCAAACAGGCGGTGAAGAAAGGAGTAGATGTTAAGGCTGTAAAATTGGAATACGACGGCTCATTCATCCGCTGTTCGGGGGAGATACCTCTGTGTGAAGAGTATCCACTGTGAATGGATATTTTGGTGTATAGTCTCCACTAAACATATTAATGGCCTCTGCTCTCCCGAGAATTAGGTGAATAAGTTGACTGAATCTGATGAGGATATAGTAGAGTATGAACCTTCCATGGCCAAGGGGGTGGCCGATATGTTCAACAAGTTCAAAGAGTCGTGGCCGGGAGGATTCGGAGGAGGTGTTCCCTTCGACGAGGAGAGGATCAGAGACAGGATGAACGAGAGCTCTAGCATCGTCGATTATGTTGCTTTAGATGAAGACGGGGCCCCGGTAGGTTTCTGCAATCTGGAACCTCACTGGAGGGAGGAAGAAACGGCTTACGTAGGGCTTTTGGGGGTCATACAGAGGGCCAAAGGCCAGAAGTTCGGTAAGAACCTTCTGCTGAAGGTCCTCGAAAAAGCTATCGAGGAAGGTATAGAAAGGGTCGATCTTCACACATGGTCCGGTAACCTGAACGCTATGCCGCTCTACAAGAAGATAGGTATGTTCTGGGTCCCCGACACTACAGTTTACATGCAGGATTACATCCCGCTCCTTCATCAGAACGATCTGACCAAGGAATGGTTTCAAGCTAATCCTGATTGGTATCGAGCTCAAAAGAGAGAGTTGAAGCAGGAGCCCGACGATTTTATCGAAAAGGGTATGAAGATCTACAGGTACAGATTTGAAGAAGGGGATGACTGGATGGAGGTGGATATCGACAGGTACGGATGGGGTATCACCGGCATAAAAAGAAAACTCGATGGTGAAAGGATAACGGTGAAAGCGAGGGTCGATTCTCACGATTTTCATATTGGTATAGAGAACAGATATACCTTGATGATCGAAAATGGTACTAGCGAAGAAAAACAACTTTTTTTGAATGTTAACAAGTTCGAGGGATTGGAATTTGAAGATGATTTTCCTTCAGAGGTGAAGATAGGCAAGGGAGAAACGAAAAAGATATCTAGAGAGTTCCTGGTGACCAAGGAAGCTGAGACCTACGGGTCCGATCAAAAATCATCAGGAACCATCGATACAAAGATCAAGATGGGTGATAAAGAGTTCGAACTTACCACGGGAGGTAAGATAGAACCGGCCATTGAAGTTGAAAGCCAGAGAGATATGCATCGAGTTTTCTCGGATCGAAAAACGGACCTCTATTTCGACCTTAAAAACAATACGAAAAAGAGATTGAGCGGAAAAGTGGAATTCTCTTTGGGTGACCTTGAAGGAACTATAGATTTTGAGCTTGAAGAGGAGGAAAGCAGTGGATTCAAGATGCCGGTCGAACTACATTTTGAAGATAAGAAGGTCGATTATATCGAATTCACACCATCCGTGAACAAAGAGGACGGACCTTTCCTTATGAAATCTTACTCACATCCCGTGGTAGAAGATAGCGATGATCTTCTAGTTTTGGCGGAAACAGAGGACCGGGTATTTCTAGTCAATGATCAGATGAAAGTCAAAGCGGAACTGGAGGGCGGGGATGTAAAGGTCAGTGAACTCACTAGGGATTCTGAACTTCCTTTTGAGATCAGTCAGCAGATCGGTCCTCCTTTCGGTAGAACACCTGATTCTACATTAGAATACGATCATGAGTTCACCGAAGATGGAGACGAGATCGTACTGACTTTGAAAGCTGAGAGTGTTCACAAGCCCGGAGCTCTCATCAAAAAGCACTTAAGATTGAAGAAAAGATCGAACGAAATCGAATTCTGGTCGGAGATAGAGAACGTCTCCGATGAAGACCTCGAATGTGCCGCCAAAACCAACACTAGAAGATGGGGCTTTCAGACGGATCCGTATCAGGCAAAAGCTAGGATATACACGCCTTTGAAAGACCAGATAGTAGAGACCGATCCAGTGAGCGACATGCTGTCATCTACGATGATGCCAACGGATCCAAAAGAATGGGAAGAAAATTGGACCGCCTACGAGGATTTTGGAGATTCGGCTGTCTCCGGAATTATATGGGACGACGAGAATCTAGAAAAAGTGAAGATGGCTAGAGGTCTTTTAGAGGAAATGAAGAGTAAGACCGAAAAAGTAGATCCAGGAGAGAAATTCAAGATTTCACATTTTTGGCTTTCGGTAAAAAACCCTTCGCTGAATTCATTCAGACAGACATGGAATCAGTTGGTCGGAAAACGAGAGATAAAATCGAACGAAAGAACTTATGGGAAGCATAGTAGAAAACATCTCGAAGCCCGACTCGATGAAAATATTTTAGAGGCTGGAAAAAAGCACCGGAGAAAAATAACGATCGATAAGGCAGTAGATTATCCTATGCCGGGCAGATATACTCTCAAGGAGTCCGATTACGTGGATGTTTCTTTCACTGATGATGAGCGAATGAAAGAAGTGTCTAAAGAGGAAGACGAGAAGGAATTAGTATTGCCTATAAATATCGAGGTGAAAAATGAGCCAAAAACTTATCTCGAGACCGTGGACCTTCATTTCAGCGGTGAGAGAGAGTTGGATTTTGAACTTCCGCTGATAATCACAAAAGATGAGGAGATAGTTGTAGAATCAGAGAAGAAGAAAGGAGAAAGAGTACTCCGTGTAGATAATGGAGAGTTAGAATTCGAGATTTTAGATGATTTTGGAGGCAATCTCATCGGGCTCAAAAACTCGGAAGGAAACACATATCTGGCGGACAGCTTTCCTGAATCAAAGCCGAAGAGCTGGTTCGAAAACTTACTGGGCGGAATAGAACCGAGGTTCATGACTCCTGAAGATATCTATTCGTTCTATGAGACCGAAATGGTCTCTTTGAAGGAGATCAGCGAAGAGAACTGGAAAGGTGTCAAGGCCGATTATGAGATGCAGAAAAATGATTCCCTGAGAGGCCAAAGGTTCTCCGTTAAGTATCTGACACTACCGGGTTCCAAACTCATCAAGATCCAAATAATACATGATAACCCCAAGGATAGAGAGGTCAATTGGCTTGGGGAATTATTCATAGACGTTTTATTGAACAGGGAGCTTGAAGGAACGACAGTTGAGATACCAGGAAAGTACGAGAATTGGAGTTGGTCACACCAGAACCAGCAATTCGTCACCCCGGCAAATATTGAGGAACCTCTGTTTCGGTTCAGCAACGGGGATATATCTCTCAGCGGATTTGCTCTGAAGGATTCTCCGGCCTTTCCTTCTGTGATATGCAATAGAGAGATCCATATGGGCATCTTGGCTTCGAATATTACCTCTTCACCTCGCCAGAAAGAGCAGATAGAACTTGGTGTGGCGGTAGATATATCAAAACAAGATATAGATAAGGCCAGGAGAGCGATGAAATCTAAATACAAGTAGACCTCTTCAGTAGTCATGGGTACTTTTCCTTAAAATTGTGGCTGTGATGGAATCCACACGGTATGTAATCAATGAGAGGATAAAGGAAGAGCTAAGCATCGAGATCGATCCCGGAAGGCTGCTGTGGATCGGGGAGAATTTCTTTGAAGATAGATGATACTACAATAATCACGGAGACTCATAACTGATTTATACCTCTACGGCATATTCACCTGATGAAGATAAGTCCAGAAAAGGCTAGAAGAGTTTTGTCTCACCTTCACGGGTTCGATTCATTAGGAAGAGGTGAAGAAAAGACTGCTGAATTGTTCAGTAAAATACCCTGCGTGCAGGTCGATCCGATAAATCCCGGTGGTAGAAACCATGATTTGACTCTTTTCAGCAGGATAGAAGATTACGATCCAGAATATCTTTCTAAGTTATTGTATGAGGAAAATCTTCTTTTCGAATACTACTGCAAGATGCTCTCGATACTTCCCATGGAGTATTATCCGGTCCTCAAAGTGGAGATGGGAAGACAGTACGAGAAGCACAGAGATGTTTTCAAAGAGCACAGCGAAGAGATAGGGTTCATACTTGAAGAGATGGAACGGGAGCCTTTAAGCTCGCTTGAACTGAGAGATATGGGCGAATCGAGGAAAGAGAGTTGGCGTTCAAAGAAGTTAGCCCACAGGCTGCTTCGGGTTCTGTGGTTGTCGGGTGAGATAATGATCCACCATCGTGAGGGTAGGAGAAAATACTATACCTTGGCAAAAGAGGTAGTGCCCGAAGAGATCCATGATGAACAAATCGACGAAGATGAGTACGAGAAGAATATAGCCAAGATAATAGTGAAGTCTTCGAAATTGGTTTCACCTTCCAAGGCTTCTGCACAGTGGACGAAGATCGGAGGTGTCAGAGATGTGAAGGAAGCCTTGGATGGATTGAAAGATGAAGGGAAAATATTCTCTTTGGAGGTGGATGGATGGAAGGGAGACCTTTACGCATGTGAAGAAGAAAGAGATCATTGGGAGGAAAGTCCGGATATAGATGATCCTTATCTCCGGTTTTTGGCACCGTTAGACCCGCTTTTATGGAATAGAGAGCTGTTTTCCACTGTTTTTGAGCACGAGTATATTTGGGAAGTATACAAGCCGAAAGAGGATAGAATATACGGTCATTATTGTCTGCCCATAATTTTCAACGATGCTTATGTGGGCTTATTTGAACCTTATCTTGACGGCGATGTATTGAACATAAGATATTTTCACCTCTTCGATGATCTAGACCAAAACGATTTTTCAGAACATTTCAAAAAAGAGCTAGGGAGATATATGGGATTCTTGGGTGCTGAAGATATAATGATAGATACCTCAAATAGGATACTCAGAAAAATGATAGGTTCGTAAAATGATAACCTTAATCAATGGCCTGATATCAGAAGACCTCGTTTATGTGATCTTAGGATGGTATGTTGAAATGATGTCGAGAGCAGAAGAGTCGGAAATTTCCTCTATCTGCAAGCATAAAATATTTCTATCTTGAATCAATCACAAAACTATGACAGGGATGAATTTCTTCAGGAGTAAGGATCTCGAGACCACAAAAGAATTCTACATGGATGAACTTGAAATGGATCTCTGGCTAGATCAGGATAAGTGCAAGATAGTGAAAGACGGAAACCTTTTGCTCGGCTTCTGCGAGGGCGAAACTGTCGATGAAGGAGGAACTATCACTTTCTTTTACCGAACTAAAGAAGAAGTCGACGAGATGTACGAGAAGTTCAAAGATAGAGCTAGAGGAGAACCCTCAGAGAACGATTTTTTCAATGTCTATCAGTTCTTTGCTGGGGACCCGGAGGGTAGAATCCTCGAATTTCAGACCTTTTTACATCACTTAGAGCCGTACATGGAAGGTATTGAGCTGTTAGAAAACAGAAGAAGTGTGAGGGACTACACCGACGAAGAAGTCTCTGAGGAAACTCTGCAGAAGATGTTCGAGACTTGCAGATACGCGCCGACCTCTAGGAACTCTCAGTCTTACTATTTCATACCGATAAAAGATAAAGAGACTATAGAATTCATGGCTGAACGAAGAGGCAGCAACAGTCAACCAATAGCTGAAGCTCCGATGGCTGTCGCGATCTGTTGTGATCCAGAAAAAACTGGAAGGCCTCAACAGGACGGGGATATCGCCGCCTATCATTTCACTCTGACCGCATGGGCACACGGCTTAGGTACCTGCTGGATAGCCGCGATGGACAGAGAAGATGTAAAGGACAAATTGGATATCCCGCAGGACCATTACGTAGCGACTGTAACACCGTTAGGCTATCCAAAAGAAATCCCAGAGACCCCATCGAGAAAAGAGGTCGAAGAATTCGTGAAAAGAATAGAGTGACACCATCATTTGAATATGTGACCGGTTTCCTCATACCAGAGGACCAGATCCAGATGATGTATAGGGATACCTATCTCAGCGGAAAACTCTTCCATCTTTTCTTCTATCTTCAGATATCTTTTTTTAGTCAATGTATTAGGCTCCTCTTCGATCACACCCAATTCTACAAGATTTTTTAGTATGTGCCTGTCGAGTATAGCAAGCTTTTCTCCCTTCCCTATATTCCGCAAAAAATGACTGGCTTCCTTGTAGCCCAATCCCTTGACGTTATCCACGACCCACTCCCGTGCTTCTTTTTGATCCTTGAATCCTGAAATCTTTTCTTTTAATGAAATGTCATCATCCACAAATTTCTCTCTAGCCTCGACCAGATAAGAGGCCTTGTTGTTCCTGAACCTAACCTTCTTTATATTCTCAGATATGTTTTCCTCACAACCACCTAACAGCAGGTCGTCCTCTTTCAATTCTTGAACTGTCTCCCAACAAGCTTTAGCCTTGGATTGAGGAGTAAATAGACAGAAGACCATCTCATCGAAGATCTTCTCTTCGTCTTCCTCCCAGATCTCATTGAAATCTTCGATCCTCGATTCGATCTTGGGTTTGATTTTTTCATACGTGGCTTTTATCTGGTCTGCCTTAGAAGTCCTCATATTTTATTATCAAACTCCAGCCTAGTACATCAATCCTTTCCTTTTACAATCTTTTATCTATGCATCTTCTCACCGTGTAAACCACAGGCGTGAAATGTTTCATCCAAAAATTACCACCGTAGATGTTAGCGGATTCCCCCTCGACGTATAGCCTCTTCAAATCTTTCTCCTCTGCCCATTCTACTGACTTCTGAAGTAAAGCTTTCCCTATACCCTTTCCCCTGTGATGGATATCAACATAGGCACCAGCGATCCTGCAAGTTCTTTCATCGGTCAACAACCATGTTTCTGCATCATCCTTTTTTAGATGGATGTAACCGACAGGTTCATCTTTCTGAAAAGCTGCTATTATCTCACCGTCGATTTCGTCGTTATCGGCGTGATCATTTGGTGGAAGCCAGAAGAGAGGGGCTTTTGGATAAAACTTGTTATGCTCTTTGTCTAGATCCTCGATAGGTTCTCTGTCTTCTAATCTTCTAAAAGATAATGAATTATGGGTGATATCTAGGTCTGATAGGTCTCTTAACAGTTCAAAGTGTGTCATACCAAATCCTAGTCTGAAAAAATTGTACGTCAGCTCTTCATCCTGGGCCCATAAACTGAAGATATGTGAGTGATACCCTTCCTCAACCCAAATCTTTGACAGTCTTTCATACATTTTTTGGTAGATGACCTTTTTCCTCTTCTCGACAGAGGAGTGTGAGTATATGCCCAAACTGAAGGCGGTCTTTTCACCCATGAAATCATCTGCTCTAGCGTTCTCTATTATATACCCCACCATTTCATCATCCTGGAAGGCCGCTACACCAGCCTCAGCTCGGTTTTTTATAAAACTCTCCTCGATCTCTTTCTTTATATTTTCTCTTCTAGGGATCAAAGGAAATTCTTTTCTCCGACTCTCATAAGAGTCGATAAAAAGCTTGGAAGCCTCCTCGATATGATCATCTTCGAATTTTCTGATCTCTAACATGACAGCATTCTCCTACTCTTTATCTTTGAAACTGATTTCACCGTATTCATCCATAAATGTTTCGATAGAATAGAGGAACATCGTATGGTTGCCTGGATAGTTCCTGACATCTCTTCCAAAAGATCTCATCATTTCCTTCACTTTATCTTTGTATCTTTTATCAGCGGTGATCCTCGAAAGTTTTACTAGAGATAACAGTGCGATCGAATTTCCAGAGGGGTAGCTGCTGTCATAACTCTCTTTTTTCTTTATTGGCAACTCTTTAGAAGAACTGAAATAAAAACCTCCATCGTCTTCATCATAGAACTTTGCTATCATCTTTTCAGTTAGATCTTCTGCCTTCTCCAGATATCCTTTTTTTCTATTGTTTTCGTACATCTCTAATAAGGCCCATATCAAAAAGGCGTAATCGTCCAACATCGCTTCAACTTTTACTTCGCCTTCGATATATCTGTGGTACAATATTCCATCCTTTTCCAGCTCGTCCAATACGAATTCGAGAGCGTTTTCACTTTTCTCTTTGATCTTTTTATCATCAAGAATTCTCGAAGCGATGGCAAGAGCAGCGATCATGAGGCCGTTCCAATCCGTCAATATCTTTTTATCTTTACCGGGAGACTCTCTGGATTTTCTCTTTTCAAAGAGAGTTTCTTTCATCTTTTCTAGTTCTTCTTCAACCGTATCTTTATCCTTACCAAATTGCTCAGCTACATTTTCTGGATCTTTTTCAATATACAGAACATTCTTACCGGTCTTTTTTCCGGTGGATTCTTCTCTGTAGTTCCCCTCTTTTTCTATACCATAAACTTGCTTGAAGATCTCCGGTTCGTCCAAGGCTTCGTCTATCTCATCCTCGGACCAGATATAGTAACCACCTTCGATACCGCCTGTATCCGCATCCTCGGACGAATAAAAGCCTCCTGAGTCTCCCTTCAGTTCCCTTACCACGTATTCTATGGTCTCCTCCGCCGTATCTCTGAATATCTTTTCTCCAGAAACATCATAAGCCATGGAATAAGTTATGACCAACATCGCTTGGTCATACAGCATCTTTTCGAAATGAGGTAATTTCCACTCTGGATCTGTAGAGTATCTGTGAAATCCATACCCGAGATGGTCGTAGATACCGCCTCTTCTCATAGCCTTCAAAGTTTTCTCCACCATATTCAAGGCCTGTTCTTCGCCAGTCCTCTTCCAGTGCCCCAATAAGAACAACAGATTGTGAGGCGTGGGAAATTTTGGGGCGTTACCGAACCCGTGATTCTTCAGGTCAAAATTGTTTTTCAAATTACTGTAGGCTTCATCTAGAACCGTCGAGTCCATATCTCCTCTCGAGGAATCGGCGCTCTCTTTTATCGAATCGATGATATGGTCTGCTTTAGATATCAATCTATTTTTCTCATCTTTCCAAAGCTGATCGATCCTCTTGGTGAGATCTTTCAGACCGATCTGCCTTCCGCTGCTTTCTTTAGGTATGTAAGTTGCAGCGAAAAAAGGCTTTTTGTGCGCGGTCATCACGATATTCAGGGGCCAACCTCCGACCCCGCTCAAAGCTCTAGCTATATGCATATAGACTTTGTCAACGTCCGGTCTTTCCTCCTTATCGACTTTGATGCTGACAAAAGCATCGTTCATCTTCTCCGCTACCGCTTCGTCTTCAAAAGATTCATGCGCCATGACGTGGCACCAGTGGCAGGAGGAATAACCTATCGAAAGAAAGATCGGTTTGTCCTCTTCTTTAGCTTTATCAAAGGCCTCTTCACACCACGGATACCAATCTACTGGATTATCGGCGTGCTGCTGCAGGTATCTGCTCTTCTCACCCTTTAGATGATTGATATTGATCCCCGAGTATTACAGTGTTAAAGCTGCTTTATAATATCTTCCCAACCATATCGGCTATCTCCTCTAACAATTCTTCGTCCTCTTCTCCGAAGCGCGCTTTCTCGTGAGAGTCGATGTCTATCTCACCCACTACTTCTCCATCTTTGAATATGGGTACCACTATCTCCGATTCGGTCTTCAGACTGCACGAGAGGTAGTTCTCTTCCTGAGATACATCATCCACCACGAAGGTTTCTTCCGATTCCGCCGCCTGACCGCACACACCTTCACCGAGGTCTATGTTGGTGTGTTCTGTCGGCTCTCCGACGAAGGGCCCAAGGACCAGTTCGCCGTCTTCCACGAGGTAGAATCCGACCCAATCGTAATTTTCTAGATCCTTGTGAAGGATTCTGCAGACCTCTTTCAGCTTCTCGTCTCTGCCGCTCTTCTTTTGCAAGATCCGCTTGACTTCCTCCGTCACCCTTTCCCGGCCCATCTCATCCTTCCTCCTTCATATCGTACCACGTCTCGAAGGCCTCTCTCAAGTGAGGTATCGTCGTTGAACCTCCAACCACCATACCTATGGCCAGTGCTTCCATAAACTCTTCGTCCGAAACGTCCTCTTCACGGCACCGCCGCAGGTGGTATTCGATGCAGTCGTCGCATCTCATGGTCAGTGAAGCCACCAGACCCAACAGTTCCTTGGTCTTCCTGGGCAGAGCACCGTCCTCGTAGACCTGGCCGTCTAGATTGAAGAAACGTTTTATCTCCAAGTTCCCTTTCTCCAAGACCAGTTCGTTCAACTTTTCTCTCCTCTCCTCGAACTTTTCTTCGCTCATGCTCAAGGGAGTGGGATGATAGTTTTTTAACTTTTGCCACCGAAAATCTTATAAAGATATTAGAATATGCTAATATGATGATAAAGAAAAAGACCTCTGATGACCGCATCCACGAGATGCACGCCGAACTCTGCAAGATGTTGTCACACCCCACCAGGTTGAAGATACTGGAAGAACTGAAGAACGGCCAGAAAACCGTCAGCGAGATAGTGAACGCATTGGAGATTAACCAGTCTACGATCTCACAGCATCTTCATGAACTGAAGAAGAGCGGCCTCGTGACCTCTGAAAGGGACGGCGCAAATGTAAGATACGATATGGTCTATCCCCGGATAATGGATGCGTGCGATATCATCAGAGATATATTGTTCGATCAGCTCTCTAAAGATCAAGAACTGCTAGACGAAGGCAAAAGGTGATAAATATGGAAGCATATGAGGGTTCGGAGGAATATAAAGAGTTAGAAAAGATAAAGAAAAAGATGGTGGAAGATATCATGAGCGAAGAAGAATATCCGGAAGAGCCTATAAAGGTGAACGACGCTGATTTTCAGGATACGCTGGAGAAATACCCTTTGGTACTGGTGGACTTTTGGGCCGCCTGGTGCGGTCCCTGCAAGATGATGGAACCCGTGCTGGAGGAGCTGGCTGAAGATATTCAGGGCGCTCTTGTAGTGGGTAAGATGAACGTGGATGAAAACAGCCAGGTGCCGAGCCAGTTCCAGGTGTCCAGCATACCTACATTGGTCCTCTTCAAGGACGGCGAACCTGTAGAAAGGCTGGTCGGCGCGATGCGGAAGGAACAATTGGCTCAAAAAGTTAAACAGTACGTCGATTGACGTTCTAGAACAGGCGAGAAATCAAAAAACCTTTCCAACTTCACTTTTATAACTGTCTTTTTCAAAATGTCTATATACATCTTCGACCATCTTTATCTTAGGGGTGACTTCGACGAAGGAAGAGATAGCAGCCTGTGGATTGTTGTGCCACGAGTGCATGATCTTTAAAGCTTCTAAAGATAAGGACGAAGCTGAAAGATTGATGGATTGGTTCTTAGAGCAGGGCTGGCTGCAGGAAAAAAAGAGTGTCCAAGAGTTCATGGAAGACGGCCCCTATTGTACGGGATGCCACGGGGATAAGGAGACGCACTGGTCCCCTGACTGCAGGATACTTAAATGCTGTGTAGATGAGAGGGAACTTGATAACTGCAGCGGATGTTCGGACTTCCCCTGCGAGAAGCTGAAAGAGTGGGCCGCGGGTGATGAGGAATATACCGAGGCCTTCGAAAGGCTGAGAGCTCTAGGCGATGAATGAAAATCATCAGCGGTCAACTTATTAATCGATTTCTAGAAAGCCGTTATCATCCTTCCAGCCAGATCAACTCCGACTTGAGTATGTTGAACCACTTTTTATCTATCTTTTCTTCCTCCACCGCAACTAAGAATATACCGTCGTTCAGGGCCGTAAGATCTTTGACGGTCTGTATAGAGTTCACTACTTCTTTGGGTTCCCCATGATTCAACAGGAATTCTAGACCGTGCAGCATGAATACCCCGTGCTTCATCTCAAAAAAGCTGTTGGCTATCTTGACCACCTCATCACTGAACCTTTTGGGAGATATCACTTTGACCTCCGAAGTGCTGTCGACCTCGCTCAACCAGAAAGCTGAGAAATCCAGATCGGAGTATTTTTTCTCTATCTTAGACGGGAAGAGTGTGGTCATACACAAACCGGGGATACCTTCTTCCAGTGCGTTGAAGAACGTCTCGAATGTAAGTGGTGCTCTTTTTTCATCCTCCTTTATCATGTACGAGTCACACCTCTTCAACCTATCGAGCTCGACGAATTCCACCGGCTCCTCGGTCTCCGATATATGGTCATCGAGGTCCACATCCCATCTCACCACCTCGAAATGATCACCGACGATCCTTGCGATGTGGTATTCATCCAGTAGTTCTGATATTATGCCCGCCACAAAACCCGAGAGAAAGTATTTATCATCGATGTTGGAGTCGAAGGGAGTGACCTTTATATTTTCCCCTGTATCCACCTCGAGGTTCGTTATACCAGAGTGTACCGCCGCTAGGACCGCTTTGGTTTCCAATTCGTCCCTCTCACACTTCTCGCCGCTTATCCTAACGGTCTCTCTACCCCATTCTATACCAAGGTGGTATATGGCGAAGTCGGCTCTCTTTTCCTCGTCCATCTGCTCTATGGTCTTTCTCAGATGCGGCACTATCTCGGTCGGCATCGACACTAATTCAGTCATATATCCTCACCTTCTTTGAGCATCTTACCTAGTGATATGAATGCCTGCTCGACATTCTCACCGGTCTTGGCACTGGTCAAAAAGTAGGAGAACTTCATATCAGCATGGTCTTCTTTATCTTCGGCCCATCTTTCCAAATCGCTTCGCGGTACCCTGGAAAACTCGGGGTCTTCCCCATACAGTCTTTGATGGGACTCTATGACCTCAAGGTGATTCTCTTTGACGTATCCATCGAAAGTCTTATCTTCTCCGCTTTCCTCGAACCCCTGGATAAGGTCGTACTTGTTACCCAGAACCACGAACGGGATGTTCCCGGTCACGGAAAACACGTTGTCTATCCAGCCGTCCAGACTCTCGAAGGTCTGGTAACGGGTGAGGTCGTAGACCAAAAGCGCTCCGTCGGCACCGGAATAATTGGAAGAATGCAGTTCCCTGTTGAGCTGCTGGCCGTAGATATCCCATATCATCATGGTCATGTCCAGATCTTCGAGCTCTCTTTTTTTAACGTTGACACCTATGGTCATCTTGTAGCTCTCGTCGAATCTCTGCTCCACGAATCTCCTCACTAGAGAGGTCTTGCCTACAGCGCCGTCTCCGAGTAGGAGTATCTTGACGGACCTATGTGCCATGTCCTTGACAAGGGAGATATTCTATTAATAATTATTGAAAAGATACTTCACACACTCGAAAGATGAATTGGTAAATCCTCGTAACTTATTTAAACAATGACCCGCCATAGTATGTTATACCATGATTGAAGGTGGATTTATAGGTGGGAAAACATTAGCTCTCCTCATATCAGGAGTGCTCGTTATATCGCTCGTGTTTGGGGGTATACTCGCATTCCAGTCTGAAGAACGGGAAGTGGTGTCGGATGAAGAAAAGGACTCATCTTCAGAAGGCTCAGGGATTTCAGGAGATTCTGGGGATTCTGGGGATTCAGATGGTTCAGAGGCCTCAGAGGATTCAGGACGCTCAGGATCTCTATCGGACGGCCCGTGGCCGTCCTTCGGTCGTGACTCCAACAATACTGGTTCGAGCCCATATAACACAAGTCATATAGACGGCACGGTCAATTGGACCTACGAGACCGAGACCTGGGTGTGGTCTTCTCCCGCCATCGGATCGGAAGGGAAGGTATACTTCGGCTCTCCCGACAGTAACTTCTATGCATTGGATGCTGACGACGGGTCCGAAGGATGGACCTTTTCCACCGGTGGAGAGATAATCTCGTCCCCGGCGGTTTCAGAAAACGAAAGGATATATTTTGGATCTTCAGACAACAACCTTTACGCGTTAAACCCCAACGGCAGTCTAGCTTGGAATTACACTACAGAGGGTGAGATATACTCATCCCCGAACCTGGACGAAGAAGGTAACATATACGTGGGTTCTTCCGACGGCAGCCTTTACTCCTTGGATCACGATGGAGATCTGAACTGGAGAACTGAATTGGACTCCTGGACCTGGACCTCTCCCGCCTTGGACGACGATGTGGTCTATGTCGGCTCGGGAGACGGCACTCTTTACGCCGTGGATAGAAACGACGGTGCGGAGCTGTGGAGTTATTCCACCGGTGGAACCATCTATTCATCTCCGACCGTAGGTGAGAACGGCCTTATCTACTTCGGATCTTACGACGGGAACCTCTACGTGTTGAACCCCGACGGATCTTTGAGGTGGAGTTATGAGATCGGCTCCAAGATACATCCCTCGCCCTCCCTTGGAGAGGACGGCACCGTTTACGTGGGTTCTCACGACGGTGAGTTCCATGCCGTGAAAAACGGGATGCGGAAGTGGTCTTTCGAGACCTCCGAGAGGATAAGTTCTTCCGCAGCTATCGGCAGCGAAGGCAACATCTACTTCGGCTCCGAGGACGGAGTCTTTTACGCGTTGGGCCATGACGGCAGCGAACGATGGTCTTACAACGCAGGAGGGCAGAACTTTGGAGATGTGGAGGTAGGGAACTACGAGAGTGAAGGCGCCTTTTATTCATCACCCGCCGTGGGTGAAGACGGAAGGGTTTACGTGAACTCGTTCGACGGGAACATGTACGCTTTCAACGGTACCGGATCTGAAGGATGGATGGAAGTGGAAGCCCGTTTCAGGATCGCTGGGAGAAAGGATAACAACATCACCGCAGTCATCGAAGAGGACGGCGAGGAGATAGGAAATGTAGAGCTTGAAAGAGAGCCCGGCAGACCTCAGGAAGCTAATATCACTTTCAGATACCGTGAGGATTCCGATTACAACCTTACCGTCACGTATAGAAGCGAACACAGAGGATCGAATCCGGTTTGGATGAATATCTCTTGGGATGATGAGAACACCACCATCTTCGAAAACTTCAACCATAAAGACGGGGAGGAACAGGTGGTGGAGTACGACCTGTCAGAAATCATCGAAGGGGGCCCGGATAAAGAGTAGATCAGCTCTCGAAAAATGTTATTACATCGACCCCCATTGAGGTTATATAGTCGAATAACTCATCACCCGATAAGAGGTCATCATGATGTCTCCCGATAGATCTATCTCGATCTTACTCATCTTCATCTTGCTTTTATCCACCTCAGTATTTTTTCTACAAGGAGCGGGGGAGAACGAGAGGGTGAATTCGGCGCCTTACGAGCCCAGCGGCCCCATACCTGAAGACGGAGAGAGCGGGGTGAACACGACTCCCGAATTATCGGTTTACGTGACCCATCCTGAAGATATGCGCATGAACGTCTCCTTTTACGACAACGGTACTGGTACGTTGATAGGTGTCGATGAAGACGTGGCCAGCGGTGAGATGGCCGCCGTCACATGGGAAGGACTCTCCCCTGAGAGCGAGTATTCATGGTATGCTGTGGCGGACGACGGCGAAGAGACGGCGAAGGGAGGTCCGTGGAATTTTTCTACGGCGGGAGTGGATCACGTGAGGATCACCGACGAGCCGGACGGAGAGGTGCTCAGCGGCGGCAACGTTCCTCCTAATCATATAGAATGGGGCAACCTTTCCGCTTATAACTCCACCACGGGATACGTGGGAAATCTCGTCGGTCGGTGGAGCGCCAGTGGAGACGCCGAGTTGATGAGGGAGGAACTGGACACCTACAACGGTATAGACGTAGGCGCTTCCGAAGGAGACGTTTGGTTCAACGTCTCGTATCGGGAGACCTACAACTACAGCGTGAAGTTCACC
This sequence comes from Candidatus Aenigmatarchaeota archaeon, assembly GCA_046537845.1. GTDB lineage: Archaea > Thermoplasmatota > Thermoplasmata > Halarchaeoplasmatales > Halarchaeoplasmataceae > Natronoplasma. The sequence continues at coordinate 28,815 of JBKHKA010000015.1, forward strand.
GTTTTAACGGACCAGGTGGATCGGATAAGGATCACCGATTCTCCCGGCGGCGAGCCCCTTTCAAATGAGACGGTTCCAGTTGGAGTTAGGAAACGAGGTTACGCCTCCGCCTACAATGAATCCTCAGGTTACCTTTATACCGTAGAAGGCAGATGGAATGCGGAGGGCGGAACGTCAGGATTGCTCGAAGAGAATCCGGCTACTTCGAACGTTATAGATGTTGGTACCGTGGGAGCGTCGGTCTGGTTCAACTTTACCTACGAGGGTCTGGAAGACAGCGTGAAATATGATGTGGAACCGCCGACGATTGACAGTCTGGTGATAACCGACGGGTCCGACGGGATACCGGTGGAAGGGGGCGAAGTGCTCGTTGGTGAGACCCTTTGGGGTCACGCCTCTGGATACAACGATACCGTCGGATACGTTGGGTTGGTGCAGGCCGACTGGACTGTGGAAGGAGGCGAGGCTCGATTGTTGAACGGCACGACCGCATCCGAGAACGGCGTCGACGTTGGAGGTACAGCGGGCAGGGTTTGGTTCAACGCCAGTTATGATAACTCTGAAGACACAGTTCTTTTAGAGGTAGAAGATCCACAGATAGATCTGATCAGGGTTAGGAACGAACCCGGTGGAGAGGGAGACGAAGTGAACGAAGTCACGGTGAAGAGGGGAGAGGAATCCTCTTTTTACGCCGCAGGTTACAACACTTCTATAGGCTACTTGGAGGATCCCGAAGTCCAGTGGATATTGGAGGACGGCATAGGAGAGATAGACCGGGAGCACGGCTCCAGCACCACTTTCGAAGCCTCTGACCGCGGTGTGGGAAACTTGACCGCCCGATATGAGGAGGGTATAGAGAGCGAGGTGAAAATAAACGTTGAAGTGGATTATGCCCCCGAAATAGTCGGCGAGATACCCCATCTTGAGCTTGAGAAGGATTTCGGTGTCCACGAATTGAATTTGACCGAATACGCCCACGACGAGTACGATCCATTGTCGGAGATGAGATGGTATCTGGAAGGATTGGACGGCGAGGTGATCGAAACTTTCGGTGAGAACCAGACCGGAAATCACGTCATAACTCTCATGTCGAAAGAGAACGCTCAAGGGTCCATGCGGGTCACCTATACACTGGTCAACAGCCTAGGCAACGAGGCGCATCAAGAGGCGTGGATCAACGTGACGGAGAGCTATGAAGCGCCGGAGATACGGCGCTGTCCCGATCTGAAGGTACATCATGGTGAACCTTATCAGTTCGATTACTCGCCCTACATAATCTATGAACGGGAACGAAAGCACGAACTCGAGCTGAGGACCGACGACGAAGAACATACCACGGTCAGTGGGTTGAAAATAACTTATGAATATCCAGAAAGCATGCTTGGCGAAGAAGTCCTGGTCATGATAACCGTTTCGGACGGGGTGGAGAGCGATCATACCGCCATAACGGTGGAGATAACCTCCAATATGCCTCCTGAAGAGACCGAAAAGCTCCCGGATCTGGAGATAGAACAGGGCCAGGTGAAAGAAAACGTTTTCGACCTTGACGATTATTTTACCGATCCCGAAGGCGATCCCCTCTACATGAGCTACGGCTACACTCACCTGGAGATAACCATACACGGCGATAATACGGTGGATGTCAAAGCAGACGTGGATTGGGACGGGATCGAAACGGTGACTTTCAGGGCCAAAGACCCTGAAGGAGCTATATTCGAGCAGACCATCAACGTGACCGTCGTACCCGTGAACTATCCCCCAGAGATGAAGGACCTTCCGGATCTAGTGGTGCATTACGATGAACCGTACACCTTCGATCTAGAATACTATATATCGGACAGGGATAACGAAACCCACGAGCTGAAAATAACCACTGACAGCCCTAAATATGTCTTGGTCGACGGAACGGAATTGATGATGGTCTATCCTGAGGAGTTGGACGGTGAATCTGCACCCTACAATGTGACTCTGAATATATCCGTATCCGATGGGTCCGATACCGTGTCGCAGGTGATCAAAGTCACGGTGAGAGACTATTACCCTCCGGAGCTTCTGATCCCTCTCCATGACGTGGCGTTCCATGAGGATGAAGCGCTGACCAACGCCTTCGTGCTGGATAATCATTTCGTGGACCGACAGGACGATACCATGTACTATAGCTCCGGGAACGATAACATAGAGGTGGTGATACACGAAAACAGCTCCGTGGACTTTTACGCCCCGGAGAATTGGCACGGGCAGGAATTGATAACCATAAGAGCCACCAACTCCGCCGGAGCTTTGATGGAGGACTCCCTCACCGTTACAGTGATGCCGGTCAACGACCCCCCGGAGATATCTGATCTGCCCAAGCAGGAAGGGATCGCGGGGAGAAGCTGGATATTCGATATAGGTGACTACATATCTGACGTTGACAACCATACCCGCGAATTGGAAATCACCGTTGAAGATCCGAACGTTCAGGTCGTCGGTACCAAGTTGATATTCGATTATGATTCTCCCGGTACTTATAACGTGGAAGTGGAAGTCTCCGACAGCTTGGATTCTACTTCGGAAGAGATAGAAGTTGTGGTAAGTTCGGCTGAGAGTGGTGGGTCTTTCAACTACTTGTATTTGGTTCTAGCCGTGATACCGCTGGCCCTGCTGGGAGCCGTGCGCTACCTCAGGAAAGAGGGATTTACCATCGAAGACGTCTTCTTGATACATGATTCAGGTGTGCTGATCAGGCACAAGTCAAGGGGTTCTGATGACGAACGAGACGAGGATATACTGGCGGGTATGTTCACCGCCGTGAACAACTTCGTGGGTGATGCGTTCGGGGGTGAAGAAAAAGACACACTGAAGAGGATGGAGTACGGGGACAACAAGGTCCTGGTCCACAAAGGCGAGAAAGTGATCTTAGCGGTGTTCATCACCGGTGAAGAGCCTTCCTGGCTCCTCGACAGCATGTCGAACCTGGTTGGAGATATCGAGGAGAGATACGAGGGTGTGATAGAAGATTGGGACGGCAGCCATGATAAGTTCGACGGCGTCGGAGATATGCTGGACGAGATGATAGATAAGGAAGGCAAATACGAGCGAGGGGACTGGGAAGAAGGATGAGTGGTCCGTATTATCTCTATAAATATTTGTGTTTAGTATTTTCGATCTACCTTCCAAAACTAAGTGCCCCAGTCAAGATGAGAACTATGATCGCTATCACTATCGCCCACAATAGACCGAATAAGTACCAACCTACCAAAAATGCCACTACAGAAAGTATCGATATACTCGACCAGTTCATAGATACCATCTCTTTCACCCCACACATTTAATCGGGCTCACCATATATCAAATTAGTTCTAATTCATTAACTATTCATCCGAAAATTTTACACAATTTTCCTGATTCAAATTTTTGAGATTGAACCGTGTGTTTCTCACTCGTCGTCTAGATCTTCCGAAAATTATAAACCTCCACATAATTTTTACATAATTCCCACTTGATTTTTACGTAAATTTTATATAATCTAATTAAAGATAAAATTAATAGGGGAAAATGATGAAGCAAAAAATACATACCATGTTGGTAGCATGGTTGGCAGCGATTTTGATACTTTCGGTTTTCGGACTAGCGATATCGGGAGTATCATCAGCATCAGAAGATGACGGAGAAGAGATCGATCAGGGTCCACCTTTCGACCCTCCAGTTGAGGACGGTGAGGCGTATAGAAACAGATCCGAAAATGCAGCGGCAAATGGATCAGCTACATTCCTCCAGGTCGAAGATTATCAGCCCTGGGCGGCGTTAGTGATAAACGCTGGTGATCCGGCGGGAGTCGATGCAGTGACTGTGAGCTTTGAAGACGATACTCTCATAATCGAGGCTACGGACAGTAACGACACCAATCACGTGACTATACTGGTAAACAGGGCCTTTGCTGATGAGCATCTAGCTGATTCTGAAGGAGACCTGGATATAGAAACTAGTGATGCGGTCAACTATGACGGTCTGGATAACTCTAACGCCAGTGCGGGCGGAGGAGGGATGTACGTCTTCCAGGTAGAGAGTTTCAGCACGGAGACCATAGAGATCTCTGCAGCGGACAACCTTCCCTTCTTGAGCTTTCCGTTGTTGATGATATCCATGGCGGTAACAGTAGCTATCTATGCTCTGAAAAACAAGAACTAGCGATCAAAAACCCTTTCTTATTTTTTAATTCAAGCTATTTTAAGGTGTGCTTTGGAAAACACTCGATACCTGTTCGTCACTCGTAATAAAATGGAGTATATCAATCGAATATATTTAGGGAATTAAATTCCCGATAAATCGTAACGGTTTTGGGGATGACTCTCAGCATGAATATTATTTTATGGATAGGAGGGAAACCAACCGTCAATCGGATTATGGTCTGCGGTTTTGCGGTTGATATGATCAGGAAATATGTTTTATTTCACAATGAGATGAATTGATAACTCAACTGTCATCCACAGTTCCTATATAGAGATATAGTCGGCCTTCCAAAATTTATAAATAAGTATAAGACCGTGATAATAATAACGAAAAGGATGATTTAAAAATGTGCCCAGCAGAAACTGTTGAGAGGAAGGAATTCAACCGATCGAAGGATGAAGTAGAACATATGAGGGAGAACATCGAACTTCTCTCCAATCCTGAAGTTTTGAAGGAATTAAAAGAAGCAAAGAAAAGGA
>JBKHKA010000016.1:0-32765 GCA_046537845.1 Candidatus Aenigmatarchaeota archaeon
AACCGAGCATCTTTATCAAATCATCAAAAGAGATCTTTCCTTCAGCATATTCCTTTGAAACGAGTGTTTTGAGCTCTTCTTTTTCTTCCTTACTATTTATGTAATCGATCAATGCCTTCCGTATAACCTCAGATTTGGTCTTTTTTTCCTTTGAAGCTAGTTCTTCGAGTTTTTCTTTCCATCCGTGATCTATTCTCACAGTGAGAGTGTCATCAGTCATGTGTAATACAACGTGTTACAATTTATTTAAATCTTCTCCTCATCACATCTTGATTGAACGGAAGCTGATCTCATAAAGTCCAGGTCCGATGAAAAAAGAGACGGGAAAATAAATAATATCAACTCTTGGTAAAGAGAAGAAGATGCATAGAAACGATCTTTTCCAGAAGGCTCAAAAAGCCGCCGCAAAGAAAGCTGAGGAGCTGAACTGCTCTTGTTTGATACAATCTGGATCCTCCTTGAGAGAGGAAGACTTCGCACCCGGAAGCGACCTCGATCTGTTGGCTCTTTTTGACGAGGAGAAAGAAGAAAGGTGGGGTCATGACCATTCCGATCGCCTAAAGATCTCCATGGTGAAAGAATCCAAAACCAAATTTCTCGATGGACTAAAAAACGGAAATCCGTTCGAACTCATGGCTCTGAAGTTCGGTGAAGTGAGAAAGGACGATGGATTTCTCAAAGTCTAGACCGATCAAAGTATTCACCTACGGAAAGAACCCACGAGGTCTGGATAAGAAGCGGATTGAACCAGTACTCGAAGATGATCAATAACGATCTTTATCCTCTCGACTTTTACAACGCTGCGTACCACTCCTTCCGGAGTTTTTCGAGAACGATACTGATCAGGGAAAAGGGAGTTATCGAAGAAAGAGACAAGAGGATCAAAGAAGAACTGGCCGATCTAGATGGAAAAGCGGCGGACTATTTCTGGTCCCTGAGAAAAGATAGGTTCGACATCCCTGAAGATGATGCTTCAGAAGTTTTTGACGGTCTCAAGAACGAGATGATCGTGAAGAGCTGAACGTTCTACAACCTCTTGTAGACCAGAGCGCCTATGGCCCCTATGAATAGTGCGGTGAATATCATCTGTATGCCTATGTTGGCAAAGTCCGTACCTATCATGTAACCGTGGACCAGTGCGAAGAAGAGCATCAGGTACATCAGAGCGTGGATGGGTTTCCAGAATTTAGGTATCTTCGATCTAACGAAGGCAGCTATCGTCGCTATGTATATCAATATGAGAGCCTGTCGCCCTCCTAGGAGCATGAAGTCGTAAAGGGAGGAAACGTCAGGAACGAAGACGGATATATCGCTCACATCTATAGCGAAGATGACCGGGTGTAAGGTCGCGGCCGCTATACCAATAGCAGCAAAAAGATGATGGACATCCATGAACGACTTTCCCCATTCCTGGTATATCTCTTTCATAAAAGGAGTGAGTAGCACTGCGATAGACATCATGTAAAGGCCGGTCAGCGCGAAGAATCGTATGGTGAGATCGTAGATATCTGTCCATCCCATCGACAGGAAAAACGCTACAACCACTAGATACAGGCCGCCTATAGCTCCTATGGCATAATACCCCTTTTTCGTCACTTCTCCGTCCATAGATATAAATGTACATATAAGTATATAAATATTGTCCTGAATCAACTGAACCGGATGGCGAGCGGGGTATGGAAGACCATAGCCCGAAAAGGTATCGGTCGGGTACCAGTTTTAAACAACGGCGAGTTGGTCGGTATCGTGACAAAATGGGACCTCATTCAACCCTTCCAGGTACTGAAAGAGTTGAGGAAGTACGGGGAAAGCGAATGACCCATCCTGTCAACGTTCACGTTCCAATAATTCTCCAGGGATATCGTGTAATAGTTCTTCCAAAAGTTCCTCGAGATCTTCGTTCTCATACTCTTTGTATACTCCACTGGTGGTGGCTTGAAGTTTGGCGCTGTAGATTTCCCCATTATCATTTATCTCAACGGAACATATCGTTTCTTCATCCATCTTATCACTCTCGGTCCATATAGAGGTTTTATCTTATCAATCCTTTTAGGACCCTTTCTGCCTGGCCATGAAAGCCTGATATTTTGGATCCCTGTTCCTCTGCAGCTTCTTCTCCTTGTCCTCAAAGATCCTTCTCTCCAGACTGTCGAGTGCCTTGTCCAGGGCCTTCATCATGTTCCAATCTATCTTTTTGGCGTAGTACATCCCATAGTCGGTCGACAGCCGCAGTCTCATGCTGTATTTGGCCTGAGTTCCCTCTTCCTGATGAGACACAACATGAATATTTAAAACTAAAGGATCGAGGACCCTGTTGACCTTGCTCAAAGTTCTCTGGGTAACATCATATATCTGATCGTAAACTTCGTGATGGCCCTTAAGACCGGATATCTGTACAAAGACCTGATCGGGTTCACGAAAACTCGTGATCATCTCTATCAGGTCGAATTGAGTCAACACACCCTTTATATCGTCACCGTCGACGGCCACGAGTGTGGAGATGTCCTCTTCGTTCATCTTTTCAGCCGCGTCGTAGATATCCGTGTTCGGTGTTGTGGTGATCGCCGGCTCAGCCATCACACTGTCCACATCTACATCTCTTTGGGGGGAATCTATCTCTCCGGACATGTCCCCTTTCTCTTCTCTACCTATCGGTCTTGTCACCTTATCTAAGATATCCTGTATGCCCACCATACCGATAAGTTTACCATGATTATCCACGACCGGAAGCACTCTGACATCGTATCTCTCCATCATCGCTTTGGCCTTACCGACGTGCTCGTCACCCATTATGGTCTCCGGATCTGGTGTCATAAGGTCATTCACCGTGGTCTTTTTCAGTTCATCTATCGATGGGATTATCCTGCTTATATCCTTTCTACTTATGAACCCCTTGTATTCACCGCTTTCTGAGGTCACTGGTACTCCTCGGTAGCCCGACGAAAGGAGCATCTCACACACCCTCACCAGTGGATCTTCTACGTTCACCTCGGGAGGCGGGTTCATCACGTGTCTTATCTTAGTGGAAAAGGAAAGGTTCCTCCTATCTATGAACGTGTTATCGCTGACGAATCCTACCACTTCCCCCTCCTCTACCACCGGCACCTCTTCCAAACCGTATTCTCTCATCATGCCTATAACGTCCGAGATTGTCTCATCTGGCGTTGTATACTCTAACTTCCCACTCATCACATCTTTAGCTTTGAGGTCTTTAATATGTGTCATAACTTTTCACCATCCTTCTCTGCTAAGTATATATACCTCTAGAGGTTTAAGGATTTCCCTTCTCTTCTTTATCTCGAGTGGTCTTCATACTCTTACTCCTCTTCTTGACTGAAACGGGACACGCTTAAGCCCCACCCACTGACCGCACATCGTACACGAACAGCGGTTGGTGACATCCGTAACGTGCTTTGGGAAAACAAACAGTTTTCCCAGCAGTGTAGGAATCCAAGATTCCTACCAAATTAGAATTTTCACGAAAATTCTGATACTCGATGGAATTTTTTCAAAATTCCAATAGACCTAGCTAGAATTGACGATTCTAGCGGTCACAGGAAAGGTTATTCTTTCCTGTAAGATAGTGAGGATGATTTCAGATCACATCTTTACATCCTCGAAGAAGATTCTACGGATGAAGAGGAATTTTCTTCCACGCCAATCTATCAAAATCCTTACGATCCTTGCAAAACTCGGCATCGCGAGAGCTCTGCTCGAAGCGAGCGTCAGAATGTTTCTCCTTACGCAGGGATCTAGTGTCTTTTGCATCCGCGGGACTACGTCCGCAGTGTTACCGAAAATTCGAGGAATGGCTTCCTCTTTTCCACTCGGCTGTTGAGCCTCGGAAGTGTCTTTGACTGTGAAAAGTCCCTCATGATACCCCCTGGACTAGACAAATTAGGAGACAACGCTTCTATTACTTCTTTCATCCAATTCTCCCGTCCTGCTCACAGTAATTTTTTCCGTCTCTAGGTGATGATATGACAAGATCTTAAGGAAAAAAATGAGATGTACCGACAACAATTTATTTAACCCGCATATTGTTACCCAGATGATGTCAGATGGTACTTCTCTTCCAAAGGTTCTTGAATACGACAACATATGGGCTTTAAAAACGGACGAGATGATCGAGGGGCTATCCTGGTATTGGTGGTGGTGGATCTTTTTCATAGAGAATCCGGACGATCCCGAAAGGCCGAGACAGTTGATGATACTGTGGTCCACGAAGTATGTCGATCAGATAGAGGTGAACGACAAGCGATGGAGCATGAAAAAATTGCCCACATGGAACGACGGTAAACTTGAGTTCAACGGTATGACGGCGGCGTGGTGGTTCGATGGTGAAGATATGTATGATCCCATAGTCCTTGAAGAGATGGACTTCGAGATCCACACCCAGGGAAAAAGTGGTATGTTGAAGCCGCTTTCCGAGGACGGTGATTACCGCTTTTTCGGTTCGCCCGATAAATACATAGTCAATATACAGAACGATCGGAACGATTTCCACCTTGAGATGACACCCTGGAACGATTATCTCCAAAAACACAGATTCAACGATCAGAGCTTTATCGGGAAATACGGTTACAACATCATGAAGATCTATGGTATGAAGCTTTCGGGCAGGATAGATGGAGAATCCGTCCAAGGATCGAGCTATTTTCAGAGGGTGCAGGTCAACGCACCGGCAACTCCCTGGTATTGGGGTATAGTCCACTGTGAAGACGAGAGTTTTTTACATTATTTCAACCCTTTCATCGGCCCCCAGATGTTCAGATCCAAACAAAAACAGACATCGAGGCTGGATTGGGGAGATATCAGGCTGTCAAGGTCCATACGTTTTTATCATCGTGGATCCGATAGGGAGTTCAAGTTCGGAACTAAGCACGTTGATATATCTCACGAGATAAGGGACGATCTGCCCGTATTCATGGTCGAAGGCGAAGATCAAGATAAAGAGATATCTTTCAAGCTCTCGGCCTATTCTAGAGCGAACTGGAGGTTCCAGGAAAAAAGAAGATTCGGGATGAGGAACGTTTTTTACTATAACGAATATCCAGCAGAACTCTTGGACTTCGAATTCAGGTTGAAGGACGGCTCCCTGACGGTCACCAAGTCAGACCTAGGAAGAACTTACGGTAATTTTGAACATTCCTGGGGCAAACTGTTATAGGGAGTAAAAATAGACGTGCCCTATCGATCTTTAACGTCATGGATGTTTGGACCTAGCCCTGAAAGGATTCCATCAAAACCGTCGTTCGCCGGTGTCAGTCTCTATCTGTTGGATATCGATCTTGTCTTGGTAAAGGAGCAGTTATCAACTATCTTCTGCATCAGTAGGACCACGTCCGCAGCGTGTCCTGGGAAAACACATGTTTTCCCAACATTGTAGGAATCTACCATTCCTGTTGGAATTATGACAGGATCCCTGTAGAATAAGAGGAATTTTATTCGCTAGCACCTGAAATTCAGCAGATCAAATCATATTTCATTAATTGAATCTCATCCCGACACCACTCTTTTCTCTAGCCTTATGAAAAAAAAGTGGACCTGCTTATAAGCTCAAAATCCCGTGATCGAAGAGAGAGGAATCTATCCATATCCAGGACAAACTTAGAAAGGAGGCTAAAGATCGGAACGGTGTAAAGATATTTAAACGACTATCTATTTACCATACCTAGGTAGATAAAAAATGTTTATAGGATCGATAATATCAGAAAGGCAGAAAAGCAAGATGCTGGCGATAGGATTGATCTCTCTCTTTCTTATCTCAGTGATATTTGCGGGCTGCATCGAAGAAGAGAGCCAGGAATCTCCCGAGGGCACTTTTGATCTGTTTGTCGAACGGATAAATGAGAAGGACGGCGAAGGAGTAATAGAATTGTTAGATACGCAGTTTTTGGATGATGATATATGGGAAGATCTGCCAGAAGACCATGAAGAATTTGAAGAGGAAATGGACGCTATGGAAGAAGCCATAGACAACGGGGAGATGAAGATAGGATCCTACGAAAAGGAAGTCAATCACTTGGAAGATATGGACGAAGATTCCTCACCCATAAATAGAACGGAATTAGAACAGTTCAAGGAGGTAGTCAACGAGAATGATAATTTCACCGCCACCGTGGACGACATCTGTGTAGTCGAGTTCGAATGGAACGCGACGGTGGAGGAAGGTTCAGTACTGGAGTTCTGGGCTGAATTGGACGAGATGGAAGAAATGGATAAGCCTATGCTGATCATGCTAGAGATCGAAGATGAATGGTATATAGCTTTTTCAGGTCTCGCCGGTATCCTCTACATAGAGGTCGGTGATGAGCAGGAACCTCGGCCCATAGCCGGAACCATCACCCATCATGAAGGGACCGAATTTGAGATGACATCATTGTCAACTCCCAGCTCCGCTAACCCGGATGAGGTACAAATAACGGTGTTCGACGTGGACGACGAAGGACTCGCTATGGGATATATAGATCCAAATAATTGGTCATCGCTCAGCGACGGAGAAGTCGTGTCTGGCAGTCGGTTCGATGTGAACGATATATCTTCAACAGAGATAACGGAAGAAGACATCGGTAAAGTCGTGATAAAGATATATGGGTACGAGGGTGATATCTCTATCGATATGTAGAATAGGAACATCTAGAAACTCCATAACCCCGGGTATACCCTTTTTTCCTTCCTATCAGTACTGCGCTTCACCTCGTTTATTATCATCTATTGTGATCCCCTTTTTTCTCCAGGGTCACGCTCTTTCCTTTCGCTCCGTTAGCTCTTGCGCTTTTTAAAAGCGGCCAGGAGGACCACGACGGTGGCGCTGGCCACGGCGGCCGTGAATAAGTATGTGAGTTGATCTCTTCCGAGCTGGCCCAAAACTACTTCCCCGGACTCGGTGCCGGAGAAAATCCCTGTCACCGGTTCTTCAAGCCGTTCATCCATGATCTCGTATTCAAATTCCACATCTTCTGGATCGTCGAGCAGCTCGGCGTTGAAATCGTAGCGTCCGTCCTCCCCTCTCTCGAGCTTCTTCTCTTTGGCTTTCCATGAGAGGATCACGATCACGTCGTCGACGTCATCGCCTTTAGCATCCCTGACGGGGCCCACGGTTATGGTATAACTCTCCGGAAGGTCGACAAAGACGTCGAGGCTCGCCTCACCGTTGTTGCCCACTGAGTCAACAGCCCTCACCTTCAAAGTCGTCAGACCGTCTTTCAAACCATCGAAAGTATAGTTCTCGGAATCTCCCACTTCAATCCACCCCTTCTCATCGGTCTTGACCTCATAATGGTCTACACCGCTGAGCTCATCCGTTCCATCCCACTCTATCTCCACAGAACTGCTGTGGATCATCTCCCCCTGCTCTGGGAAGAGTATATTTACCGTAGGCGGTGTATCATCGAGTGTGAAATTTACACTGTCAGTTCTGCTGTTCCCGGCTTCATCCCATGCTCTGACCTCCAATCTTTTAAGGCCGTCCTCAACGTTCTCTAAAGTGTAAGAGGTGTCGGCTCCCACTTCGATCCACTCCTCCTCGATCCTGACTTCGTAAAAGCTGATCGCGCTCCGAGCGTCGTTTCCACTCCATTCTACGTTCACGGTATCTCCTGCCAGTGATCCATCCTCTCGAGGTTTCAAAATTTCTACCTCTGGCGGTACAGTATCCACTTCGAAGGTCAGGTCTTCAGTTGCGATGTTCTCGCCTCCGTCGACCGCTCTCACTTCGATCGTATGTTTTCCGTCATCTAGGTCGGTGAACTCGTAACTCGTACCTAGACCGATATCTTTCCACATCTCACCTTGAATCCTGACTTCGTAATGATCTATCTCTGAGACGGTATCTTCAGCGTCCCATTCGACGGTGACTGAGTCATCACCCAATACATCCCCCTCTTTAGGCGTTTTTATCCGAAGGTCAGGGGGCGCCGTATCTATGGAGAAATCAACATGCTCGGCTCCGGAATTACCGGCCTTATCGTGAGCCCATACCTCAACTGTATGGCTGCCGTCCTCTAGACCGCTTATATTACAGCTCTCGTTCTCTCCTTCATATACTGATCCTCCATCGAGCACTACCTCGTAGTGATCTATACCACTGAGCTCATCGCTCCCGTTCCATTCTAGAGTGAGATCTTCCCTGCCGAACGTCTTCCCGTCTTCCGGAGAGATGATCTCGACCGACGGCTCCGTGATATCTACGGTGAACGAATTGGTATTCACGAAGCTGTTTCCATCGCCGTCCTTCACCCTGACGCTGAGATCGTGAACTCCCTCTTCAAGATCATTCAATTCATACTCGGTGTCCTGTTCAACATCTTTCCAGCCACGGTCATCTAACTTCACTTCATACCACAGGGTGTCCGTGAATCGGTACATACCGGTCCAATTCGCGGTGATACTGGTTTTGGATATAAAATCGCCGTCTTCGGGGTTATCGATCCTAACATGGGGAGTCGGGACCGGCTTGGTCAAGGGATGATCGTCGGTGAACGTTTCGGCCTCGTATGGATCGTCGCCTATACCGTCTGAACCGATCTGATCCTGTTCAGGGCCATGGTATTCATCCACTCCTTCATAACCCGACCAGTAGTTACCCCCTGAAGGATATCCATCGGTCCACTGACCGGTTCCCAGGTCCATGGGTTCGCCCAGATTAGTTATGAAGTTGTTGTGATAGATCCGGTTGTTGAATCCCAGCACGACAGAGAGCGGGTAAAGAAGGTTCATAGTGAACGTATTACGTTTTACGATATTACCGGAGGAACTCGCCAGGTCCAGACCTTGAAAGGCTCCGGATATGGTGTTGTGGGTGATGCTGTTGTTATCCGAGAAACCCAACTGCATACCGACGCTGCCCTGGTCCAGGTCGTGCCCCTTTATCTCCACTCCCGTACAATTGGCCAGTATTATCTGACCGGATCCCTTCGGGACCGCGCCCCCTTCCCTGTTTTTCCAGTACCGGACGGGTCTGCCGTTGACGGTGTTATTCAGAGTTATGGTATGTGAACTCCATTCAGCCTGGGATATCCCCCGCAGCATGATACCCCCGTCCTTCATCGTGTTGTTATCGACGAAGTTGCTCTCGGAGAACAAAAATGCGATACTGTAGGGATTGAAAAGATCGTTCACTATCTCGTTATCGGTGACTATGTTGTCTCTGGGAGAGATAAGAGGTATGGATATAGACGATCCCTGGTACGGTATCTCTATCGGTACCATATCAAGAGGTAAGCCTATGTAGATGCCGAATCGACTCTCCGACACGCTGTTGTTCGTGATGATATTATCGTTAGAGGAGGGGCCTAGGTGAATCCCGTGATTACTTCTAGAGATTTCGTTATCGAGGATCTCGTTGTCTTCAGCTGTGGTGAAAGATAAGAGTTCCGTGTCCAGGGATATCCCACGGGCCTCGTTATCGATCACATGATTTTTTATGATGCGGCTGCCGCTGGACTCCCATATCTGTATCCCGACGGTGTTGTTCGAAACCGTGTTGTTCACGATGTCATTACCGTTTGAAACCGTAAGGTTCATGCCGGTTCGGTTGTTTCTGACGGCATGGTTCCTTTCTATGACGTTGGCCTCGGAGGAATTTAAATAGATACCGCAGGAGTTCTTCGAGACGGTGTTCTCTACTAGACTATTTCCATCACTATATTTTAAATAAATCCCATGATCGCTTTCAAAGATGGTATTGTTCTCGATACGGCCGTTCACCGTGTTGTTCAGGTACAGTCCACCGTTCTCCGATCCATCGGTGGTGTTCTCACTCGAATTGTAGATCACACAGTCTTTCACCACAAAATGATCGGTCACATTCCCCATATATATACCATGGCCATAACCGCCGGCGTCGATCTCATACTCTTCGATGACATAAGGGTCTTCACTCGTACCGTTGCCGGTCCAATTTTCTTGGTCCGCCCGCTCCGAGAGATCGGTATCGTTATCGATACGGATAGGTTCATGCTCCACAAGGTCTTGAACGATCGGTCGAGGAACTTTTTTCTCCAGTGTGAAAGATGATCTATCTTCACCCCTACCTAACCGCTCGGAGGCCCTCTCTAGTCGTTTTTCGATCAAATCCACCTTCTTTTTCAACTGCTCCATACCTCTGAGAGACTCATCTCTCTTCTCTTTTGGTTCAGTAGCTGCGGTATCAGATCCTTCCGAGCTCATTGTTACCGGGTCATCTTCCGCCGCTTGCGGAGAAGCAACAGAAGCGGCGATGGTGCTGATAAAAAGCAGTGCGATGGTAAAAAAGATACACGATTTTCTTTTCCATTCCATCATATCCCTCTATTGTTAAGTTTAATAAGCGAGTCAAATATATATTAAAGTTTCGCATTTTATTTTTTTAAATTATAATATAATAGCATCGGGAAAAACACTTTTTAAGAGCATATGGACTGGATAGATCAGCGGTTTGAAGATCTAGAGGTGCGCTAGGTCATCATATGGGTGAACAGAGATTATCTAGTTTCAGGAGCGAAAAAACGATCTTCAGAAAGCCGTCACCCAGCGAATCGTTTTTCGAAAAAACCTGAGTGTTCCATCAGCATGGTCCCCAGGATGCTCATCAAAAGCACATAACCAACGCTGAACGCGTAGATGTTCTCCGCGGTTCCACCCATGATGCCGGCACCTGCCAGTGCTAGTGTGGCGATTATCAAAGAGAACTCGCCTCTCGCTGTCATGCCCAAAGCGGTCCTCACACACCTTTTCTCGCTCAGGCCGTATATCTTCCCGCCGTAATAGCCTGTAAAAAGCTTCGTGGGAGTCGTGACCACCACCGCTAGGATTATCATGGGAGCCGCCCCTAAAAACAGCCTCGGATCTGTGATCAGACCAATCCAGAAGAAAAATACGGCCGCGAAGACGTCCCGCACCGGCTCCATGATCTCCTCCACATCATCCGCATGGTCGGTCCCGCTGAAAGCCATGCCGACGAAGAACGCAGAAACGCCCTCGCTCACACCTAGGGCTAGACCAGCTCCCCCTATCAACACAGTAGTTCCCATGATCCTCAGGACCTTGAACTCCTTCGAATTCGTTTCCACCATCCTTTCGAAGTATCTAGTGCCGAAGTACACCAGTATCAGCAGGAGGAGTATGAAGCCGACAGCTATCCCGATGGAGCTCAGGACCGCCCCGAACCCTTCTCCTCTAAGAAGGAGTGCCGAAACTACAGCTAGATAGATCGCTATGAAGACATCCTCATAGATAAGAGTACCCAGCATGGGCTCCGCTTCATCGTTAGCGATCCAGCCTATATCTATCAGGGATTTGGTGATTATGGCGGAAGAGGACATATAGACTATCCCGGCGACGAGAAAGCCGCCTAACAGAGCTTCCCTAATCCCTGTTGAAAGGATCAGGAGGAATGATGAAAAACCCAGTAAAAATCCGGCTCCAAAATTGACCACCAGATCTAGAGTGCCCGCCTTACCTATCTTCTCTTTGGCTTCGATCAACCGATCCAGGTTGAATTCCAGTCCTAAAAAGAACAGGAGCAGGATTATCCCGATTTCGGCACCGATCTCCATGAAGGTGGTCTCCGCTATGTAGACCTCGTACTGCCCCAGGAAAGATGTTCTCCCTAACACATTTTTGCCCATCAGTATGCCAAGTATTATATAAAAAGGTATGACGGACTGGTTCATCTTCCTAGCAAGATAGCCGCCCGCCGCTACGACCGCGAACATCACCCCTACCTGCAACAGAAGATGATTCATGGTATCTAATACTAAGAAAAGAGTCTCTCTTCGATGTCCCGGATCACTTCCTCTTCTCCCATCAGCACCAGAGTATCTCCCTTTTCGATCCTCGTTTCGGGTCCTGGCATCTTTATCAGTCTACCTTCATCCTCTTTTTCAACGGCGGCTACGATCATGTCATGTCTCTGGAGTTCCGATATCTCAGATATGGTCTTACCGATGATGGGTATATCGGATTCGATCTTGAACCACTCTATTATCGTCCCTTTGCAAACATAGGTCTCCGCCGCTTCGTCTTTGACGGGCTGGAAGTAGCCTCCTTCAAGGATCGAACCTAGAGTTCTAGCGGCTCTATCAGACAGCTCTAGAAGTTTATCGGCATCTGCGTCTTCCCCCTCCTTGATATATATCTCCCTGTTGCCGGTATGATGGATGATCACGATCAGAGTTCTGTTCTCGCCGAGTTCAAATATGAATTTTTTCCCCACTCCGGGCAATTCGCTTTCACGGACGTTCATCTTTCCATCGCTGATAAACAGCTGAACCTATAAACCATTTATCCCAAGTCATCTTTATCTGATGTAGATGTAGGGATGTACAAGGACAACGATCACGCCCGCCTTACAATATCTATTTAAATCACTTCCTACCTTTCTATCCACGATGGTATACACCGAGGATTTCGGAGAAGCAGAGAAAGGAGAACTCATACTGGTCCACGGGCTGGGCGAGCATTTTAGGAGACATCGCCGGCTGATAGAAAAAGCGAAAGAACACGGCTACAGGGTCCACGCCTTCGATTGGCCCGGCCACGGTAAGTCCAAAGGTCCGAGAGGACACGCCAGGATCGAACAAGCGATGGACATCCTCAACGACCTGGTAGAAGATGCCGAGGGAGAACCTTTCCTCTTCGGCCACAGCCTCGGCGGTCTAACTGTACTCAGATATGCGGAGGAAGATCCTCACAAAGTAAAGGGCGTGATCTCCTCTTCACCTCCGCTGAAGAAGTCTGAAGATTTGTCCATCATAGCTATCAAGCTGATCTCTTTTCTCTCCCACATCTTTCCAAAGAAGACGATCACCAACTCACTGGATATAGAAGACGTGACCAGGAGCGAAGAGGCGAGAAAAAGATACATCCAAGACGATATGCTGCACGATAAGATATCGCTGGCGCTCCTGAGAGACATCTTCAAAGATATGAAGAAAGCACACGAAAGAAAAGACAGGCTCGACTGTCCCCTCCTCCTGATGGCGGGCACGGAAGACAAGATATGTCCCATCGAAGGCGCTGAAAGATTCACAAGCGGACTCGATGAAGACAAAGAACTCCAAAAGTTCGAAGGCGCATATCACGAGATTTTCAACGATCCGGAATGGAAAGAAGAATTTCACGAAGAGATAATAGAATGGATGGAGTCCTATTCCTGAGCCCTTTCAACGCTCCTAGTGGCCACAATATCTACACCGGACCCGCAGACATCCTCTACGATCTTATCTCCCAGGGACACCGGCGCCTCTACCTCCACGTCGCGGATACACTTCATGACCTCGTCTATCTTCTCTTTCCGGACGGGTTCGCTGGTCTTGACCGAAACCGTGGGAAGATCACCTCCCAAACAGCCGACGACGCTCATCACGATCCTTTCAGGCGAAGACACTTCCTGTTCCGCATATTCTCTGCCGTCCTCACAGCCATACCTAGAAATGCCTATTATCTCTCCGTCCTCCACTTCCACCTTCACCTCGCACCCTAAAGGACACATTATGCAGACCACGGAGCGCTCCTCTATCATCTCCTCACCTCCAGGGTTAGTTCGTCATCTAATCCTCCAAGAAGTTCTTTTGAAAGCTCCACCCTCACCATCTCACCCGGTTTTACAGAGCTCTTCTTCAACATCTCGTCCAGCTCCGCTACCGCTATCTCCACGTCGGGCTCGGGCCTCTTCACTCTTGCGTACAAAACAACATCGTTTTCCCCGCTCAACAGCTGAGGGACCACCAAACGGATGTTCCTGCCCTTCTTTATCTCGATCCGTTCCTCCACGGTCCTTCCTTCATCTTCGATATAACCGCTGCAGCTCTCCGCCGCTTTCTCGCCCTGATATGCGGCGAAATCCACGTAATCGTTGATCGCCAGGACGTTCCCCGCTGCAAAGATACCGGGCACACTCGTCTTCAAGGATCCGTTCACCCTCGGTCCTCCCGTCGAAGGGTCTTTAATAACGCCCAGTTCGTCCAGTTTTTTTGTATAGGGGATGAGCCCGGTGGCCAGCGCCACCGTATCGCACTCGATGATCTCTTCAGACCCGGGTATCACTTCCAGCTCTTCATCCAGATCAACCGTGACGACTTCCTCCACCCGCTTATCTCCACGTATCTCCTTCACCATCTTAAGGGTGTGAAGAGGTATATCAAAATCGTGTAGACACTGCACCACGTTCCTGGTCAGACCTCCAGGATAGGGCAGCATCTCTATCACGCCCACAACTTCAGCGTTCTCCAGAGCGAACCTTCGGGCCATGATCAGACCGATGTCTCCCGAACCGACTATCACGACCCTCTTTCCGGGCATGATTCCGTAGATGTCCATCATCGTCTGCGCCTCTCCGGCGGTGTATACCCCGCTCAACCTGTCTCCTTGGATACCGGTCTCGAACCGGTGTCTTTCTCTCGCCCCGGTGGAATAGATTATCGTTTTAGCTTCTATGGTATGAAGACCCTCGGGAGAGATCAGTTCGACTCTTTTCTTCAGGTCTGACACGTTCTCGATGGAGATCACGTGCGCCTCCACCATACGATCCACGGCGAGCTCATCCAACCTCTCTATCAACCTCTCGGCGAATTCGGTCCCTGTGAGGTTTTCATCGTAGTAAAAATTACCGAACCCGGGATGCGTACACTGTAGAGGTATGCCTCCGATATTCTCTTTGCTCTCTATCAGCAGTACGTCTAGACCTGACTCGTCACACCTCACAGAAGCCGCGATACCCGCGGCACCGGCACCTATCACAGCGGTGTCATATATCTTCTGCTTCAATTCAGTCACCCCTTTCCTTCTGCAGTACCTTCACATCCCCTATACCGTAGCCCGTATCTTTACCTCTTGTGTCGACCTCCCATATCGGTTCGTTCAACTGCTCAGCCACTATCTCGGCTATCTTCGCCCTGCAGTAGGATCCCTGACAGAAACCGAAGAGAGCCAGCGTTCTGAACTTCACGCCGTCCAGCGATACCTCTCCACCCATCCTTTGGATCCTACGCACCGCCTCTATCACCTCGGCTCTGGTGACCTCCTTACACATGCATACGACCCTGCCGTGATCACTGTTTTTCTCTATGAGCTCCTCTTTTCTCTCCCTGGACTGCTTTGAAAACCGTGTGATCCCCTTTCTCTCGGGGTTCCAATCGCTCTTTTCTATCAGTTCTATATCAAGGTCATCTTTCAAGATATCTTTGACCATCCCAGCGGTTGCGGGTGCGGAGGCCAAACCCGGCGAACGTATCCCGGCGGCGTTCACGAAACCGTACACCTCCTCGCTGCTCCTAATTATGTACTTCCCTTCGGGAGGTTCGGGCCTCAGTCCGGCAAAGGTCTTAGAGACGCTCTCTTTTCCGGGCAGTCTTTTCAACAGGTCCTCGGCATCCTCCCATATGAGATCCAGGCCTTCTTCAGATGTGGACCTTTCATCCTTACGATCTTTAGGTAGATCTTCGGCGGTCGGCCCCAGCATCAGGTTCCCCTCGACGCTTTGGACCGCGTAGACTCCTTTCGTCTTCTCGGTGGGAATCGGATGCACGATCTTCTCGGGCTTCTCTTTTACATCTTCATCGAAAAGGTAGTACTGCCCTTTCCTCGGCATTATCTCGAACTCATCTGAACCGACCATCGAAGAGACCTCGTCGGCGAAAAGTCCGGCGGCGTTTATCACCACGTCCGCTTCTATCTCCCCCTTATCCGTCACCACCGCCTTGACCGCCCCGCCTTCGACGATCACGTCCTCGACTTCGGTATCCAGACGGACCGTTACATCGTTCGCCGCGGCGTTCTCCACTGCACCTATGACCGCCTCCCAGGGCTCGATGACGCCGGCAGTGGGTGCCCAAAGAGCGTACTCCGCCTCCTCACTCACCATCGGTTCTAACTCCCTCAATCCGTCTCTATCGACGATCTTCAGGTCCTGCACGCCGTTCTTCTCCCCTATCTCCCTGTACCTCTTACAGGTCTCAAGGTCTTCTTCGTCGTATCCTATCATCAACTCCCCCGGCCACCTCACGGGGACGTCGAGCTCTTCGGCCCATCCACGCCACAGCCTGTTCCCTTCGACGCACAATCGAGCCCTGAGTGGATATCTTTCCGGATCATCCTCGTGACCCGGATGGATGATACCGGTGTTCGCCTTGGTCGCTCCCCATCCGACGTCTATCTCCTTCTCTACTAGGACAACGTTCAGATCCTCATACTTGCTCAAGACCCTGGCGATGGATGAACCCGTTATACCCGCACCTATGATGACAACTTCATACATCTTTATCAACCCTTCTTGCCCAGCCCGAGGCTCTCTCCACGGCTCTCTTCCAGCCCCGATACAGCTTACTCCTTTTTTCCTCCTTCATCTTCGGCTCGAATATCTCGTCGACCTCGTTCAGACACGCCAATTCTTCTTTATCTTCCCAGAGACCTACCTCCAATCCGGCCATGTATGCCGCCCCCAAAGATGTGGTCTGGAGATCTTCAGGTCTGATCACTCTTTTATCGGAGATATCGGCCTGGAACTGCATCAAAAAGTCGTTCTCGGCAGCTCCTCCGTCCGCCCTGATCTCCTCTATCTCCATCCCTGATTCTTTTTCCATCTCCACCAGTACGTCCTCGGAGAGATATCCCATGGCCTCCAGAGCGGCCTTTGCCAGGTGCCTCTTATCTGTTCCCCTCGTCATGCCGACGATAGTGCCTCTGGCGTATTGGTCCCAGTAGGGAGCTCCCAGGCCCACGAAGGCCGGGACGAAATAGATTTCTTCCTCGTCATCTACGGAAATAGCCAACCTCTCGGCTTCGTCAAGCTCGTCTATCATCCCCATGGAATCCCTGAGCCATTCTACGCCGGCACCGGCGATGAAAACGCTGCCCTCTAGAGCATATTCAACACCGCCATCTAAGCCCCACGAGATGGTGGTGAGCAGATCTTCAGCTCTGCATATCTCGTCGCCGGTGTTCTGGAGGATGAAACTGCCAGTTCCGTAGGTGTTCTTCACCATGTCCCTCCCCATACAGCACTGTCCGAAGAGAGCCGCCTGTTGATCACCTATGCATCCGCAGATAGGTATATCCTGGCCGAAGAGCTCGTTTTTGGTGCGGCCGTACATGTCCGCCGACTCTTTGACCTCCGGGAGGACGTCGCGCGGAACATCGAATATCTCCAGCAGTTCGGGATCCCATCCAAGACCCTCTATATCGAAAAGCATGGTTCGAGATGCGTTCGATAGGTCCGTGGCGTGCACCTCACCGCCCGTAAGTTTGAAGATGAGGTACGAATCTATAGTTCCGAATAGGACTTCTCCACTCTCCACCTTCTTTTTGAGCCTCTCATCGTTATCGATCAGCCACTTTATCTTCGGCGCGGAGAAGTAAGAATCGGGGATCAGCCCGGTTTTCTTACCGATAAGGTCGTGATATCCCTCTTTCACCTCGTCCACTATCTCAGAGGTCCTCCTGTCCTGCCATACTATAGCTCTGTGGACCGGTTCCCCGGTTTTTTTATCCCAGAGGACGGTCGTTTCTCTCTGGTTCGTCACGCCGAGCGCTTCGATGCTGTCAACAGAGATTCTAGCATCTTCCACCGCCTCCCTGCAGGATTTCAGCTGCATCTCCCATATCTCTTCCGGATCGTGTTCGACCCAGCCGGGCCTAGGAAAATACTGCTGAAACGGATTCTGCGCTTCACCGACCGCGTTACCTTCCCCATCGATAACGGATGATTTCGCACTGGTGGTCCCCTCGTCCAGGGTTAAAATATAAGATTCAGATCTCATGAAGCTACAATCGGTGAGGTCGTATAAAAAAATTTATAGCTCTCACCACCTATCCTCGGCCATGAAGATGGAACCGGGGACCGGAGGGACCGAGCTACTTTTGGATGTATTAGAAAAAGTGGGAGAGGACCATAAGATAGAGGAGGAAGATATCGGAAGGGTGATGGAGCACGAAGATATCGCGATATGGTTGGACGCCTATAGGGGCATAGATGATGTATCCAAAAAATTCGAGAGAGCACTACTCTCGGTCGACGAAGGACCGCGCTCCGACCTGGGATTTTGGGAGAAGAAGATAGATTACGGTCTCAGAAAGGCCTATGATAACATCGAGCAGATGAGAGAGAGCATGCTGGAGATCAAAAAGATCGATTGGAGATCGGTGGTAGAAAAAGCGTTGGAGTACCTGCCGGAGAACACCGAACTCGAACCCGATCTAATCGTGACCGTAGACGGCTTTAACGGCGGTATGTTCCTCGGCGATACCGTATTTCTATCCGTGGTCTACTTCGATAAGACTCGATTTCGAGAAGACGCTTTCGCCCATGAATTCCATCACATAGGAGCCGAATACTGGCTTGAAAAGAACGAGTTTATAAAGGAATACGAGCAAAAAGGTGGATCATCTTATCTAACCAGGCTTTTCAAGTACCTCGTGGGTGAAGGATTGGCAAACGCATTTTGCTCCCCCGGAGCGATAACGAGAAGTGGTGGGGACGATGAATACGACCAGATGATCAAAAACTATGAAGAAGAGCGGGACGAGCTCTTCGCAAGGTTGGAAGGACTGACAGAAAAGATCGTCGAGATGTCTGATGAAGGTATCAGTGAAGCGTACGAAGGATTCACAATGGATAAAGAAGGTGCGGGGCTCCCGCAGGGGCATTTTCTATCTGGAAGGATGGTGATGGCCATGAAAGAATCACGGGGGGTCGAAGACGAAGAGATCATCGACCTGGTGAAACATCCTTTCGACTTCTTCAAGCTTTACAACAGGGCGGCGGAAGAACGGAACGAAAGAAGATTTTCTCCAGAGCTCGTAGATGAGATAGATGAACTGGTAAAAAACGATAGACGATGAGAGCGGGAAATCTTTTTATCGTCACACGTTTTAAAGAGAACGATCGCCGTGACCGAGTTAGAAGGAAATATCGTGGACGTACTGGATGGAGATATATTCCAGGGCGTCATCACCATGGAGCAGGGAAAGATAACCGATATCAAAAGAAAAAAGGTCTCCAGCGGTAGATACGTCCTCCCCGGTTTCATAGATTCTCACATCCATATCGAGAGCACCAAACTACCGCCTTCAGAATTTTCAAGGACCGCTGTGAAACACGGCACTGTGGCGGCGGTCTCAGACCCCCATGAGATAGCCAACGTTCTCGGCGTAGAGGGTATAAGGTTCATGATAGTAGAGGGGGAAAGAACACCGCTGAAATTCTTTTTTGGAGCGCCCTCGTGCGTTCCCTCAACACCATACGAAACCAGCGGTGCCGAAGTCAGCGCTAACGAAATCGAGACGCTGTTCGAACGGAAGCGCTGCGCTTTCCTCGGCGAGGTGATGGACTACGTAGGGGTAGTGAACGGTGACGAGGAATTGATAAAAAAGATCGACACCGCCCATAGATACGGGGTGAAGGTGGACGGCCACGCCCCGGGCCTCAGGGGCGATGACCTGAAAAAGTACATAGAGGCCGGCATATCCACCGACCACGAGTGCACCGGCCGTGGAGAAGCGGTGGAAAAACTCGAAAAGGGGATGAAGATACAGATACGTGAAGGGTCGGCGGCGAAGGACTTTGATGAACTCGTAGAACTCATCGAAGATCATCCTAAAAGATGCATGCTGTGCACCGACGATATACACGTTCAAGATCTCACCAGAGGGCACATAGATGAGCTGGTGAAGAGAGCTGTGGAGGAAGGCCTGGACCCCTTCAAGGTACTCAGAACGGCGTGCGTAAATCCAGTTCAACACTACGGGTTGGACGTGGGCCTTTTGAAGGAAGGCGACCCAGCAGATCTCGTCGTTGTGAACGATCTGAGGGAGTTCGAGGTGAGGAAAACTTTCATCGACGGCGAACTGGTCTATGATGCGGAGGTAGGAGTCTCTTTTCAAAGAGAAAAAAAGTCGAGAAAGATAAACCGTTTCAAAGCTCGAAAACTTCGCACCCCGGAACTCGCTCTAGAAAGGAAAGGTAAAAATATAAGGGTCATCACCATCTACGACAAAAAGTTGAGGACCGGGCAGATCGTCGAAGAACCGAGAGTAGATGACGGTAAAGTGGTAGCGGACGCTGAAAGGGACGTTTTGAAGCTAGTTGTGGTGAACAGATATGAGGAAGGTGCTTCTCCCGCGCTGGGGTTCGTGCACAATTTCGGTCTGAACGAGGGGGCATTGGCCTCCAGCGTACTGCACGATTCGCATAATATCGCCGCCGTGGGTACCGATGATCTTTCCATCGAAAGAGCGGTCAACGCGGTGATCGAAGAAAGGGGTGGACTCGCCGCAGTATCTGATTCTGAGCAAAAGATACTCCCTTTACCTATAGCCGGGCTCATGAGTGATCGATCCACCGAAGAGGTCGAAAAAAGATATAGTGAGTTGAGAAAAGAGGCGGTAAGCATGGGCTGCGAGCTGTCCTCGCCCTTCATGACCCTGTCATTTCTTTCTCTTCTGGTGGTACCGGAACTGAAGATGAGCGACCGCGGTCTTTTTGACGTGCACAGGTCCAGGTTCGTGAGCGTCTTCACCGATATCACCACATGATATAAATCTTACATACCGGCTCTTGAAAACCGTATGCCCTCTCAAGAAAAAAGAGGAGTGAGTCCGACTCATCTATCATGTGAATACTTACGGTAAACTTTCCGCGGAGCATCACGTTGAAAACGAAGGATGAACCATCTCGACGGTCTCCATCTTGTCAGATCTCCGTTTTCCAAAGCATTATTATTGACCGATGCCTATCACTATCTAATGATAACATGTTGTGTCCGGTATTCAGTTTCGTGGATGTGTTGGCTGAGAACACTCTACTCGGCATAAACTATCTGGAATGGATAGGGTATCTCGCCTCTGCCCTGGTGCTCATATCGCTCATCATGAGCTCCATAATAAAGCTCAGGTGGATAAACCTGGCGGGGGCCTCGATATTCTCCCTCTATGGATTCCTGATAGCGGCTTATCCAGTAGCGCTCATGAACCTCTGCATCACCGGTGCGGACATCTACTACCTTTACGACATATACAGTGAAAAGGAGACATTCGATATCTGGAAGGTGGGAGATGACAAGGAATATCTCCGGTATTTCCTGAACTATCATTCAAAGGAGATAGACAAGTTCTTCCCGTCCTTCGGGTACGAAGAGAAGGAAAACACTGTCGAGCTCTTCCTTTTGAGAGACATGGTGCCGGCGGGGCTCGTGATAGCGGAAAAAAGAGAGGACCATTCCATCTTCATCCACCTAGACTTCGCTACACCTGAATACCGGGACTTCAAACTTGGCAGATATTTTTACCAGGACAGGATCGAAGAGTTCGCTGAAGAGGGATACGAAAGGTTCTTGACGATCTCTGAATCCGAAGAACATTCAAAGTACCTGGAGAAGATGGGGTTCTCCCGGCAGAGAAAAGAAGGAGATGGGGTGTACTACGAGAGGACCATAAAAGATTGATATAACGGTGACGAAGGAAAAAGATAGGGAGCTCAGGGAGAGCAAGATGCTGTTGGACCATACCGAGATGTACCTGGGCATCTTGGACACCGACGGCGCACCCTTAATAGCCAACGCAATGCCTCTAAAACTCCCAGCCCATGGAAAAGACATAACCAGGCTCGACGGCTGAGTCATCAAAGTCCAAATGCCGTAATTTTAAAATATTACAAAGACCATAATCCTATACGAGGAAAAGAGATTTATGAATGCTGAAGAAATGAAGGTCTTAGTTGTTTTTTGTACTGGATCACTGTTATTGACGGGTTTGACAGCAGCGGGCTCTCTCATATCGGCCTCTCAAGACGATGGACAGATAGTCCGGGTAGAGATAGACGGTGTCGAAGAGACGAGAATACTGAACGAACTTGATCTGGAGTTGTTGGACCGGTCTGGGCGCTACGGGTTAGTTAAAGCGGACCAGCCCACGAGAGAAAGGCTCGAGGAGTCCGGCGTCAGCGTTTACCCACTACCGGGCCGGACCGAGATATCGGTCAAGGGGCACACTTTCGACTTCACCGAAGGCGGACCGGACCTAGATCCTGAACTGATGATAGATGGATATCCCGAAGGAAGCGAAGGCACTTATATCGTACATATGCTTGGCCCCGTGAACCCCGAGTGGAGGGAAGAACTCGAAGATATGGGCGTAGAGATACTGAACTACGTTCCCAACTACGCCTATGAAGTGAGGATGACTCCTGAGACCAGAGAGCGCGTGGAAGAGTTGGATTTCGTCGATTGGATCAGTTTTTATCATCCGGGTTTCAAGATAGCGGAAGACCTCGAAAAGGGAAGAGTGCAAGTCACACTAGTCCCCGATGCCGATATTGAGGCTGTTAACAGAGAACTGGGAGAGGCTGTAGACGGGAACTCGGATATCGATCTTATAGATTCGACCACCGGGTGGAAAACGATCCTGCGGATAGATGATCTCTCTTCAGCACAGGAGATAGCGAAGATCGATGACGTTTACTACATCTACCCATACAGAGAGCCGCATCTTCACTCCGAAGTGGATTCACAGATCATCGGTGGAGGGAGCTGGGTGATGGACGATCAAGATAGCGACCCGGAAACTGCCTACCGGAGACACGGCGACCACGGTGCTTACATCAACCAACTCGGTTATACTGGCGAGGGGGTCACCGTGGCGGTGGCGGATACCGGCATAGGAGACAGTACTGAGGGGGATGCTGGTCATCCGGACTTCACCGGTAGAGTTGTGGACGGATACAGCTATACGGGTGAGGACGACTGGCAGGACGGCTACGGTCATGGAACTCACTGCACGGGCTCGATCGCAGGGAACACACATGGTGGAAGCGGCATCCAGTATGCCGGGCTCGATGGTGAGTACTATGCTTCGCAGGGACTGGCGTATGATTCAGAACTATTCGCCATGAAGATATTCGATGAAAACGGGAATTTTTTACCGCAAGATTATTTTGAGATCGTTGAGAGACCTGCGAGAGTATCTGACACTTATATCCACTCCAATTCATGGGGGAGCGATAGTGGTGGGGAATACATAGATGCAGATGAAGCATATGATAAGGCCGTACGGGACGCGCACAGTGTTGCACCGAGCAATGTACCCATGGTGATAACCGCGTCGGCGGGTAATGCTGGATCCAGTGAACAGACCACAGGAAGTCCAGCCAACGCCAAGAACGTGATCACCGTCGGAGGTACAGAAAGTTATATGCCCGACTCTGGAAGCCATGGTAATGACGGCGACTCCGTGAGCAACCCGGACAACATCGCGGATTTCAGTTCCCGTGGTTGGACCATAGATAACAGGGTGAAGCCCGACATAGTGGCTCCAGGCAAATCCATACTATCCACGAGCACCCCGGAGGTGGATAGCAGTAACCTTTTCGGCCTATACTCCGAGGATGACAGATATGAATGGTGTGACGGCACATCTATGTCAAATCCCGCAGTGGCTGGAGCCGCGGCTGTGGTGGTGCAGTGGTACGAAGAGAACTACGGCGAGACCCCGAGTCCAGCCATGGTGAAGTCTCTCCTAATCAATACTGCTCACGACCTCGACGATGCCAACGGGAATACGGATTCGATACCGAATCAGGACGAAGGGTGGGGCATGGTGGATCTCTCGAAACTTGAATACCCAAAAGACGATCCCGTGCCTTTCAGGCTCTTCGATCAGCCCACCCAACTGCAGACGGGTGAGGTGGACGAGTATCAGGTGATGACCGGTGGAAACGACGAGCCGCTGAAGATGTCTCTTGTCTGGACGGACAAAAACGCCCAGGAAGGTGACGACCCTGCCCTGAAGAACGATCTCAACCTTGAATTGGAATCTCCTTCTGGAGAGGTCTACCGCGGTAATGCTTTCAGCGGTGGGTGGACACAGGCCGGTGAAGGGGCAATGGCGTCCTTCGATTCCAGCGGAGACGGTTACGACGACGTGAACAACGTGGAGAACATCTATATCCCTTCTAACGAGGTCGAGGAAGGCGTCTACAACATAAGCGTTGAAGGGTTCAACGTTCCAGAAGACGCCAACGATGACGGAAACGCTAGTCAGGACTACGCCCTTACAGTATACAACGCACCGACCGGGCCAGATGTGGAGATCATCTCTCCTGAATCAGAAGATGTCATCCGCAGATCCAATTTCACCGTGGAATGGACTTCTGAGAGAGCTGAAAATCACGAGGTGCGGCTGAACGACGAGGAGTGGATAGATGTCGGGATGAACACCACCTACACTTTCGAAGACGTTGAAGACTGGGACAACCACAGGGTGGAAGTGAGAGCGATAGATTTTCTGGGAGAGAACACCACCGAGAGCGTCACCTTTTCGGTTTGGACAGTAGGGGTAGAGGTGAGATCACCCGAGGAGGGGAAGTTGATGGATCATGCAGATGTGACCATAGAATGGAGATCCGAGCACGCTGAATACCACGAGGTCAGGCTCGATGAGAGCAATTGGACGGACGTCGGAAGCGATACTGAGTACTCCTATGAAGGACTAGATACCGGCGAACACACAGTAGTGGTCAGAGCCACGGATCTAGCTGGATATCAGAGCACCAGTTGGGTGAATTTCAGTGTCGATACCGATCCGCCTGAACTGGAGATAACCGCTCCCGAGGACGGCTACGTCTCTCCCGAGAGGGACGTGACCATAGAGTGGGAAGGTGAAGACGAAGTGAGCGGCATAGATCATTATGAAGTCAGGCTCGACGAAGAGAAGGACGGCTCCTGGACGGAGTGGGAGATGAAGGAGCTGGAGACGGAACACGAATACTCCAACCTCGACGATGGTGAACACTCGGTAGAGGTGCGGGTGACGGACAAAGCCGGTCACCAGGAGAACTACAGCATCGATTTCCTGGTCGATACCGTGGACCCCTTGGTGGTCATATACGGGCCCGAAAACGGTGAGAAGATCAACCAGGATACCGTAGGTGTCAACTGGACCGCCGATGATAAAGAGTCCGCGATAGAACAGTGCGAGATCAGGCTCGACGAGGGTAACGACGGCAACTGGACCGGATGGATGGATATAGATGAAGGAGAACACACCTTAGAAGGACTTGAGGAAGGAGAACACACGCTGGAGATAAGGGCCGAAGACCTGGCAGGTAACGAGAAGATAGAGACCATAACTTTCACCGTCGATACCATCCCTCCCGAATTGGAGATAACCTCTCCTTCAGAGGACGGCGAACTGCTGAGGACCGATTTCGTGGAGGTGGAATGGGAGTCCGAAGCCGTGGGTACCGACATCGCTAGGTACGAGATCAGGCTGAACGACGGCGAGTGGAAAAGGGTCCAAGGAACGAGCTATACTTTTGAAGATGTAGAGGACGGCGATTATACCGTGGAGATCAGAGCGGTCGACGAAGCCGGCAACAATCAGACCAAGAGCATCGATTTCCAGGTCGATCATTCTATCATACATATCTATTGGGCACAATACTGGTGGTTGATCCTTCCGATACTGATCATAGTAGCGATCATAGTCGCAGTAGGTGTGGTCAAAAAGGTGAGAGGTCCCAAAGATGAGGAAGAAACTCCGTCCTCGGAGGAACCGATGGGGGGATACGAAAAATGGACAAGGACGAAGGGTTCGCCTAAAGAAGGACTCGCCTCCAGTACGAAAGGCGCTTCAGCGTCCGCCGGTGCGGTGAGCACCCAACGGTCGAAGGACCGAGGTGAATCGTGTCCCACCTGTGGATCCCAGATGCAGTGGTACGGTTCGACCAAGAGATGGTACTGTCCCTCCTGCCAGGAATATAAAGGTGGTAGAAGGGATAAAACCGGCACTCGAGGAAAAAGGACAAAGGTCAAGAAAAAGAAGAAGGTCCCGCGCCAGACTCAGAGCAAGACTCCTCCACCACCAAGTTCCACGGAGGAGAGCGGCAGGAAGAAGAGAACTATAGAGGAGGAAGAAGACACCGGAGAGTCTGAGTGTCCACTCTGCGGCATCAAGGTGGATCCCGATGCCGAGGAATGTTGGGCCTGCGGTCACGATCTGACGGAAGAAGAGTGATATAGTTGCGGGAAGTTCAGGACACCATGAAGATCATAGACGAATTGAAGGAGATGGCACGTTCCTATGAAAAGAAGAAACCGGAGCGGATCCAGGGAAATATCCATCTTTTGATAGAAGAAGAAGGCTATCTCGTTCAATTGAAAGAAGATATCGAGGTGGAAGTGGCCGGAGTCGAGATCACGGGAGATATCGGACTGGTGATGTCTAAAGAGGTCTTCGAAAGATTGGCAGACGGTGAATGGAACGGCATGACCGCAGCCGGACGCTCTTCTATGAAGGAATCAGCACCTCTCGACTTTCGACTGCCCGAAGGGCGAAGCATGGATGACGAGAGATTACAGGTGCTCTACCACTTCCTGACCCATTTTTTCAGCAAGGGATATCCCACGGTGACGGAACTCGGGAGAGAACACGCTAGAAAAGTACACGGAGGGAACGCTGTCCCGATAGCCTACGGCCACGGTATAAGATCGGCCTATTACACGATAGAGAAGGGAGAACAGATCAACGAGGACGAAGTGGACCCCTGGAACCAGGTCTTCACGGTCATCGGTGGAAGCGGAACGGCGGTCATCGACGGGGAAGAGATAGAGCTGGAAAAGAACATATCCGTGCACGTCCCACCCAAGGTGGAACACATAGTGAAAAAGGAAGAAGGTGAGGACGACCTCGAACTACTTTGGATAGCTTACGGAGAGAAGGCATGAGCAAAATATGCCGAAAAGGTTAAAGACGGGCTTGGATAGTTTTGTGATGCGAAAAGATGTTTAGAGCTGCAAGGTTCGCTGTCAAGACTGGAAAGGGTAGGAGTTCCATCTCCCCTTTGAACGCTGTGGACGAAGCCATGCTGAACGCCTCGGTGGGCGAGTTCAACCTCGTGAAGGTGTCCTCCATACTCCCGAAAAATATCGACTGGAGTGAAGAGATATCGGAAGAACACGGCGACTTCCTGCCGGCGGTGATCAGCAGGGCCACGGGAACAAACGAAGAACTGGCGAGTGGAATAGCGTGGGGTTTCGAAAAGAGAGGAAGTGGAGGGTTCGTGATGGAGCATTCCGTGAAAGGTGAAGATATAGACAAGGAAAGATTCCTGGATGAGCTGAAAGAGAAGTTGAGGGGGATGGCAGAAGCTAGAGGTACAAGCCTGGAAAGTATCAACATGAGGTACTGCACCATGGAAGTCGGAAAGGATGAATACGGCTGTACGATGTCCGTGTTGGTGTATCTACCATGAGCGTAGGAGAGAAAGAAAAGTTCGGAGTCATCGTCTGCCCGAACTGTCAGGCCGCTAGGGCGGTAGATCTGTCCAACGAGACCACTGGGTGCCACCGCTGCGGAAAAAGGCTGGTCCTGAAGGATATGAGGATATACTACAGGACGGATTCTAAGGAGGAAGCGGGGTGGGCTATAGGCAGGCTGAACGCGGAGATGAGCGATGGAGAATTACCTGAAAGAGAAAAAAAAGAAACTGATGATCCACACGTGATAGCCTCGAAAGAAGCGGGTATAGCGGACAACGAGAAAGAAAGGTTGAGCATCGTAGGCAGGATACTGGGTGAAGAGATGGGATGTTTTGAGATAGAAGATGTAGAGAGGGTCTATGAATTAATGGGAAGAGATGCCGAAGACCTCGGGAAGAAGTTGAGAAGATTGGAAGATGTATATGAAAAAGAGGAAGGGGTTTTCAGTTCGGTCTGAAAGTAAAGGCCGGTTCGGGGGGACCCAACACGGAGGAGGGTAAAGATGTTGCGGCTCCAGGTACGGATATGGGAAAACCTTATTATTTAGCTATTCGTAAGTAGAGGTGAGAACAAATGACCGATGCTCAAAGTGATGGGTCAGATCCTGAAGAGATAGGGAGGGCCGAGGACAGATTCAACGATCTGATACAGAAACGGAACGAACTGAACGAAGAGGCCAATTTTTACCGTGAAGAGAGGGACGGCCTGCACGAAGAGAGGAAAAAACTGCAGGAAGAAGTCGAGGAGTTGAAAGAAAAGAGGGACGCTCTCACGGAGAAGACCAAGGAACACAAAAAGAAAAGGAACGAACTTCAGGCGAAAGCCAAAGAGCTCATCTCCTTCAAAAGGGAAAAACAGGACAAGATCGAAGATAATCTCGGCCAGAAAGTGGAAGAACTGAAAGTGGAGATCGACCTGATGGAGAGGAAACAGGAGACCACCGCTCTAAGCGTGGAGGAAGAGAACGAACTGCTGGACGAGCTCAAGGAGAAGAGGAAGGAACTGGACGAGAAGAGAGAACTCTTGGAGGAACAGGAACAGATCATAGAGGAAGTCAACAGTTTGGACGAAAAGATAGACGAGCTCTTCGAAGAGGCGGACGAAGAACACGAAAAGGTAGTGAAATACTCGGACGAATCTCAGGAATATCACGATCAGATAGAGGAACTCTACGACGAGATGAACGCTCTCTCCGCAGAAGCGGACAAGATCCATCAAAAATTCGTGGAGGTAAGAGAAAGAGCCGACCATTACCACGAAAGAGCCATGGACATGAAGAACAAGATCCTGGATATGAAGCGGAAGAAGAAGGAAGAACAGATAAAGCGCAAGAAACGGCTATTGGAACAGAACAAGAAGGTCGAAGAAACGCTGGAAGACGAAGAGAAACTGGAAGAGGCTAGAAAAAGGATGCTGGAGATGCTCAAACAGGATGGAAAGGCCGAGATGTGAGTAGAGCCTGTTTTTTAAGTCGGCAAAAGATGGATATATAGCGATACCTTTACATTGGATGATACCATGGGAAGATTTCTAGTCACCGGCGGCTGTGGATTTATCGGTACCAACTTGATAGAATATCTCGTGGAAAGGATCGACGAAGAGATAAGGGTATTGGACAACCTGAGCCAGGGGAAACAAGAGTATCTGGAGGGCATAGATAACTACTCCGAGGAGCAGATAACTCTTATCGAAGGCGATGTGAGGGACGAAGACGATGTGGAAAGGGCCGTAGAAGGCTGTGACTACGTTATACACCTGGCGGCTCAGACCGACGTTATCTACTCTACAGAAGAGCCCAAAGAAGACGCTGAGATAAACGTGTTGGGCACGATAAACATGCTCGACGGGTGCGTGAATAACGATGTGGAAAGGTTCGTGCTCGCTTCTTCCGCAGCGCCTCTCGGCGAACAGGAGATGCCCATACACGAGGAGAAAGTGCCCGAGCCTCTTGCACCCTATGGAGCGAGCAAACTCGCCGGGGAAGGATACTGCAGCGCCTTCGCGGGGAGCTACGGTCTAAAAAGCGTTGCCCTGAGGTTTTCTAACGTCTACGGCCCAAAATCATGGCACAAGGGCAGCGTGGTCGCAAAATTCATAAAACAGATCATACAGGGTGAAACACCGATCATATTCGGGGACGGAGGACAGACCAGAGATTTCATCCACACCGAAGACATCTCTCAGGCTCTGTACCTGGCCTGCACCGAGGAACTAGAGGAAGATTTTGAACTGTTCCAGATCGCTACCGGGGAGGAGACCAGCGTGAATGAACTGTATTCAAGATTGAAGACAAAACTGGAAGAGAAGGGAGTAGATGTCCCAGAGCCGAGGCACGGTGAAAAGAGAGAAGGGGAGATATACAGGAATTATGCGGATATCAGCAAAGCTAAGAATGAACTTAACTACCAGCCAGATGTTGACCTGGATGAAGGACTGGACGAAACCATCGAATGGTTCTTGAAAGTTTATAGATGAGAGGAGACAGAGATGAGGGTTACTCTGCTCGGTACTTCTGCAGGTATTCCGATACCCAAGAGAGCGCAGTCCGGAATTCTGGTGGAGACCCGGGAGAGCAAGATACTGCTAGACTGTGGGATGGGGGTCCCTCTCAGGATGGCAGAAGCCGGCGTGGGGATCGAAGAAGTGGACACGGTCTGCATCACGCACGAGCACCTCGATCATGTACAGGATGTTCCATCCCTGATCAAGGCTTCTCGGCTCAAAACGGGGAAAGCGAGATACGAGATCGTGATCCCTCCCGGTTTGAAAGAAAGATTGATGAGATTTTGCAGTTCCGCCGATGGATCTGTCTTCGAAGACGATGAGGTGGAACTGGATCTTCGAGTGATGAAGCCGGGTGAAGAGATGGGAGAAGACCTTTCGCTGAGATCTTTCAAGACTGCCCACACCGATATGAGTCAGGGATACGAGCTGTCTTTGGATGGGAATAAGATGATTTACACCGGAGATACCGAAGCTAGCGGAGAGGTGAGGAGAGCCTCTGAGGGAAAAGACTTGGTGATACATGAACTATCGTCTTTGGAGAAAACTGAGGGTCACACCGATCCTGAAGAGCTCATTTCTGAACTTTCCGACACACCTATAGAACGTCTGGTCTTGACTCACTTTTATCCCGACGCTTCCGAAAAAGCGGATCAGATCGCAGATAAGGTGGAGAGAGAGATCGGCGTCCGAACTTTTTCAGGTGAGGATCTTTTGAGCTTCGAGATATCATGAGATTATTGGTCATACCTACAACGGACTGGACTGGTCATCCCGTACCGAACCGCTTGAACTTTATCTTCGACCGGTTGGCGGAGAGGCACGAAGTGGATGTGTGTCATTTCAAGATCTTTGAGAGCAAAAAAAGAGACACTAGATGCGGTCTGATAGAGATGGATGCAGAGAGAGGGTGGGATATAAGCGATTACTATATGAAAAATTTTAGGAGTCATGCGGCTGAGATAAAAAGACTCGCGCCCGATTACGACGCTGTCATCTCGGCCAACATACTCCCGAGTGCCGCGGCTAGTCTTCAAGACACCCCTGTGATCATGGATTATCTCGACCATCTTCCCCAGAGCGCTGCAGCTTACTACGAGGGACCTTTAAAGGTGCTGGCGGAGAAGGTCGTCAAAGGGTTGACTTTCTTCAATATCAAGATGGCTAACGGCCTGATAACTCCCACTGCCAGATTCAAAGAATATCTGCGTAGAGTGACTGAGAAGAAGATCGAAGTGATCCCTAACGGGCTAGACCTGAAGAAGATAGGTACGTCAGACCGGGATGAAGTGAAAAAAAAAGTGCTTGAACCGTATTCGCTCGGGAGTCCGATCCTAGGGTATGTTGGCTCTTTGGAAAAGTGGGTGGACCTGGAGAGTGTTATATCTCTCATGCCGGCTGTAAAGAAAAGGTATTCTGATGCGAGTATGCTTATAGTCGGACCCCGACTCCATACGGATTATGCAGAACGTCTGAAAAAGATGAGCGAGGAGTTGAAGGTCGCCGACGACGTTGTCTTTACGGGAAGAGTCGATTACGAAGAGCTCTCTCCTTACATCACCGCCATGGACGTGGGCTTGAATCCCAGAAAGCCTTTATTGATGAACAGATACACCATGGGCAGTAAGGTCCTGACCTATCTCGCCTGCGGAGTCCCTGTACTGAGTAAAAACATGCCAGAAGTGGAGGAGAGATTTGGAGGAAAAGGTGTTTGCAGGTACGGTTCCGACAGGGAGTTTTTAGGAAAACTCACAGGATGTCTGACAGAAGATGTAGATCCCGGAGTCGTAAAAGAGTACGATTGGGATATCCTCTCTAAAAGATATGAAAAGGCTATATCAAAGATCGCTGGTAAGAATAAAAATTGAAAAAGGGTTTTTGAAGTAGCAGGCGAGTTTACAGGTCTTCGAATACGTCTTCCTCTTCTTCTTCGCCTAGTGGTTCACCGCACTCTGGACACTCGTCAGCATCTGCTGGGACTTCAGCTCCACAGATGGGACATTCCTGTTCTTCTAGTTCTTCTTCCTCTTCGAATTCTTCTTCCTCAGGGGGTTCCAGTTCTTCACCGCACTCTGGACACTCAGCAGAATCGATGGGGATCACTGCACCACAGGTGGGACATATCCCTTCTTCTGCTTCCTCGAGTTCTTCTTCTATGTCAAGTTCCTCTTCTTCGGCTGCTTCTCCTTTAGCGGTGGCCATTCCTCCACCTATGATCATCACTATTACTCCGATTATCAACCCTAAAAAGAAATGGTATGAGACATATCCGTTAGGGTTTACCTCCGCTGGATAATCTCCGATCACGGGAAGGCTTCCAGGGCCAGTAAACTTGAGCACTAGAACGGCGATCACTATGAGTATACCGAGCACTGCAACGGCCCATCCTTTGTTGGAACCGCCTGTGGTCTCTTCTATTTCTATTTCTTCTTCTTCATCTTCTGCCATATTCTTCATCCTCCTAAATTAGGAGTTAGTCCTCTACATCTGGAATATATCTAATCATATATAAATCCTGTGTTTAAAATCAGCCTTTGATGCCTTTCTTTTAAATACCCTCTTTTTTCTCTATTTCGAACCGGCGATTGGATTAGCCATCCGATATGGGTACTTTGGGTGTAAACTTTGGGCGGGGTTGGGAGAAGGGAGAGCAGTCAAAATAGGGAAAGGGGCGTATGTCTGAAAATAGTCAATATTTTCAACATGCATAAGGAACTAGGTTCCTTAAATGTATGGTCCGACAAAAGAAAGAAGACAAACTGACGTCTTTCGTGTACGAGTTACCTGACGTCCGCAGTGTGTTTGGGAAAATCAAAATTTTCCCAACATCGATGGAAAGCAAAAAGCTTTCCAGTAGATAACGAGGACGGAGGGATGTAATCCCACACGTCGTTCGTAATGAGAAGATGGTTAACAGACGCTGATATTTCGGGAATTACATTCCCGATATCGTTTAGAAAACTTTCAGTTTTCTGAAAGATCGTAGGGTTTTTCGGGATGACTCGAGTGCGGGTATTATCCTTCTAGATG
>JBKHKA010000017.1:0-32715 GCA_046537845.1 Candidatus Aenigmatarchaeota archaeon
TCATGGGAAAAATATAAAGACATGTAAATCCATCACACGACACCCGATGATGAGGAATCCAAAGCTGACATGTTAGTCGGATGATGAGTGATGGGCAGTCTGAGGGTACAAAAAATTAAAGATGAGGGAAATAAACATGGTAACTGGATTTGACATAATCCACGACAATAGACCTCTCCAGAAACACTGGTTAAAGCGGCTGTTAGCGTATATAATAGACTTCGTGATCTCCTCTTTTGTAGTATATATGATATTTTTTATTTTCCTTTGGGCACCCGGTATCTATGCGTTCTGGTACTTCCCCATGACCGCCGGTATGATACAGGTGTTCTACTCGGCCGTCTTTGAATATTCTGCCGGAAGAACGATAGGT
This sequence comes from Candidatus Aenigmatarchaeota archaeon, assembly GCA_046537845.1. Taxonomy (GTDB): domain Archaea; phylum Thermoplasmatota; class Thermoplasmata; order Halarchaeoplasmatales; family Halarchaeoplasmataceae; genus Natronoplasma. The sequence continues at coordinate 374 of JBKHKA010000017.1, forward strand.
AAAGCCGTGCTGAAGCTGGAGGTTGAATCACTCACCCAGAGCTTCGATATGTCCGAGGCTCTGATCCGAAATTTCACCAAGCTCCACGGCATCCTGTTGCTTTTGGATTGGCTGGGAGGTATGTTGAGCGAAGGCGATCCCAGGCAACGTTATCTAGACAGATTATCCGAGACCACCGTAAGAGCCGTGGGGGAACCTGTACACGTAAAAGAATTCGTAGAGGAGCATCTCTTCAGAGAGCATGAAGCGGAAGCCATGGAAAGAGAACGGGAAGATGATGAGACAAAGAAGTGTCGTGAATGCGGGGGAGAACTCGTGGAGATAGGAGAAGAAAGATATAGGTGCAGAGACTGTGGCCGTATACAGTAAATACTAACCGAATGAGAAAATGTTCATAGCGGTAGACGATACGGATTCAAGAAAGGGGATGTGCACCACTTTTCTTGCCACTGAGCTGGTAAAAGAGTTTGCAGACTCTCAACTCTTAGATCATCCGAGATTGGTGCGGTTGAATCCTAACGTGCCGTGGAAAACCAGGGGCAACGGAGCCGTGATCATAACTCTCGGTAAGGGAGAGGAAAAAAAAGCTCGGCTAGGAAGGATAGATGAAGATATCTACCGGTTCGACGGTACCAACACAGAGGTGGATCAGGAAGAGATATTTGAGAGGGCCAAGAGAGTGGTGGAAAGATGGGCGGAGATCGATCAGGAAGGCACGAACCCAGGGCTCATCGTGGCCAAAGAAAGACCCCCTGAGAAGTTTTACCACAAAGCGGTGAAAGACATAGTGGAACTGGATGAGGTCAGAGAGTATCTCAAAGAAGGAGATCACCTCCACGAAGGGTTCGGTAAGGGTCGTGGTCTGATCGGGGCCGCCGCAGCTTTGTCGTGGATGCCTGATGATTTCACCTATGAACTGCTGACGTACAGAGAAAAAAGTATGTGGGGTGAACCTCGTGACGTGCCTGAAAAAGACGTTATCGAAGTGGACAAGAGGCTCAAAAACACTTTCGACAGTTACGACCATGAAGAAAATAAACAAGCCATAGCTCCCAGCTCACCCTGTCCAGTCCTCTACGGAATCAGGGGAGAAGACCCTGAAGCGCTGAAAGATGCCTTGGGATTTATCGGAGGAGAAAGACCGGAAAGATGGATGCTCTTTTTAACCAACCAGGGCACCGACGATCATATACAGGAGATGAAGATATCGGAGACCGAACCGTGGACTTCGGCCCGGGTGAAAGGAAAAGTATGTTCCGAACCCCGTACCATAGAGGGAGGACACGTTCTTTTCGATTTGGAAGACGGAACGAGTGAGATAACCTCCGCAGCTTACGAACCTACAAAAGGTTTCAGGGATACGGTGAAGGAACTCATCCCGGGTGATGAGGTGGAACTGTGGGGTGGGATAAGGAAAGAACCGAAAACTTTGAACATCGAGAAGATGAGGATAATACGATTGGAGGATAAGATAGTGAAGGTCAGAAATCCCGAATGTCCAGAGTGCGGGAAGCGTATGTCCTCCATGGGTACGAACGCCGGCTACAGATGTAAAAGATGCAGGACCAAAGCTGACGAGGATCAAGCCGTTAGAAAGAAGGTGGAAAGGGAACTAGAGGAAGGTTGGTATGAAGTACCTGTTTCCGCTAGAAGACACCTTTCCAAACCTCTTATCCGGGATAATATTTCTCGATCCACTTCTCGTCGATCCTCTTGAGGTCTTTTTCCGGTATCTCGGTCAGAAGGTCCCATGCGAGGTCTAAAGTCTCATCTATGGTCCTGTCTTCTTCTTCACCTTGGTTGATAAACCTTTCTTCGAATTCACCTGCAAAATCTAGATATAGTTGATCTCTCTCGCTGAGAGCCTCTTCTCCCACAACCGCTACCAGATCTCTAAGGTCTAGACCTTCCGCATAGGCCGCATACAGTTGATTACTCACGTCGGAATGATCCTCTCTCGTTCTCTCCTCGCCTATCCCCTCTTCCATCAGCCTAGAAAGGCTCTCACCAGGGGTGATTGGCGGCCTTATACCTTTGCGGTGCAGCTCTCTTGAGAAAACGAGCTGTCCCTCGGTGATGTAACCCGTGAGGTCCGGTATCGGATGAGTTATGTCGTCGTCGGGCATAGTCAGAATGGGGATCATGGTTATGGACCCCTCTCTATTGAGTATCCTTCCAGCCCTTTCGTAGATGGTCGCCAGGTCGGTGTACATGTAACCAGGATAGCCCCTTCTTCCCGGTACTTCTTCTCTCGCCGCGGCTATCTCTCTCAGGGCTTCGCAGTAGTTGGTCATGTCTGTCAAGATGACCAGTACCTGCATATCCTCCTCAAAAGCTAGGTATTCCGCTGCGGTCAGCGCCATCCTGGGTATGATTATCCTCTCTATTGCCGGGTCGTCGGCGAGGTTGAGGAACAATACGGACCTTTCCAAGGCTCCGGTCCTCTCGAAATCCCTTCTGAAGAAATTTGCTTCTTCTGCTGTTATACCCATGGCGCAGAAGACCACCGCGAAGTCTTCCTCCTCACCCAAGACTTTGGACTGTCTGGCGATCTGAGCGGCCACGCTGTTGTGAGGCAGACCTGAAGCACTGAATATCGGCAGTTTTTGCCCCCTGACCAAGGTCAGCATACCGTCGATGGTAGAGATGCCGGTCTGTATGAACTCTCTTGGGTACTCTCTAGCTGAGGGATTTATGGGGTCGCCGTTTATGTTCCTCCTCTCTTCTGGGATTATGTCTGGACTTCCGTCTATAGGTTCGCCGATACCGCTGAAGACCCGACCTAAAAGTTCTTTTGAGACACCGAACTTCATCACTTCGCCGGTGAACTGCACGCTAGTATCATCGGTGTCGAGTCCTCTAGTACCCGCGAAGACCTGAAGCACGGCCCGATTTGTTTCCGCCTCCAAAACTTGACCCAACCTTTCTTCACCGCTCGGTAATTTTATCTTCGCTATCTCGTCGTAAGCCACCTCGCTGATACCTTCTACCACCATCAGCGGACCCGAGACTTCTGTTACGTTCTGATATTCCGTCCTTTTAGACATCTCTTCTGCCATATTATCCCTCCTCCTTTGTCATGTCTTCGTCTATAGGTGAAGATAATTCAAGGGAATCTTCCATCTCGTTGAATTCCTCGTTCATCTCCATCTCTATATCGTTGAATCTCTTTTCCCACTCTTCAGATGGATAGTTGGACATCCTGCTTATGGTCTCAAGCACGTCCATGCTTGCCAGTTCATCTATAGATACACCCTTATCCAGGGCTTCTAAACCGGTCTCGTAAAATGACATTATCATCCGCAACATCCGGAACTGTTTCTCGGGTTCACAGAAGGTGTCGACTTCGTGGAAAGCGTTCTGCTGAAGGAAATCCTCTCTCACCATCCTAGCCGCCTGCAGAGCGAACTGATCCGAAGGCGGTAATGCATCGGGCCCTACCAGCTGAACGATCTCTTCGAGCTCGGATTCTTTCTCCAGCAGACGCATGGTCTCTCTTCTCAGAGCCTTCCAGTGCTCGCTCACGTTCTCTTCCCACCAGTGGCTCACCTCGTCCAGGTAAAGAGAATAGGATGTCAGCCAATCGATGGCCGGAAAATGACGCCTGTTCTTCAGTTCAGTATCCAAAGCCCAGAAGACCTGAACGATCCTCAGTGTGTTCTGGGTCACCGGTTCGGAGAAATCACCTCCCGAGGGGCTCACGGCCCCTATGACAGAGATAGAACCTTCTCTGCCGCCGTAAAGCTCGCATATACCGGCTCTCTCGTAAAAAGAGGCCAATTCGCTGGCGAGGTAAGCCGGAAATCCTTCTTCACCGGGCATCTCTTCCAGTCTTCCCGAGATCTCTCTCAAAGCTTCGGCCCATCTCGAAGTGGAATCGGCCATCAACGCCACGTTGTATCCCATGTCCCTGTAGTACTCCGCGATTGTTATCCCGGAGAAAACCGAAGCTTCTCTTGCAGCCACGGGCATATTACTTGTGTTGGCTATCAGTACCGTTCTTTTCATAAGTGGTTCTCCACTCCAAGGGTCCTCCAATTCCGGAAAATCCCTGAGCACTTCGGTCATCTCGTTGCCTCTCTCCCCACAGCCGACGTAAACGACTATATCAGCGTCACTCCACTTGGCCAATTGATGCTGGATCACCGTATTATGAAGTATCATGGGGGGATCACCGCCCACAAAGTTGTGTGTTCCCGGCACTGTTAGATCGTACACGTTTTTTGTCTCTTCTTTGAGTTCTACCGACTTCACAGGGTCGGGTAGAAAGTGGTGTACCTCCGTTTTTGGATTTTTCTCTAGTTGATTTATATTACTCCCATCATTAATTTTCTCGTCTATAATCTCTTCTTTAGGGGCTAGGAGCGTATCCTCTTTTTGTAATTCCTCCGCAGGTCTTTCGATTATTTTTCCTTCAGAATCAAGAACATATAACTTATGCACGGGGGTCAGTTCGACTTCTCGACCACTTCTTGTGTTTACTACCACGGTGGAATCAGTTTTTCCTTTGTAAAGACATGTAGCTTCCTTTTGTACTATCTTTCCGTCGTCCATCGATAGCACATTTAAGGGATTATCTAGTTTCACCAATTCCTCGTGTTCGTTCACCTCTTTTTCTCCTTCATACTCGTATTTTTCATACAGCTCTTTGATCGGCAGTTTGGTTCCATCGGCTAGCAAAACTGATGTATCACCGGTTACGCACTTTCCAGTCCCGAACCCCCCTGGTATGGCCGCGGTCCCTCCTTTAGCTAGAGGGAAAAACGTGTCTAGAACTCTCTGTCCCGTTACCAACAACTCCCCGGGCTGCTTCTTGTCTTTTATGGGCCTTCCCACCCTCACGGGCCATCGCTGCTTCATGCGTATCTCTTCTTCACCGTTTTCGCTCTCCAAAACAGCTATGGTCTCGTCTATGGTGTATTCTCCTTCCGAAACTATCTCTTTGACGGTACCTTCCTTGTTAGGGGGGACCATCACTTTGTGATCGACTGTTTTAGTTTCCTCCACAACACCCAAGATATCGCCGTGTTCCACCTCGTCCCCCTCTTCAACTCTCGGCACGAACCCCCACTCCTTTTCTTCGTCCAGCGGAGCAACTTCGACGCCTCGGCGGATGAAGTCGCCGGTCTCTTCGACTATACTCTCCAAGGGTCTCTGGATACCGTCGTAGATCTGCTCTATCAGACCGGGACCTAGTTCTAAAGAAAGCGGTTCTCCGGTCCTTCTGACCGGTTCTCCGGGTTTTATCCCGCCGGTCTCTTCGTACACCTGTATGGTGGCCACGTCCTCTTCGAGTTCGATGACCTCTCCGATCAGGCCCTCTTCGCCCACTTCCACCACTTCGTACATCTCGACGCCTCTTAGGTTCTCCGCTTCGACCACTGGACCGGCCACATGGATTATCACCCCGGCGCTCTCCTCTTCCGAGGGTTCTTTCATCCTGCTTATGCTCTCTTCGATCTCTTCCATATTTTACATACCTCCTTGATTGAGTTTGAGATACGTGAATATTCCATATTCCATCTTTATCATTCCTCCTCTCTGGTGATATCTATACCTACAGCTCTTTTTATCTTTCCTTTCAAGGGGTCCTCCTTATCCTCTCTAGGTCCTTCTTTATCCGGTATCTCGACAATGATGGGATAAACATCTTCTTTTCTTTTCTTTTTCACCTGAAGATGTTCTCTGATATCCTCTGCGATGCTCTCGGACAGGAGTATTACGCCTACATCGGGGGTCTCAAGCAGCCTGTCGATAGTCTTTTTAGCTTCATATTCGTTTTCTGGTGTATATACTTCGTTGACCCCTGCCAGAGAAAAGCCGACCGTCATCTCTTTCTTTCCAACGACCACGACCTTCATCCTGTTCCCTCCTCCGTGATCATCAGTTCTTTTATCTTCTCTGGGTCCATCCCTTCCTTCATACCACGTAAAAGAGCTCTTATATTCCGGAGTTCGAATTCTTTTCCTATCAAATACTTCAACGTGGGTCCCACTGTCAGGATGTACTGATTGTTGAGCTCGAGTGTGATTTGGAGTAATTTTTGATCGAGATACCGTTCAAAATCAAAGTCCTCATCGGACTGCATCTTATTCCTGATATTTTCATAAGAGCTGCCTTCAAGTTGAACTAAGGCTTCGTCTATACTGCCAGATTCCGCCATATCCTCTAACTTCCAATCAGGGAGTTCCCTCCCCTCCAGAAGAAGACACTTTTTGAGTTTCTCACCATCGATTCCCTCCCTGAGCCCCCTCATCACTATCTTGATGTTCCATAGATCTGTATATTTACCTAAAAAATTACTTATCGGTGCTCTCTGCTCAGATTCCACCTTGAAGAGACCAGATTTTAATTTTTGAAATACATATTTATCTAAAGCTACATCTAACATAAAGAATTTATCTTCCCAATCTTTCTTTTCTAAAACTTCTTCTAAATCCATCTCTCTCAGAATACCCAAAGCTTCCTGCATGTTTCTAGCTGATATCAGGTCTTCTATCACATTTTCGTCGATCTCATTCACCGGGAAGAGTCTAGATTTCAGGTTTTTTGTATCACCTCTCCTGATCGATTTTAGTGCTCTCTTGGCCATCTTCACATCGTATTTAGTCATCCATGCTTTGGTAAAACCCTCCGTTTCAGGTGGCGATGTCCTATAGATTTTTTTTATCAATTCTATTGTCTTTTTTTCTAGTTCTATCTCCACTTTCTCTATATCCTCTCTAGCCTCTTTTGAGATCTCGTATCCGTCCTCCTCAAGTTCCAAATATATTTCGTTAAGGTTTCCACCTTCGATAAGAGCCGATATTTTTTTTCGCTTTAAGTAAGGGTTTCCGCTGGAACGGAACACAGCATTAGGATAAGTAAAACTCGCTATACTGAAGACAACCCTATAATAACTCATGAAGAGGATTATCACTAGAAGCAAAGCTAATCCGACGATGAGAAATACGAAATTTGTCCATCCTATGGTCTCAATTAAACCCTCTATCACTTCTATTCCTCCGAAAACAAAATCTCTGAGATCTCTTTTCTGAGCTGCTTTTTCTTTCTCTCGAGGTTGGCTTCAAAAGTCATATCGATGGTCGCTCCTTTCTCAGACACGGCTTTTATACCACCGATCGATCTCAAATCCCCTATGACTTTCAGTGAAGGATCGATATTTTTAGCGATCTCTTTTATTCGATTTTCATTTTCTTTATTACAGTGTATCTCTATTTCTCCCTCGAGTATCTCCTTTGATTTTTCTATGGAACCTTTTATATAGCCGTGGTACTCGGATATATCCATTTCTTCCAACCTCTCTTTACTCCGTTCGAACACCTTTTCGATCATATTTTCCCGTACATTCAAACGCATCTTTCTAGCTTCTAACTCCGCTTGAGAGATAATCCTATTTTTTAATGTTTTTATCTCCCTTTCTTTTTCCCTCTGGATTTCCTCCAATCTCCTCTCCTTTTCCCGCTCGATCTCTTTTTTCACTTGTTCCGCTTTTTCCTTCTTCTCTTCCATGATAGAATCTACCTTTCTTTGGACGTCGTTTTCGATCCTTTCAACTATCTTTTCCACTGAAATATCTCTCACCCCATAAATCCAAGCGAGACGATGATCAGTATCGCCACCAATAATCCAAAGATCGCGAAGGTCTCTGACATCACACTGAATATCATACCTTTACCGAATGTCTCTTCTCTATTCGACACCGCGGCTATGGCCGAACCTGAAGTTATACCCTGACCGATACCTGAAATTCCGGCTATACCTATAGCCAAGCCGGCTCCGACTGCTGCGATGCCCATCCCCATACTTAGAGTTGCTTCTCCACCCATCATTCCGCTGAACACTATCAAGAGTATACCGATCAGGAGACCGTAGATTGCCTGTGTTTCAGGTAGTACCGAGAACACCATAGCTCTTCCGAACATGCCCTCGTCTTCAGCAACCGTGGCAATACCACTAGCTGCTGCGATTCCTTGCCCTATACCTGAAAGTCCTGCGATACCCACTGCCAATCCAGCTCCAACTCCAACGAACCCCACAGAAGGAGTGATCGCTACAGCTTCACCTAGCAGTCCACTGAAGATCATCAATAATATGGACAGCAGGAGGCCGTAGATTGCCTGTGTTTCAGGTAGTACCGAGAACACCATACCTTTCCCGAACATATCACTATCTTCTGAAACTGCAGCTATGCCGCTGGCTGAAGCGATACCCTGACCTATGGCTGAAAGTCCAGCAAGTCCAACAGATAAACCTATACCAACGGCGATTATACCTACTGGTATTGAAACAAAACCTGGTTCCCCTATCACCCCGGTGAAAAGGAACAATAATATAGCCACGAGAAGACCGTAGATTGCCTGTGTCTGAGGGAGTGCCTGGAACACCAGTGATAAACCGAACTTATCCGGTTTTTCCGCGATGGTGCCTGCACCTGCAGCACCGGCGATACCTACTCCAATACCTGCTCCCATCCCTGCGATACCCACAGCGAGACCAGCTCCAATAGTGGCAAGGAACATCCCTCGTTTATCTTCCTCAACCACGATAGTTACAGAATCAGTGAATTCCTGTTCTTCGGTCTCAACTTTTAATTCCACATCATATTCTCCAAAATCTCTGTAAGTAACTTCAACCCTGTAGTCTCCAACACCTTCTTTCGTTACGAGGGTCTCTTTAGAGATGGTTTCTTCTCCATCTTCAAAGTTCCACGTTATATTTTCTACACCTTCGACCTGGCTTAGGTCTACACTAAATACAGCCCTGATCGCCTTATCGGGTTCAAGGCTCAATGTCTTTTCTTCATCTGGGTCCTCTCCATCTACAAGTATCATTGTTTCTTCTTCGTTCTGTCCTTCCACCGGCTGTAGAGCCGTACCCAGGAAGGCTAAACTAGATAACAGGATAACGGCTAACAGAGAGATCAACACCTTTTTCCTGATCTTAGCTTTCCTTTTCATTCTAACATCTCCTTTTTATGTTTCAATTTTGTATGTTTCCTTTCAAAACCAAAAGGTTCGAACTCATTTCCTCCGCCTTCAAAGAAGTAGCCGAAGAACTCGACATATTGAAGTCTGAGTGCGTGGACGAAAGAACCTAGACCCTGAAGTGCCAAATTGATCATATGGCCTGCGAAGAAAATGAGGAATGCAAGTAAAATAAAAGGAAGAGCGGGGTTAAATAACCCCAGGACCCCCAGGATGAGTAAAAAACCTCCTCCCCCTATCATCTTCTTCCGGTTTTTGAAATACCCATAGAGACTGAGGGATGCACCAGATGCCAATAAAGGCCAAACTATGATCATCCCCACGCTTGCTTCCGCGATCAAGTTGGTTATCACATTAACGGTCAGAGCTATACCGGCGGTTGCGAGTCCCAGAGCTAATATCCTCGAAAAAGATAGGAAGTCACCGATGAACCCTGTCAGTTCAAAGAATAAAAGACCTTTAGACCTTAGAGCTAAAAGTAAAAGACCCCCTCCGGCCATAGCATATGAGAGATAATCAACGGTGGGTGAAAAATTCCACCACTTGAACATCTTTCCAGATATGAGTATAAAACCGCTGGGTTGAAGCAGCCACCAGGATCCGTTTTCGAGGATTATCTTCCTGTAGTCCTTCCGGCGGATGTGTTGGATCAACTGCAGTACGAGACCAACGTTTATATAGGTCAGTCCGATGACCAGGGAGATGATGAGGAGTATGAGAGGTCCATCACCTTCTAATACATTCAATAATGCAGGAGTTTCGATCCCGAACCTTCCTAGAATATTATGATAATCCTTCCTCCCTGGACCCATATACCCTCCCTGAAGAAGACCGAAGAAGATAGTCGAAAGTCCTGTTGCGAACATAATCCAACCGAAATTTTTGATACCTTTCTCAACCCGCCCGGGACCCTTGATCATTATCACAGCTCCGGAGGTAAGAATTAATCCATAGATCAGGTCTCCCAGCATCAGGCCGAAGAAGAGCACGAAAGCCGGTGCCACGATGAGGGTTGGATCGACCTCGTCATATCTCGGGGGAGCAAACATTTTAGTAAGCAGTTCAAAAGGTTTTATGGGTTTTGGATTTTCTAGAGCAATAGGGACTTCGTCCGGGTCAGCCGGTTTTTCCTCTAGAATCTCCGCGTGTCCTTCGGAAGAGTTAGAAACAATATCTTTTACCGTCTCGACATCATCTTCAGCTGCCCATCCTTTAATCACGGACGTTGAATCCGTACTTCCAAAATTCTGGACGATCTCCTTTTTATCTCTATATATATCCAGTTCTTCTTTCAATACCAGATATTTTTTTTCCCATTCCTCTTTGTGATTTCTCAATTTTGTTAGGATGGAATCCTGCTTATTTTTCAGTTCATTTATTCTTTTTTTGATCTCAGCGAGAGCTTCTTTTGGATCTCCTTTGAGACTTTCCAAGCTCAGAGGTCTAAAATCAACATCCCTCAGAGAGCTTTCGAACTTTTTCCTCTTTCCGATGTAAGCTCCAGTAAGTACGATATATCCTTCTTCTGTTTCACCTGCCAGTTCGAAAAATGACTCTTCTACGTCTTTCAGTGCCCGCTGAAGTTCCTTCGGCCTATCTGTGGTTCCTAGTTGAATTATAGAAAAACTCGATTCTCCCACCCAACCTAATTTTATATTTAAATCTGTGATCGTCTCGAGGTCCTCTTCTTTCTCCCTCAGCCTTTTCAATTCGTCTTCGATCTTTGTAAGATTATCGTTCAATTCCTTGACCTCTTCACCATTTTTTTTCAAAAAAGAATCTACTTCATCGAATAATTCCTCTAGCGATTTTTTTTCTCTCTCCACCTTCTCAGTTTCTTTCGGATTGAGGAATTCCTTCATACTGCTATCTTCATCCTGCTCGATTCTTTCAAAGATATCGAGGATTGAAGAAATTTTCATCTCGTAGTCGGTAAAATCTGTTACAATCTCAGGGATATTTTCTTCCTCCACCAACCCATAAACGTCCTTATCCTTCTCAACTGAATCTATCTCTACTATACCCTCCATCTGAAGAGAATCGACTACCTCATCAGTGTAATCTTTATGGACGAGGATTGTGATGTCCTTCATCCTCTTTGGAAAGAGCAACCTTCATACCTCCATTATTTCGTTCACCACGTGGTCTACAGCATCTGATATATTTTTTTTGGTTGACTCTCTGAGTTTTTTCGCTTCTTTTTCTCCTCTTTTTCTTATCTTCTTTGCTTCTTCCTTCGCTTCTTCCCTTGTTCTTGCTTCTTCTTCCTCCAGCTCTTTTCTAAGGGAGAAAAGCTCGTTCTCTTTCTGCTGCTGAGCCTCTTCTTTCGCTTCTTTCACTAACTCTTTAGCCCTCTTTTCTGCTTCCCCTATACGTTCTTGGGCTTTCTTTTCCGCCTTCTTTATCTTCTTTATCTCTTCCACCGGCACGGTAAAACCTCTGTGGGCTTGGTTGGAACATCCCTTACACGGGTTACGTGCCGAAATCTGATAGGGGTTATAAAGATTTTGGTGGGCCTTCAAAGACTTAATAAATGGGATACACTATGATGAGTTATAGGATATCACGACAACGGGAGAAGTGCTAGAAGATGTTGGATAAAAAAGGAATAAAGGCAGTTACGATGTTTGTCACGGTTCTGTTGATCCTCTCCATCTACATCGGAGGGATAGGTTTTTCTTCTCCTGGCGAGGAGAGCACCTCCGGGGAAGAGAAGATCGTACTGGCACGGCTAAGCGGCGGCGATGTTAAGAACGTTTTGAGCGATGTGGATGCAGAAGTGATAGAAAGATACGGTGATCTCGCCCTGCTGAAGGCCGACCAGAGCACCATAGCTTCTCTAGAAGATGACATCCAGATCAACACCTTGCCTTCCAGAACGGAACTGTCCGTAAAAGATCACACCTTCGATATAGAGGATGACGAACCAGGTCTGACTCATGATCATCTCACCATCGAGGGGTACGAGAGCGGTGAAGAAGGTCTTTACATCGTCCACACGCTCGGCCCAGTGGATCCTGAATGGAGAGGGGAACTCGAAAAGTTGGACTTACAGATATTGAATTACGTGCCGAACTATGCTTACGAGGTACGGATGACGCCCGAGACGGCGGAAAAGGTCGAAGACTTTTTCTTTGTAGACTGGGTCGGCATCTACCAGCCGGAGTACAAGATATCGTCATCTCTTCCGGAAGTGGTCGAGGATAAGCTCACCCTGAACGTCAAACTCGTACCCGGATCTGATCCCGCCGTCGTGGATACCATCAGATCTGAATTCTTACTCAACCGCTCCATGGGTCTTGAAGATCGTTTAACGGTAGATGTGACATCTCGGGAGGAAGTGGAAAAATTGGCTATGATGAACGAAGTCTACTACATCTCACGGTACATCGAGCCGGAACTCCATTCCGAGGTGGAAAGCCAGATAATCGGCGGCGGAGCCTGGATCATGGATGACGAACATCAAGATCCTTCTCAACCATACCGTAAACACGGCGACCACGGCGCCTACATAAACCAGCTGGGATACAGCGGGGAAGGCGTGGTCATAGCGATGGCGGATACGGGTATAGGCAATGGAACCCCCGGCAGCGCCGGCCATCCCGACCTTACCGGCAGAGTCGTGGGAGGACACGGATTCGAAGATCTTGACGATGACGAGTGGTATGACGGTCACGGACACGGGACCCACGTCACCGGTTCCGCGGCCGGCGATACTTTTCATGGGGCCGGTGAGAAGGGAGAATACCCAGGTTCCGCACCCTACTATATGGCACAGGGCCTTGCTTACAGATCTGAACTTTACGCCGCCAAAATATTCGACCCAGGATGGGTCGAAGCGGAGTATTACGACATAGTGGAGGTGCCGAAACAGGAAGCGGAGGCTTATGTACATTCTAACTCCTGGGGTGCTAGAAGTTCTGGAGAGTACACAGAATCCGACGAAATATTCGACCAAGCTGTGAGAGACGCGGACAGGAACACCACGGGAAACCAACCCATGGTGATAACCGTTTCAGCGGGCAATGCAGGACCCAGTGAGCAGACCACCGGGAGCCCGGGTAACGCAAAAAACGTGATCACCGTCGGTGCCACGAAAACTTTCATGCCCGACGGGAGTTACTTCGGGGGGAGCGACACCGAGGACCCCGGAAACATTGCGAGGTTCAGTTCAAGAGGATGGACCGAAGACAATCGGATCAAGCCAGACATTGTTGCGCCTGGAGAAAACGTTCTTTCTCTCGGTAATCCAAACTTCCGGGTCGGAGGGACCTACGATTGGAAATCCGGCACTTCCATGTCGAATCCCGCGGTCGCGGGAGCTGCTGCGGTGGTGGTCGAATGGTACGAAGAAAACTTTGGAGAGAAGCCCAGTCCGGCCATGGTAAAATCTCTGCTGATAAACACCGCGGAGGACCCTGCCAAAGATTGTAGAACCGAATCGGTACCCAACAAAGACGTCGGTTGGGGTATGGCGGACCTATCGAAGCTGGAATACCCGAAAGAGGACCCGGTCCCGTTCCTGCTGGAGGATCAAACTAACTCCCTCCAAACTGGAGAGAGGGACATCTACGAGGTGAAACCGGACAGGTCCGACGAGCCGTTTAAGATCTCTTTGGTGTGGACCGACGAGAACGCCACTGCGGGCGATAACACCACACTTAAAAATGATCTGAATTTGGAAGTGGAATCACCCTCTGGTGAGATATACCGAGGTAACTCTTTTGAAAACGGTTGGACCCTTCCGGGCAGAGATGCCGTGGAAGATTTTGACAGCACCGGGAACGGTTTAGACGACGTGAACAACGTGGAGAACGTCTACATCCATCCCGACGATATCGAAGATGGGACTTATCAGGTCAGGGTCGTGGGCTTCAACGTTCCCGCTGACGCTACCAACGACGGTGAACCGAACCAGGACTACGCTTTAGCGGTCCACAATGCTGAATCCCCCTCTGTAGAGATAACGGGTCCGTCAGAAGAAGATACCGTCAGGGAGAGCACCGTGACCGTAGAGTGGAACGCCGACACTTCTGCATCGACTCAACTACGACTGGACGGAGAGAGTTGGAAAGATGTAGGAAGCGATACCGCATACACCTTCAACGGGCTCGACGATGGATATCACGAAGTGGAGGTGAGGACTACCGATGAGAACGGTAACGGCGGGAAAGACAAGGTAGAATTTTTTGTGGATACCGAACCGTATCTTCAGATAATACATCCCTTCGAGGAAGAAACTATCAGGAAAGACGAATTGGCCGTGGAATGGACCTCTTGCAATATTGGATCCTGTGAGGTGAGGCTCGATGGAGGCGAGTGGGTGCCCGCTGAAGACCCCACATATCATACATTCGAAGGTCTAGAAGACGGCGAATATCTCCTAGAAGTAAGAGGCTCCGAGGAGGAGATAACGGAAAGAGTGAACTTTTCAGTCGATACTTCTCCATATATCGAGATAGCATCGCCCCGGGAAGGTGAAGAATTCACGGATGAAGTAAAAGTGGATTGGACTTCCGCACAGGTCGAAAGGCACGAGATCAGATTAGACGGCGGCAATTGGATGGACGTTTCTACCAACACTACCTATAAATTCGAAGACCTGTCGCGGGGTCGTCATACCATCACGGTCAGGGCTTTCGATGAACCGGGAACTGAACAAAGCGTTGACGTCATATATTACGAAGAGAGAGATCCTATCGAGATCGAAGGCGACGATGATCTGGAGGAGAAGGCGGAAGAGAATGACTGGGAGGGGGACGGCACGGAAGACGATCCCTACTTGATCGAATGGTATAATATAGATGGAGGAGGGAAAAGATCGGCTATCCATATAGAAGACGTGCAGGATCATTTCGTTGTAAGGAACAACCAACTTTATAACGCCAACCGGACCACCGATGAAGACATCGGTAACAGCGGGGTCTACCTCCAGGAGACCGAGAACGGCAGGATAGAGGGCAACGAACTGAGGCGCAATTCTTACGGGATAAGGCTCGACAGCTCCGACGAGAATATCGTCGTGGATAATACGGCGATAAATAACCATGCTGGTATATACGTGACCGATTCTGAAGGAAATGAGATCGACCAGAACAACGTCTCTAAATACCACTATCCCGTCTACGGCCAGGGTATCTCGATCGAAGATTCGCCCGCCCAGAAGATCTCAAACAACCACGGTGTCAATAACGAGGAAGGTCTTTTCCAGACTTCTTCCGATGAAAGTCTACTTCAGGATAACAATTTTTCTTACAGCGACGTCGGCATCCAGATAGAAGATTCAAGTGGTAATGAACTGAGGAAGAATCATCTGTTTATGGATTACCGCGGGCTCTACCTCAGGAGTTCCACCGACAGTGAGATGATCGAGAACGATATAAGGAAAAATACGTATGGCATATACATGACCTCTTCCGATAAAAATAACGTCACAGAAAACCTGCTCAAAGGAAATTACTACGGCCTTAGAGTCTCTCATTCCAAGGAAAACGAGGTCGAAGATAACCGGGTGGTGAAGAGCATGAGCTTCGGTATCTACCTCTTCTCGTCCGAGGCTCAGCAGCTCAGTGGAAACGAGTTGGTCGATAACAGCCTCTATATCTGGGGTCGTGCTGTAGAAAGTTGGAACACTCATACCATAGATGAATCTAACAGCATCAACGGTAGACCGATCGTGTATCTAAAAAACGAAGAGGGAACGACCATCTCAGGGGAAAAAGAGGCTGGCGAGATAATCTTGGCGAACTCTACCGGCATAACGGTGGAGGAACAGGAGATCGAGGACGGCGATGTGGGTATCCTCCTCGGTTTTTCCGATGAAAATGAGATAAAAGACAACGTTATCAATGACCAAGTCTACGGTGTGGCTCTGCGCTATTCTAACAGGAACAAGGTGAAGGGCAACACGATATATAACGGGACAGCCGCCGTATACGTTGCGGATTCTCACGCCAACACGATCGCTGAGAACAACTTGACCAAGAACAGCTGGCCAGGGGTTTACCTCACGTCTTCCAACAAAAATCTGATCTTCGGCAACACATTCACCGATAATTACCCCTACACCATATATCTCACCAGATCCGAGAACAACACGGTCTACCACAACGAAGTGAGGAACGAGGAATTACCGGAAGAGAGCGAAGGACAGGCTTTCGACAATTCTAACAACCGCTGGGACGACGGCTCGGAAGGCAACTTCTGGTCCGACTACCTGGATAGATACCCCGAGGCTTCAGAAGAAAACGACCGAGGCATATGGAACAAGTCCTACGATATAGCGGGTGATGGTAACAAAGACGAACACCCCCTGAGCTCTACGGATCCGATGGGTGATCTGAGAGTCCAGATATATCATCCGATAGATGATGGTACCGTTTTCTCTTCGGAGGTGACGGTCCTCTGGGCCTCGAAAGGCGGCCAGGGCGAGGTCGATTATAAAGTGAGATTGGACGATCAGGATTGGGAAAGTACTGAGGAAACGAGCTACACCTTCGAGGGTTTAGAGGACGGAGAGCATGAGTTGAAAGTGGAAGCAGAAGACGATGAAGGAACGGTCTCGTCACACCATGTGACCTTTACCGTGTATACGGGGCTACATGTCCAGATAACATCTCCCGATGAAGCCGAGACCTTCCGGAGAACCAGGGTCTCGATCGAGTGGACCGCTGAGAACGCTGAACACATCGAGGTAAAGTTGGACGGCCCCGGAGATCAAGAGGGCGATTGGGAAGACGTTGAAGATGAAAGAGAACACACCTACGAGGGCCTAGAAGACGGCGATTATACCGTGACAGTCCGCTTGGAAGACGAGAGAGGAAACACTGCCTCGGACAGTGTGAATTTTGCGGTAAGGACCGTCCATCTAGAGATCACCTCGCCGGAAAATGGAGACGAGATCACGGGTGATACCGTCACGGTGGAGTGGAGCTCGGAGAACGCGGAGTACCACGAGATACAGATATGTGGGGATAGGTGGGACAATGTCGGAGATGTCACAGAATACGAGATAAAAGGTTTGATACAGGGAGAATACAAGATATCCGTCAGGGCGAGAGACGAAACGGGCCGCAGAAGTACTGACAGCGTGACCATCACGGTCGATTATCCCCTTATCACTTCCCCCAATGACGGTACCATCTTCGCCGAGGAGGAAGTCACTTTACGATGGAGATCTCCTTCGGTGGCGGATGGAAGAGGGAGATATTTTGAGATAAGGCTGAACGAAGACGAGTGGAAGGATCTAGGGTATTCCACGGAATACACTTTCGAGTCACTGGAGGATGGAGAATATACCGCAGAGATCAGGATAATGGATGAATGTGGAAATATCGCTCACGATTCCGTTACCTTTTTGGTGGACACGACCTCCCCGGACCTCTCGATAGAGGTTCCCGATAAGAGCAGTACCGTGGGTGCCTCACGGGTCACTATAACATGGGAAGGAGAGGACCGAACGAGCGGTATAAAGAGATACGAGATAAGGATAAACGGTGGTGAATGGAAAGAGCCGGATTCGGGTTCGAAACATACATTCATAGGCCTCTCCGAGGGCGAACACACCGTGGAGATCAGAGCTCATGATAGGGCGGGCAACAACGTCACCGATAGCGTGACCTTCGAAGTGGAGGAAGAGGAAGGACTACCTAATTACCTGTGGACCATGATCGCTATCGTGATTACGGTTGCGGTGCTTTTCCTGGTGAGGATCGGCCTGTTCATGATCAAGGAAGAAGAGCCCACCCCGAGAAAGAGCTTACCGGAGCTGGAGAGAGAACACGGGAGCGTGAGCTATAGGGAGAATGAAGATGAATACAAGCTGTAAAAGGTGAGGAGAGATCCATATGCATACCAACGTCAAGAAGATATACGCGGTCGTTGGATCCATCTTAGCCTTGATCTGGATATTGCTTTTGACCGGTATCGTAAGATTCGGCTGGGTCAGATTTTTTCTGCTGGTGATAATCACCACTGTGGTGATGATGTCCATATTCACGGAACCGAGATCTTCTGGCGGCGGCCGGTCTGAGACTATCTTCACCGGTCCTTAGAAAGTCGGGGTAAAATGCGATAATTTTATAATTATCGGCCGTGTGGTCATAATACGATGAACTCTCCGATATCCAAGTTATCGAGGCCCGAATACAGCTCCAAATTGATAGGAGTCATCTTCTTTGCTCTCTCTTTTTATCTATTTTTCTTCACCCCTTTTACCAACGCGGCTATAGGAGCCCTTTTCATCGGCATATTCTCCTTCCTGATAATACATCGTCCCACGGTGGAGGAAGACACGGCCGTAGCCGAGCTGAAAAGTGGGGTTCTCTCGCTGCACGCTCTTCTAGAAGATATGGATGTATCGGAGAAGGGCGTCATGGTCCATCCTCACAAAAATCTTACCGAACCGAGGGTCTATATCCCGGCGGGCGAACTCGAGACCGTTCCAGAACTCTACGACGAGATGAGTATAGTCTCTGGAGGCAGGGGTAGAACGGGCGTGTCCATAATACCTCCGGGGAAGCCCCTTTTGGATGAAGCTAAAGATAAGATGGAATACGATATGGAGGGTAACGGTATCGAAGCTGGAAGAGAATGTATGGGTTACCTTTCTCAGGGCATGGAATTGGCCAAGTCTTTCAGTTTTAGAAAAGAAAAGGGCGCCATAAAGATAAGGATCACATTGGACAGGTACGATGATTACTGCGAAGAGGTGAGAGGCGAGGCGAAAAGCGTGTGTTCCCGCACAGGCTGTCCCATCTGCAGCTCCTTCCTGACCGCTGCGAGTGAGTCTCTATCGGAGGACCTGAAGGTGAAGAGCTGCGAAAAAGAAGGAAAGCACGTAAAATACACCTTAGAGGTGGTATGATCCAGGTGGCCCAGAAACTGGCTTTGGCCATGGCTGTCTGGACCAGCCTGGTGCTCACACTCGTCGGAGGTCATAACGTCGAACTCTTCGTTATCTTACTGCTGATAGGACTGCTTATCTCGAGAGAGCTCTCCAGTGTCTATATCAGGACTTCAACGGCCGACAGATTGGACGGCTTCATCCAGGTCGGGATCGTCGTCTTCATAGGTATCGTGGCCAGACGGATCCTCTCGATCCTAGGTTTCCTCTAACTCCTTTTCTATAAATAGCTCCGCGGCCCCTTTGTTGGTTTTTCAGAGTCTTCTCTTTCTTCTCTCTGCTTCTTTATCTTCCTGTAAGCCTCGTCGAAGTGTTTCTGTTTCACCAATGTTTTCTTTATTTCGTCGTCGTCCATCTTTCCGCCTTCCTGCACGTATTCTCGTATCGCCAGCATCACCGCCTCGTTGCAGATGGACGCTATATCGGCGCCGCTCATGTCCTTCGTCTTCTTCGCCAGTGCTTTAAGATCCACGTTTTCATCGATGGGCTTTTCTTTAGTGTGCACTTCGAATATCTTCTCCCTTGTACTCTCGTCGGGCAAGCCTATGGTGATCCTCCTGTCGAACCTCCCCGGTCTGAGAAGCGCTGGATCGATCAGCTCCGGTCTGTTAGTAGCGCCTATCACCACCACGTCGTGAAGAGCTTCCAGTCCGTCGAGCTCGGTCAAAAGCTGTGAGATGACCCTCTCAGAAACATTGGAGTCTGAACTCTTACCTCTTTCCGGTGCCAGGGCGTCGATCTCATCGAAGAATATGATCGTCGGTGCGGCTTGTCTTGCCTTCCTAAAGGTTTCACGCACGGCTTTTTCGCTCTCCCCCACCCATTTAGAGAAGAACTCGGGTCCCTTCACCGAGATGAAGTTGGCTTCGCTCTCGTTGGCCACGGCTTTCGCCGTCAGAGTTTTCCCGGTCCCGGGAGGGCCGCTGAGCAGAATACCCTTAGGAACTTCGGCGCCCATGTGCCCGAACAGTTTTTCGTACTGCAGGGGCCATTCTACGGCCTCTTTCAGTTCCTGCTTCACCTCTTCCAGGCCGCCGACGTCTTCCCAGTTGACGTCCGGAGTCTCTATCACCACTTCACGCATCGCTGAGGGTTCCATCTCTCTCAGGGCGGTGTTGATATGGTCCTTTCCGACCTCCAGCCCCTCTAAAACTTCGGCCGGTATCTGTTCGGCTTCCATGTCGATGTTGGGAAGAACTTCTCTCAGCGCTCTCATCGCGGACTCCTTGGCTAGAGCTTCTATATCAGCCCCGACAAAACCGTGGGTATGGGAAGCGATGTCATCGAGCTCGACGTCATCCGCTAGAGGCATGCCCCTAGTGTGTATCTCCAAGATCTCTTTTCTACCCTCTCGATCCGGCATTCCTATCTCTATCTCTCTATCGAACCTTCCCGGTCTACGCAGCGCGGGATCCAAGGCGTGTGCTCGGTTCGTCGCGCCTATAACTATGACTTTTCCCCTTGCTTCAAGACCGTCCATGAGCGAGAGCAATTGAGCGACCACTCTTCTCTCGGTTTCTCCGCTCACCTCGTCTCTTTTTGGAGCTATAGAATCGAGTTCGTCTATGAATATTATAGAGGGCTGATTCTCCTCCGCATCTTCGAATATCTCTCTCAAACGGCCTTCGCTCTCGCCGTAATACTTCGACATGATCTCCGGCCCGCTTATGGTGAAGAAATTAGCGTTGGTCTCCGAAGCTACAGCTTTGGCCATTAGGGTCTTACCCGTACCGGGTGGGCCGTGCAGTAGAACGCCCTTCGGTGCCTCGATGCCCACCTTATCGAAAAGCTCGGGATGCCTCAAAGGAAGCTCCACCATCTCTCTTACCTTTTCTACCTCGCTATCCAGACCGCCGATATCCTCGTAAGAGACCATCGGAGCCTTTGCTATCTCCTCCTTGCTGATGGGCTTTTCAGAGATGGACACGGAGGTGGTGTCGGGCTTGATTATCACGGCCTTTCGCGAAGGTGTGAAAGACTTCACTATCAGCTCGATCTTATTACCCATTATGTTCAGGGTGATAGAATCCCCTTTGGTGATGGGTCTATCGCGGAGGGCTTGCTTCCTCAGGTACTCTTCTCCCCCCATCAATCTGACTGGCTGGGTCGGAGCGAAGGTCACCTTTTTGGCCGGTATGGCCTCCACTTTTTCTATCCCGACCTTTTCATCGATCTTGACTCCGGCGTTCCTTCTGGTGGGTCCATCTATCCTTATTTTTCCGGTGTTCCTGTCGCTTTCGTCTCCGGGCCAGACCTTTGCCGCAGTCTGTTTATTACCGTAGATAAGGATTATATCACCGCTCTTCAGGCCCAATTTTTCTTTCACTTCAGGGTCTACCCTGGCTAGACCCCTCCCCACGTCGCTCGACTTTGCTTCCGCAACTTTTAGAACTTTCTCATCATTTTTCATCTAGATCACCTCTAAACTATACAACACAATGTTGTTATGTTATTGTTGTATAATAAGCAGAGCCCCCTATTTAAATGTTCCGGATACGATCATCCCCAAATCAAAAAAATTATACTCGAAGAGGTATATCTTGATCATATGCCTGTCACGCTGATCTTCGCTCTCTCCTTCCTATTGGCTCTCCTGATAGGTATGATGGTAGGCCTTGAAAGGTCTTACAGGGCAAAGGAGGAAAAGACTCCGAAAGGCGCGGGAGTCAGGACTTTCTCACTGGTGAGCCTCGCCGGTTTCATCTTTTCCGAGATCTTCAGGCTTGAACCTCTTCTTTTTATATTCATGATCGCAGTGTTCTCTTTCATCTCCATGGGGCTGAGTCTGATCCGGACCTCCAAAGGTGAGCCCGGTCTGACCACCCCCGTTACCTTTCTCATAGTATTCTTTGCCGGAGCTATAGTTGGCTTGGGATATCCTTTAACTGCGCTCTTCGTAGGCTTGGTGACGCTGGCCTTGCTGTCATCAAAACGGATCCTCCATCATTTCGCCGGTCTTTTGAGCCAGCAGGAACTGGAGAGCGCACTGCGTTTTTTAGCCGTCGCGCTCATCTTGTTCCCGATCATCTACACCCTGGGCCCTCTACATCCTCTGGTCGGCCCGGGCCGTGTTTTTGATCCGGTAAAAGGGGTCTTGATGATCCTCTTCGTTTCCAGCATCTCTTTCAGCAGTTATCTTGTGATCAAATTTTTTGGAGCCAGCAAAGGCATGTCTATATCCGCTTTCATCGGTGGGCTGGTCAGTTCGGCCGCCGCCACGGCGTCGATGTCCGAAAAATGCAGGAAAAATCCGCTCCTGGAGGAGGTCTCGACCGTCAGCATCCTTCTAACCAACACTTCCATGTTCATAAAAGATTACGTGATAATAATCACCATGGGAGGCCTCGTTTTAGCCGCCGACTTCACTCTGCCCATGATCATACTGCTGGGCCTGACGGTGCTGCTTTCTTTCTACTGGCTCAAGACGAAAGTGGGGGGCGAGCCGAAAACATTAGAGCTTGACCTGGACAGCCCGTTCGCTTTGAAACCCGCCTTCAAGTTCGCCCTGATATTCAGCCTCATATGGGCCTCCACCTACCTGCTTCAAGATCAGTTCGGCGGGATCGGGGTTTATGTGGTCTCGATAGGAGGCTTGGTCTCCACCACATCGGTCTCCGCTTCTTTGGCGTCGATGTACGCCAGCGGCGAGATATCCTCTTTGACCACTTTATCTACTGTTCTTTTAGCCTTCGCTTTGAGTACAATTTCCAAGATATTCATAGCTAGGAGCTATTCCGAGAAGCTGGCGAAAAATGTGGCCGGACCCATGCTCCTGAGCACTTTGGTAACTTTAACCATGGTGGTGATTTTAAACCTGTAGGAAAAGTTAAATAAAGAAGTCCGATGAGTGTATCACGGTACATATGTTGAGCTCAGGAATGATCATCGCGCTGGTGTTGATATTCGGTTTCATCGCCGCCATATTGGTATTGGACAGGTTCGAGATGCTGGAGCCCTACGGATTGGATGTCTCAGGTCCCTTTTTGATGTGGAAGACCAAGGGAGGTAAGAATTTTATAGAGAGGCTTTCGAAGAAAGAACGCTTCTGGAAATACTACGGCAACTTCGGCCTGATAATAGTATCGATATCCATGGTGATCATATTTTTGCTGGTAGCTTGGTCCGCGTATGTAGCTACTTCTATACCCGCCGAGGAAGCTCCCGAGACCATTGAGATATTGGCACTCCCCGGCCTCAACCCGCTGATACCTCTCTGGTTCGGGATATTGGGCCTGGCCGTTGCAATAATAGTCCATGAATTTTCACACGGTATCTTGGCCAGGATCGCCGACATAGACATCAACTCCCTCGGCCTGATATTCTTGGTTGTACCCATAGGTGCTTTCGTCGAGCCGGACGAGGACCAGATGGAGGAGCTCGAGAGCATAAAGAGAGGGAGGATATATGCTGCAGGGCCCACCACGAACATCGTATTGGCCATCGTGATCGTGCTGATCTTTTCAACGCTCTTCATGGGCGCCGTATCGGCTAGAGAGGAAGGCGTGGTCGTGAGCAGTATAGTGAATGGATCGCCCGCGGCGGAGACCGAACTTCAAAAAGGAGAACAGATATTGAGCGTGGGAGGTGAAAGGGTGAAGAACACCCAGGACTTCACTTCCGTGAACATCACCCCTATGCAGGAGGTCAACGTCGAGACGTTGAGGGGAGATGAATACAGGAACCACACGATGATGTCTGGATTGGTCGTGGCGGGTGTGATTGAAGGCCGTCCTGCAGAAAAGGCTGAAATGGAAAAGGGTGACATCATAACAGGGATAGATGATAGAACGGTCAAGAATTACGATGATTTTTCGGAAGCTTTGGAGGATAAAGAGCCCCATCAGGAGATAGAGGTCACTTTTAACAGGAAAACAGATGACGACTATGAAGAGGATGACCTCATTCTCGAATTGGATGAAAGGGACGGAGAGGCTTACATGGGCGTCATGATCGCCTATCTCGGCGTCACCACCTGGAACGTCGAGATGATCCCCCGGTTGTTGTCCAGCCCCTTCGCAGACGCAGAAGGCGTTCAAGGCCACATACAAAGTACCTTACAATATATGGCCCTGCCCTTCTTGGGATTGTCTCCACTCCCGGACGAGATAGCTGAACTTTACACCGTCAGCGGTCCCCTTTCGGTTTTGCCCAGAGGTGCTTTCTGGACCATAGCGAATTCTCTTTATTGGGTTTTCTGGCTCAACCTACTCGTGGGGCTTTTCAACGCCCTTCCCGCGGTACCTCTCGACGGGGGATTCATCTTCAAGGACGGAATGAACGGGTTGGTGAAAAAGTTGGGTCTGGATGGAAAGAAGGGTGAAAAAATTTCCTCCGGCATCGCCTATGTCTTAGCTCTGACCGTGCTGTTCCTTTTATTGTGGCAATTAGTAGGGCCTAGGATCTGAGACTCCGAAATTTTTTATGCATCTGCTTGTTTTTGAAGATGATCATCATGTTGGAGTTCGAAGAAGTCGCGGTGATGGATAGAAATGCGGAATATAGAGGGGTCCCACCTGTACGGCTGATGGAAAACGCCGGCAGAGGTCTAGCGGAAGAGATAAAGGAGAGGTATGATGAAAGGCCGGTGATCTTTTTCTGCGGCACTGGAAATAACGGAGGGGACGCTTATGTGGCTGCACGGTATTTGACCGAAAGGTGGGATGAAGACATGACTGTCTTTCTGATCAAAGGTGAAGGGAGCGTGAGGAGCGAGATAGCGAGGAAGAATCTGGACGAGCTCCACCGGGAGATGATAGTCGAAAAGGAATTGGACCTGTTAGATGTAGAGGAAGACACTCTTTTCGTGGACGCTCTTCTGGGCACGGGGATAAAGGGCAGGATCAGAGAACCTTATAGAGAAGTCATCAAGAAGATCAACCGTGGAGGTGACGTGGTATCCGTCGACGTGCCCAGCGGCCTCGGTGCGGACCTAGCCGTGAAACCGGACGTGACGGTGACGTTCCACGATAAGAAGGAAGGCATGTCGGAGGAGAATTCCGGCGAGATAATAGTTAAAGATATCGGGGTGCCCAAAAAGGCCTTGGAGAACACCGGTCCCGGGGAGATGCTGCTTTACCCCCGGGCGCAAAAAAGTTCTCACAAGGGCGACAACGGTGAACTGCTCATCATAGGAGGCGGTCCGTATGTGGGGGCTCCCGCGTTGGCCGCTGAAGCGGCCTACCGCACCGGAGCCGACCTGGTCTATCTTGCCGTCCCTTCCTCGATATCGGATATAGTTGCGGGGTTCTCCCCACATTTCATAGTCAGTCCTTTTGAGGGCGAGAGGCTGGAACCCCGGCACGTCGACGAAGTGTTGGGCTCCTTTTCCCCCGATTCCATCGTGATGGGTCCCGGATTGGGATCTGAAGAAAGAACGCTTCAGGCTGCGAGCGAGATGATCAGAAAGACCGACAAGCCGCTTTTGATAGACGCCGACGGTTTGAAAGCCTGCAAGAGGTTCGGAATCGAGAGCGACGTGGACACTATACTTACACCGCATAGAGGGGAATTCGAGATGCTTGTTGGCGGTGAGGGTGATCTAAAGGAGAGGGCCGATCGTTTTGCCAGGGAAGAGGGAGTAACGCTTTTGGTGAAGGGTAAGGAGGACTACATAACCGACGGCGAGAAATACAGGTGGAACGACTTCGGCAACGAGGGCATGACAGTTGGAGGCACGGGAGACACGCTGAGCGGCGTCGTAGGAGCTCTGATGAGCAAAGGTTTGAGTTCCTTCAGGGCCGGGAGGGTCGGAGCTTACCTTACCTGCCGCGCGGGAGATAATGCTTTTGAAGAATATTCATGGGGCCTGCTCTCCGAAGATATCACGAAGAAGATACCAGACCTGTTGAAGAGATGAAAATACGAGGAACCACACAAAAGTATTATATACCACAAATGACAAAATAATATATGTAGGCTAAGAAGACTAAGAAGGTGAACGGTTGATATGGTTGAAGAAGATGTAGAGCGATCTATGGCTGTCGATGAACCGAAAAACAGGCCTTTGAAAGTGAAGGACCTGACCACCGCTATAAAGAACAGTATAGACGAAAGGGGGATGGAGACCAGCGCGGCACGGATGATGGCGGAACATGTTTTGAATTTTTTCGGCTTCAGCGACAGGATCATAGATAATATATTGGAGCAAGAAGACCGGGATGTTTTCTACATGCTAGAAGATGCGGGCCTGCTCACCACTGAGAGGGAAGAGACGACCCTATACGACGGGAGGGAGTGGAGGATACACTATTGGCTCTTCGAGAAGGATAAGATAAGAGAGCTGCTTGACTCACAATCATCCGGAGATGAATCCACTGAAGCGGATCAGAACGTCTATGATGAAGTTCCAGAAGGAGTATGGTCTTCAAGAGGGTAGGAGGGAGTGACTGTAAGGGATCTGCATCTGCATGTTGGAGCTGTAGGACCGGTTTTGTGATCCAATATCAAATAGAAAAGAGGATATCGTGACTTCCTTAACGATAACGGACAAAGAGCATAAAGAAGACGAGGATCTGGTGGAGTTTTCTTTAGGAGACGTGATAACCGTGGTGATGGAGGGCGAGGTATATCGAGAACTTTCCCGGCATCACAGCGACGAGGTCATAGTGAGCAGCAGCGAAGAGAAGCTAGTTGTGAACGATGTGACGGGGAGGGAACTGGTTTACGTTTCGGAAGCTGCGGGCATACCTTTATACGGGCACATAGCCTTCGGGATCATAGATAGGGGTACGAATTTGATCCAAGTGAGGCCCATGACGGGCTGCAACCTGAACTGTATCTTCTGTTCGGCCTGTGAGGGGCCGGAGAGTGAGCTTCTCAAAACGGACTACGTCGTCGACCTCGACTACCTTATGGACGAATTGGAACAGTTGGTTTCGAGGAAAGGAGAAGGAGTGGAAGTCCATATAGATGGACAGGGGGAGCCGGGTTTTTATCCTGATTTCAAAGAGCTGGTAAGGCGTGCCAAGCAGCTGAAAGAGGTGGAAGTGGTCTCCGTCCAGACAAACGGACACTCTTTGAACGAGGAAGATATAGGCGAGTTGGAGGGCTGGCTGGACAGGATCAACCTTTCTCTGAACACTTTGGGCGGGAATCTGGCGGAGAAGATGAGCGGAAAACATGGATATGATCTCCAACACGTCAAAAAGCTCATACATAGGTGCGTGGATAGCGGGATAGATATATTGATAGCGCCGGTATGGGTCCCTGGTGTGAACGATGATGATATGATCGATATGATAGAATTTTCTAAAAGCAACATAGAAAACGAGAGGTGGCCCGTCTTGGGTATCCAGAAATACGTCCCGTACAAACGCGGGAGAAGATTGGATGTGGGCGTGATGTCCTTCTATCGATTTTACAAGGAATTGAAAAGACTGGAAGAAAAGTTCGATACGAAACTGAGGCTCAGACCCGAGGATTTCGATATCGAGTACAGGAGGAGCTGTAAAGAAAGATTCAGCAAAGGGGAGAGGATAAGAGCCTCATTGAAGGCACCGGGAAGAAGAGACGGAGAGATGATAGCGGTAGCGAGGGACAGAGCCCTCTCCGTGGAGACGGAAAAACAGGTGGGTGAAGAAGTGACGTGTAAGGTCGTCAGAACGAAGCACGACATATACCACGCTGTTGGATCGTGAGGGATGGGCCCGCCGAAATTTGAATTCGGGTTCCGGCGCCCGTCTAGTTATGAGCCAGCCGCTCTACCAATCTAAACTTCGGACCCTTCCTCAGAAGGGACATCTTCCACTAAATTATTTGTCGAATTTAAGATCAGATATTTTCTGTAACGATGGTGGAGATAGCGAGGAGTTAGTTAAATTAGGGAACAAGCATTAACTTTCCTTAGTCCTACCGAACCCATAAACCTCCTAAAATCTAATTTTTAAGGGGAAGATAGATGACCTTTCCTCTTATCCGAAAGTGCTCTCCGTTTGGTAAAGAATATATACAATCAAATATTTGTAATTCTAAAGCGATGTTAGAGAAAGGGACAGTTCTTCAAAACCGATACAAAATCGAGGAAATCATTGCCCAAGCAGGGATGGGTAACATTTACAGAGTTGAAGACTTAAAGAAAGAGGGGCCGCTTGAAAAAAGGATATGCGCGTTAAAAGAACCCAGAAAACTTGGAGATGATCAAGATCACATTAGAAGAGAAAAAATTAAATTAGAAATAGAGATTTTAAAAAGGATAGATCATTCTAATATAGTGAGTCATATAGACGATTTCCAACACGAGGGACAACCTTACCTTGTCCAGGAATATTTAGAAGGAGAGACGCTATATAATATCGCTAAACGAGGTCCTTTACCAATAGGGATGATAAAAAGAATTAGCATACAAATACTCGATGCGATAGAATATCTCCACTCTCCTGAGCAAAATATAATCCATAGAGACATAAAACCTCATAATTTCATACTCTCCTCCGATGAAGATTTTGTGACCATGTTTGATTTTGGGACAGCCAAGGCTGAATCTCTCTCTTTGTCTCTCTCAAATCCCGTACAAGTGGCAACTCCTGGCTATAGTGCCCCTGAGCAGATTAAACAGGAAGAAAAGAAAATTGGCCCCCGGGCTGATATATATGGGGTTGGAGCAACTCTCTTTCATCTAGCTACAGGAGAAAATCCTCGAAAACATTATCGGGACGGTTCTATGGTAGATGGTCAATTGTGTCGACCCGATCGTATTAATCCCTCAGTTCCAGCTGGGTTATCCAATATAATCGCAAAAGCTACGAGTCCAGATAAAACCAAAAGATACGGCTCTGTAAAAGAGATGAAAAAAGATATTCGGAGTTTGTCGTTTAAGCAAATGGAGGATAAAAAAAATGAGATTCTTATCATTAATGGAAAGAAATATCAGTTATCTAATTACTCGTTAGAAGAAAATGATCCTTTAACTGTAGGAAGAGATGGAGATATAACCATCAACGATCCGAGAGGTTACGTATCAAGGATACACTGTTCTATATACAAGGACGATAGAGGATGGACTTGGGTGGAAGACGGTTTAATAAAAAAAGGAAGACGGTTGCGATCGAAAAATGGTACATACATTTATCTGAAATCACAGAGGAAATTTAAGGAAGTAGATCGATGGGTGCTCTATGACGGCGATATAATCGCCCTAGGCTATAGGAAAAAGAAAGGTCCGTGGTTCGAGATGATATATAAGGTCGATTAGAAGAGTGTGAAAGATTAAAAATCCAATGGTACGCCAACTAAAATAGGATATAAACCGGAAACAATTAATAGAGACTACCCTTTTATTGAATAATAGGATGTTATCGAAGGGAGAGAATCTAAGAAATAAATATGAAATTAAAGAAGAGATAGAAGCTGGTGGAATGGGGGTGATCTACAAGGCTGAAGATTTGAAGCAGGGTGGAGAATGTGTGATCAAGGAACCGAGGTCTGGAGGGAGTGCAGAAGAAGACATATGTGACGAAAAATTGAGAGTAGAAGCCGATATCTTGAAAAGAATTTCTCACCCTAACATCGTTGAATATCTAGATGATTTTGAAGAAAGAGATAATTTCTATCTCGTCATAGAGTATCTAGAAGGAGAACCTCTTTCGAACCTTGTTAGAGGATCGTCGATTCCTCCGCCTATCGTGAAAGATATTGGGGTGGAATTACTCAAGGCACTTGAATACCTACATCATCCAGATAGGAATGTTATCCATAGGGATATAAAACCACATAACTTGATTCATAATCTCGACCAAGGTAAGGTGACTCTAATAGATTTCGGGACTGCAAAGGCTGGCTTCACTTCTATCCCTATCTCGGGGGCTACACAGATAATAGCACAGGGATACAGCCCTCCAGAACAGATAACAGAGAACGTAGATCAGATCTCTACGGCTGCCGACATATATTCCGTGGGCACTACACTTTTCCATCTCGTCACAGGAGAAAATCCAAGGAAACACTATGTGGATGGTAATACGATCACTGGGCGGCTCAAACCACCAAAAAAGGTCGACCCTTCAGTTCCAGATGATCTTAACGAGGTTATCGAAAAAGCGGTTCAAAAAGATGTGTCAGATCGTTTTTCCTCTGCCCAGGAAATGAGGAGACGGTTGGAAGGGAAGGAAATAGAAGAGCTTGATAAAGCTCGTAAAAAAGAAAGACAGCTGATAATAGGAGGGAAAAAATACCAACTCTCTGATTATTCATATTCCATAAGCGATCCTCTCACCATCGGAAGAGAGGGTAAGATATCTATTAAGGACCCAAAAAAATATGTTTCGAGAGTGCATTGTTCCCTCTACGAAGATCAGGGGGGGACAGTTTGGATAAAAGATGGATTAATGCAGGGCGAGAGAAGGAAGCCTTCGACTAATGGGACTTTCGTGTACACGGACAAGTTAGGTAAATTCAAGAGTATAAAAGAGTGGGCACTTCAAGATGGGGACAAGATCGCCCTAGGTTATTCAGAGGAGAAAGGGCCTTGGATGACCATGAGGTATGAAGAATAGGTTTGAATGTGGTAAAGATGGTCAACAATAAGTATATCGCAGCCGAATCCGATGTCGGAAGGAAAAGAAACGTGGACGAAGACAGCGTGCTGGTGATGGAACACCTGGTAGGATGGAAGCAGCACGTTCATGAGATTTACGAGGGAGAAAGACATCCAAAAGGGACTGAAGACAAACAGACGGTGCTGGGTGCTATTGTTGCTGACGGCATGGGCGGTCATGCTAGAGGAGAGGTGGCGAGTTCCATGGCGATAAGCACGATAAGGGAAGGTATAGGGAATAAGATTAGGAACAGTTCGTACTTCAACGACCTCCAAAATTACGAGAATCAAGTGAAGAAGTTCACAGGCCTTCTCGCACAGCAGATCTCTAAAGCCAACGAAGAGATATTTCGTAATGCGGAAGAGAATCCGGACAGGCAGGGGATGGGTACAACCATCACGGGCGGTTTGCTCATTTCCCCTCCAGGTAAGTTCATAGCGGCAAACGTGGGCGACAGCAGGACTTACATCGTCAGGAAAAAGGAGGGAAATAATTACGAGATGGAACAGGTGACTCGGGATCATAGTGCCGTGCAAGATCTGATAGAAGAGGGCGAAATCGACCCGGAAGAGGCAGAGCATCCACGTTCTCCAAAAGTAGAACGGTTGAGCAGCCAGATAACTCGTGCTTTAGGGATCGGTGAGGGAGTGGAGATAGATACTTTCGTAAAGCAGGTCTATAAAGGGGACTATATCTTGGTCTGTTGCGATGGTTTGACTGATATGGTCCCTGAAAAAAAGATCCAAGACGCCGTTGTGAAGTATGATACTGTTGGGAAGGCTACAAAAGAATTGGTGAGGTTGGCGAACCAGTATGGAGGAGACGATAACATCTCGGTGGCTTTGATTGACACTTCACGGGAGAATATCCCGAAGAAAGAGATGATCGAAGAGGGAGATACCCAGATCCGTAGGTGAGAAAGATGAGGAAGATGATGATATTGTCGATTGGTATATTGATTATTTGCTTGTTAAGTTTGAGTGCAGCTGGAGGAATAAGGGGGGGTACCTCAGAAAATATCGATGTAGAGGAAAACAAAAGAGTAAATCAGCCGAGTGAGGAATATGGCGTGAATGTTGAGGCTCCAGATGATCAAACAGAAAATGAGAGCGGAGAGCATACTTATAGTTTCACTGTTAACAACACCGGAGCGAAGGATGACACGTACGACCTTAAGGTAGATACTACGAATCCAAACTTCACTCCGAGCGCACAGGCTCAGGTATCGGTGGAAGATTGGATAGTCAGCGCTCCCGAAGAAGTCGTCGTACCCGCAGGAGACAGCGCATTGGTCGGAGTGAACGTGACGATCCCAGATGGTGCAGGAGGTGTGAGCTGTGAAGTCACACTCACAGCGACAAGTCAGAACGGATCTGAAGTATCAGATTCGGACTCTATGAACATAACTTTTGCTGAAGAGGAATATGCGGTCGAGGTCTTTGCACCTTCAGACGCCATAGAGACGGAAACTGGAAATTACACATACGATTTCACCGTGGATAACCGTGGAATCGAAGATGACACCTACAATCTGACCGTCGAGTCTTCCAACGAAAGTTGGCCAGTGAACGCCCCAGAACAGGTCTCCGTGAATTCGGGTGGAGAAGAAATAGTTCCAGTAGAAGTCACCATACCAACAGAAGCAGAATTTGGAGATGAGTCGGATATAATGCTTACAGCGATATCCCAGAACGATACGGATGTCGTCGCCTCCGATTGGATGAACGTGATCTATGCGGAAGAGATCGTTACCCTTACTGCTCAGGATCCTGCAGAGGGTACGATATTCGTTGATGGTACCGAGGTGACCGAGAGCGAGATGATATTCGAGTATCCTCTTGGCGCCGCAGTGGATATCGAAGCTGTGCCCGATGAAGGTTATCGGTTCGTCGAGTGGACCGGAGATAATGGAACTATAGA
>JBKHKA010000018.1:0-32316 GCA_046537845.1 Candidatus Aenigmatarchaeota archaeon
GAGTTCCAGAAAGTTGATCTGTTCTTACGGATCTCTAAGGCTCTAAGACCGGATACAACTGCCATGGTAATCCAAATCGATATAGTATAATAACGATAGAGAGCACTGATCTCGCTCCCCTCAACTCTCCATATATTAACCATGAAAGTAACTCCGCAGAGAATAAAAGCTATCCATAAAAAAATAAATGTTGCCTTATTTTCAATAAATTTTTTAAAAAATCCATCGGTTTCTATGATCATTAAACTAAAGAATATGAATATCCCTATACGGGATAGAAGGTATATTATTATATCCGTTAAAGAAGGTGAAAGAGACTCATAAGAATATCCATAAGATAAAGTTTTGACTGCAGCTAGAGTTAATAACAGCAGACTAACCATTGGCCTCAAAGCATCCACAGCCTTCTTACTATCTACTTCTCTATACCTCATGATTTTGTCTCCTATAGCGTTGTGTTTTTCGCTAAAGCATCATTATATATGGCTGGAGTGGAACTCTTTCTAGTAAAACCTACAGCTCCCCTCCTTATGTCTTCACACCAACCGCTTATCCCTATAACGCTCACCTCGCCTCTACAGAATGTGAGTTAGTCTATTTATATTTTAGGTTAAAATATTATCTTAATTACCCAGACATGGACTTTCCTCAGATAGAACTTGACCGAGAAGCACCAACCTCTGATCTTAGTCACTCGCTCATTGAACTTGGGTTATCCACTTTCTTTAATCTCGATGTCCCCTTCAATATAACCTTGATACCGATCACTTTGAATCCTTAAACGAAAATTCTTGTTTAGGTATTCAGTAGCATTGTACAATATTACTTTATCACCAGTAGTGATCATATTGTCTTCATCACTATCTATATATTCCCAATCTACGTCTGTTATATTTTCATTATGAGCGATGATTTTAGCTGTGATATAACTTGTATTATGACTTACTAGAGACGGGTTAGCACTTGATTCGTTCAGCTGAACTAGATATGTTAAAGTATTTGATGATTTGTTATAATTAATTAATTCCAATTCACCAGATAGACTAGGACTCCTTCCTATATCCTCAGGGGGCGGTTGATATAAAATAAAAAAAGCTCCGAAGGTGATTGTTATCATGATAACTATAGCCCACGAACGCTTAATTTTGTATCTCCATGACATAAATATAGCACCTAGTTTTAGCCATTAATCAACCACGTTTCAGTAGCCAAATCATCATTATGTATTTGTGGATAAAAATTTTTTGTATCGATTCAATATCACCAGATGTTAGTGAGGGCATAATTGGAGTGGGTTCTAGAACGTATTTTGGGAGGCTCCGTCTCCAAAGAAACCAGCCATATTCACACAGACCTCTAGCGTGGTCAACATCGTGAGGTCCGTTGAAGACGGGATTTGTAACGAAAGTTTTATAAAGACCGGATATATGATACCGGATACCTTACAATCTTAAGGAGGTGAGATCGTATGAAAGGAACGGTTAAGTTCTTCAACGACATGAAGAACTATGGTTTCATAGAACCAGACGAAGGGGACGAAGACTTATTCGTCCATCGCAGCGGTATGGAGTGCAACACCCTGAAAGAAGGAGATCGAGTAGAATTCGATACCGAAGAGGGTGAAAAAGGACCGAGAGCGATCAACGTCGAAAAAATAGAATGATCTGGCGAACGCGTCTCTTCTTATAGTATTCCAGGACCGAAAGCTAAAAAACATTAGGGCCTAATAAACCCGTCTTTTAATTTTCTAATATTTTTCCTTCACTTCTTGACCACTTCGTCTTCTCTGCATCGGCACATTATCTTCATCATACTGTGTATCTCTTTTCCCTTTTCATCTAGATTTTCATTGACTTCAGCGGCTTTAGCTAAGGTCTTCGCCGCTAGAATGTGCTTTTCACGTCCGTCCATACTATCCTTCTTTATCTCTATCTTTCTATGCATGGTTTCCACCTCTTTGAACCCACTCTATATAAAATATCCTAAAAGGAGGGTAATAAATGTTTTTCTGAGCACCGTCTGGTTGACTTTAAAGGAAGGGTGATCGCCTGTTTTAGTCCTCTTCGGTGAGGATTTCCCCGCAGGCCCAGCATTTCTCAGCGTCTGGATCCACTTCACGGCCGCATACGGGACACTCTATGGTTCCTTCTATTTCCTCTTCTTCCTCTTCCTCTATCTCCTCTCTTTCTTCACTTTTATAGATCTTTTCTTCTTCACTGCTTTCTTCCCTTCCATCGGTGGAAGTTTCGTCCTCTTCTGTTTCTCCTCCTTCCACCGCGCCTTCTTTCGTCTCTTTAGACTCTGTTCTATCCACCGTGTCTTCACTTCTCACTTTATTTTCTTCCTTTATCTCGTTCTGTCTGTCCTCCTTGAAGCTTTCCTCGTGTGTCTGTAAGTCTTCAAAAGGCTTTTGAGACCTATCTTCTTTATCTTTCTGGCTTTTAGCGTGACTTTTATGAAGCAGCGGCTTAGGTCTCGAGGTCTTTTCTTCACCCCATACCTCACCTTCTCTCAAAGCATCGGTCCTATCCTCGTCTTCTTCTTCTCTTCTCTTCCAGATGACCCCGAAGATCAAAAGTAAGACGACTATCACTACCAGCAGCGGTATGAGCCACCAATAACTACTGGTCACGGGCTTATCCACATCGAAGTAGACACTTTCCACTCTTTCGTTACCCGCTTCATCTACAGCTCTGATCTCGACAGTGTGAGACCCGTCGTCCAGATTTTTGAACGTATGGATGGTCTGTCCTTCGGGTTTTTTCCACTCTCCATCGTCGATCCTTATCTGGTACGAGACGATCTCGCTCCCAGTAGAGTTACCGCTCCAATCGATTATAACACTGTCTTTCTCGACTTTTGCACCCACTTCCGGAGAGATTATATCCAATTCAGGCGGTGTGGTATCTATGAGGATTGAGATTTCATCTACCGCGTCATTGCCCGCCTGATCTGTGACTTTTACTTCTAAAGTACGTTCTCCGTCCGGTAGGTCCTCAAAAGTGTGTTCGTCTTCGCTATCTGCTTCCTTCCATTCACCGCCGTCACTGCGGACTTCATAAAGAGTTATTTCTGAACCTTTTGGTTCTGAGTCCCAGTGTACCGTTATGCGGTCCTCGCCGGACACGTCGCCGCTTCGTGGTGAGACGATCTCTAAAGAGGGGGGTTCCGTATCTATGGTGAAAACGACGCTTTCGAGAGCTTCGTTCCCAGCTTCATCGGTAACCTTCACCTCTACGGTATATTCTTCATCTGCCAGATCTTCAAAGGTGTGTTGGCCTCCGCTGTCCGCTTCTTCCCACTCACTATCATCGAGACGGACTTCGTGCCTATCGATCCCCGAACCTCTAGCTTCTGATTCCCATTTCACCGTCACCTGATTTTCTCCGATAAGCTCTCCGCTATCCGGAGATGTGATCTCTAAAGAGGGGGGTTCCGTATCTATGGAAAAGCCGACACTATCGCTGGCTTCATGGCCCGCTTCGTTGATAGCCCGCACTTCTACAGAATGGTTACCTTCTTCTAAACCAGTTATCTCATGCTGTACCCAATCTCCCTGTTCATCTTCAGCTTCCAATTCTCCGTCCAGGTAGATTTCCTGACGCTGAATTTCGCTCGGGTCACTCTCGCTCGTCCATCTTATGGTCACAGAACTATCGCTGAGCATCTCGCCTTCTTCCGGTGAACTTATCTCGATAGATGGAGGCGTGGTATCCACCTTGAAGGCCACACTATCAGCGTTACTAAGCTGTACATTGTCAAATGCTTGTACTTCCGCCGTATGCTCGCCGTCTTCTAGCCCTTCGAACGTGTAATTGGTCTTTGTACCCACATCTTGCCAGTCACCACCTTCCAACCTGACCTCATAATGATCTATACCGCTAGTCTCGTCCCGCCCGTCCCACTCTACGGTGACTGAATCATCTGGAGAGAGATGTCCCTCCTCAGGAGACTCGATCTCTATCTCTGGTGGAGTGGTATCCACGGTGAAACTCACCATGTCGGAATCGGTGCTGTTTTTCTCACCGACGGCTATGATCTCTACAGTATGAAGTCCGTCTTCTAATCCTTCGAAGGTGTAAGAAGTTTCTTGTGGTCCCACGTCATCCACATGGTCCCTGTCGAGCCAGACTTCATGCATGTCAGTGTAATCTGACTGCCACTCTACAGTAACAGTGGAGTCGGTGAAATCAGCGTCATCCTCTGGATCGGTGATCTCTATTTCCGGTTTATTGAATGGGTAATATATGGAGAATTGATCGTCACTCTCGTCCCGCGAGACCCTACCGATCGAATCTGTAGCCACTGCTTTAACAAGACACTCGTCAGAATCTTCATCTATCTGTGGCACTTCCCATTCATAAGTTCCGCTCCCAGTTCCGCTGGGACCAGGTTCTATCAGGTCCCAAGTGCTGCCTCCGTCGATGCTGTATTGGAGATCTATATTTGCGATCGGGTCGTCGCCCTCGGTCACATCCCATTCGATCGTCTCTTCAGTACCGACTTCCCATATCTCCCCACCGTTCGGTGAAAGGACCTCCACCGTAGGGGGATCACCAGGAGGTATGATCTCCCCGTTGTGTACTACCAACGCATAGTCCTGGTTGGCGATGCCGTCGTTGTTTCCGTCTGCAGCTATAGTGACCCCTTCGACGGTTATGTTATAGAAACCCTCCTCCACTTCTTCCGGACGTATGAAAACGTTCAAAACGTTGTTCAGCTCATCTTTTCCGTCTCCGTTGGTATCAAAATTCACCATGGTGTCAGTGTTCGGGTAAGTATAACTGCTTTCGCTGTAATTCTTCGCCTCGCTGTTGAAAGCGTTGGCTTGATAGATATCTCCGCTTGGAGATTCCACCTCAAGGTCTAGATTGTTTTTCAAGGTCGGATCGTCACCATCTTGTGCTTCTTTGTCACTCCAAACAAGTGTGAGATTAAGAGGCCTATTTTCCCTTACCGCTTTTACCTCATATTGCTCTACATCACCTGTCTGCAACAGCTTCTCTTGATCTTCCATATCTATAGGAACGGGATTGTCTTTTGGATACTCGAGCTTTGAGATATCGACTCTACCCCATCCCTCATGTTTGTTCGGTATATACTCTATCAGACCGTTACCTGATTGGTCTTCTTTACAGGGTTGAGCCGTGTTGATCATCAGAGCCTTCACCATGGCGGGACTCGGTCTAACCCCATAGTTCTCCTCGTACCATTCCACCACCACGGATGCAGCCCCAGCGGCGGTGGGATTAGCCATCGAAGTACCAGACATCCATTCGTACCGGCCGTCTTCACTGTAACCACCTCCGAACTCTGTAGGGGCATAATCATCATATAGACTATTTTCTCTGTTTGAGTATCCTCCTCTAGTATCGTCACCGGTATCCGCTGGAGTCATGGTGGACAGTATCTCGTCTCCGGGCGCTCCCACATCGGGTTTGACCCTGCCGTCCGGGCTCCATCCCCTGGAGCTGAAATCCGGAACTCTATCTGGATTATCGGTGCCGTCTCCTCTAGCGCCGTAACTCTCGGAGTTGGGCATGTAGGTCTGGGTGGCGCCGATAGCGATGACGTTCTTACCAATGGATGGTGGTGCAACCGTTTCTTCATCAGGCCCATCATTACCGGCGGCTACGGTAAGCACCATGGGTTGGTTACCATCAGCGTCTCTATCAGCGTCTCTAGCCGCGGTATCATACTTTGAGCAGGTCGAATCGTAGGCTCCGTCGCCTCGCGCACCACCCCAAGAATTCGAATGTACATAGGTACCTCCATTCTGCTTGGCTACCTCAACGATCTCATATTCCTCGCCCTCCGGCATGAAAGTCTGTCCCTCAAATATCTTAACAGCATACATCTCTGAGTCGTAAGCGAGTCCTTGTGATGCATAATACTCTCCGTCGAGACCGGCATATTGGGTCCCGGTTCCGTCGTAAGTGTCCCCTCCTATCGATCCTGCAGTGTGGGTCCCGTGACTGTGGTCATCGGTCCAATTATCTGGCTGGCTTTCGTTGAAAGAGTAACCTCCTATGACCCTTCCTGTAAAATCTGGATGTCCCGCGTTCGGCAAGGTGGCATCTCCCAAACCCGTGTCGGCGGGAGTAACGACCACTCCTTCTCCAGTGTAACCTATCTGATTCATATAAGCGCCGTGATCACCGTACATCCTATAAGCGGTTCCTGGATTGTCATCTTGGTCGTCCATCTGCCAAGCCCCTCCTCCTATTATCTGGGCGTCGACTTCGGAAAATAAGCTTGGTTCCGCATACGGCGATATATAATAGACGTCTTTCATCATCGCTATCTCCTTCACGGTGGAGAGCTCTTCCACCTCTACTATCGCCTCGAAACCGAATTCAGTGTCGGTTATGACCGCCTTCGGATCAACTTCCAGCATGCTCTTAACATCTTTAACATCAGCATCCGAGACAAACTTCACCCTGATTCTACCCGAATCGTGAGTCTCCGCTTTGCTTATTATCTCATCCGATATCTTGTATTCAGGATGGTATATGCCGGTCCAATCGATAAAGTCTAAATCTTCCACTCGTTCCCTGGTCTCAGGAGTCATCCTAACCTCGTAGGCGTAGTTGGGAACGTAGTTCAATATATCAACGCCCATGTCCTCGAGCTGAGATCTCCATTCGGGGTTTACGGGTCCCAGGGTGTGCACGATGTAGGTCCCTTTTACTCCTTCAGGATATCCCTCTACCGTCAGTTCAGCATCAAAGTCCGGTGCACCCTTTTCTATATCGAAGCGGTGACCTTTAACTGATATCTCCGTACGTTTGGGCAGATTGTTGACCTCAAGGCCCATATCCTGTAGGGTTTGGATAGAGTCTTCACCACTTTCGATCAGGACATAGCGGTTGTATCTATCCCGGATCTTCAGATCTACGCTCTTCAATCTTTCTATCTGTCCGGGACTTTCGAGCTTCACCAAAACTATCTCGTTTTCTTCTTCAGCGGCTGTGAGGACAGCAGCACTTGAAGCAAGTATCGAAAGTATCAGTATCCCCGTACAAAAAACAGCTATCAATTCATCTTCTTTAGGGATTATTTTAGGTTGCATAATCAATCTTCCTATATTTACTTTAAACTTTTTAAGGGTATATTAAATTTTTGAGACTCCGTTGGATGACTTAGTCAGCTAAATTCCGGAAGGTTCCGGAATATCTGGGTAAGAATACGGATTTTATTCCTCGTCTTCCTCTTCGGTCAGGTCCTCTCCGCAGGCCCAGCATTTTTCAGCATCTGGGCTCACTTCACGCCCACACACTGGGCACTCTATAATTTCCTCACTCGGTTCCTCTTCTTCTTCACTCACTTCTTCTTCCGTGGGCTCTTCTCCACTTGGGTGTTCTTCCTCGGATTTGATACTTTCTTTTGGTTCCTCTTCCTCGAGAACTGCCCAAGTCGAACTTTCCATCTCTCTAGGTTCCTCTTCCATCTCTTCTGGCCCTTCATCTTTCACTTCACCCGGCTCAGCCCCCTCGTCTTCATCTTCCACATCTCCTCCTATAGGTTCTCCTTCCTTTTCTTCGCTTTCCCTGGGTTCCTTCTCACTTTTCGGACTTTCTTTCTTTTCCTCTTTTCCTACTTTCTTGATCTTTTTTTCTAGAACCTGGGTTTTTGGAGCACCCTCTGTTTCTTGGGCCTTGAAGTCCGCAGTTCTTGGAGGGGGTTGCTCACTTTCTGGCTCTCTTCTCTTCTTCCAGTAGAATCCGATCAATAAGATGACCACGGCGGCTATCAAGATGAGAGGTAGCAACCACCAATAACCAGAGATGACGGAAGTTTCTACCGTGAATGTCTTGCTCTCCGTCACCACGTTGCCCGCCTCGTCTGTGGTCCGGATATCTACGGTATACTCGCCGTCCTCTAGTCCTTCAAAAGTGTAAGTGGTCTCGTTGCCGATGTTTTCCCACTCACCTTCTTCTCTGAGCCTGACTTCGTGATGGACTATGTTGGTTCCCTTGGGCTCACTATCCCAACTCACCGTCACCGTGCCGCTTTCAAACGTCTTTCCATCTTCACTCGGTTCTACTATCTCTAAGACCGGTTTTGAAGTATCCAAGAGGAAACTTACACGGTCCACAGCCTCGTTACCCGCTTCATCCTCTACTCTCACTTCCACCGAGTGATTCCCGTCTTCTACGCCTGAATAGGTATGTTCCGTGACCTTTTCTTTGTCTATCCATTCTCCTTCATCGATCCTTATCTCGTATTTGACTATCTCAGTTCCCTCCTTTTCTCCCGTCCACCTGATCGTGATCGCGTCTTCACAGAACATCTCGTCCTCTAGGGGTTCTAATATCTCGATGGTCGGTGATTTCGTATCTACGACGAAATTTAGATCTTTCAATGCTTCGTTACCAGCTTCATCTATCGCTTTGACCTCCGCCGTATGATTTCCATCTTGAAGATCTTCAAAGGTGTGAGCAGTATCATCTTCCACATCCATCCAAGATCCTCTATCCAACTGCACTTCATAATGGTCGATATCCGAGCCGTGAGCGGTCCCGACCCATTCCACGGTGACGGAATCTTCACCGAATATGCTCCCTTCTTCAGGAGACGATATCTCCAATCCCGGTGCTTGGGTATCTATCATGAAACTGACACTGTCTTCTCCGACATTTCCCGCCTCGTCTTCCGCTGATACTTTAACAGTGTATTCTCCATCCTCAAGGCCGCTCAATTCGTAGCTGTCCAGGTCTCCCTCTTCATCAACAGCTTCTACTTCCCCGTTGAGCAGTAATTCATGTTTCTGTATAGAGGTGGGTTCGTTCTCGCTGCTCCACCTCACTGTGACGGCATCTTCTGAGAAAAGTTCTCCTTCATCGGGGGAGGTAATCTCAACACTGGGTGGAGTGGTGTCTACCATAAATGTGAGGCCTTTTGTATCCGAGTTTCCAGCTTCATCTACCGCTTTGACCTCCACCGTATGTTCGCCGTCTTCTATACCTTCAAAAGTGTATTCTGTATCGTTTCCCACATCTATCCAATCGTTCCCTTCGATCCTTACCTCGTAATGATCCACCCCGACGGTCTCATCGCTGCCTTCCCACTGGACGGTCACGGAACCGGTATCGAACACCTCTCCCTCTGCGGGCCCCGTTATCTCTATGGAAGGAGGTGTGGTATCCACCGTAAAGCTGACGCTATCGGAGACCTGCACATCCGCTTCGCCTGTAGCCCTGCAGAAAACATTGTGATAACCATCCTCTATACTTTGGAAAGTGTAGGAAGTGTCCATACCGACGTCTGCCCACTCCTCGTTATCTATCTTAACCTCGTGATAGTCAGAGTTGTTAGAGACCCATTCGACCGTTACCTCGGCCTCGGTAAATATCGAATCTTCTTCAGGAGACACCACTTCGATCTCGGGTTCCTCTATCGAATCCGGATCGACTATCTCGAAATAATCGTCACTATCGTCGAGCTGTGAGATCCGTCCCGCCGAGTCCCAGGCTCTAGCCCGGATGAGACATTCATCACTCGTCTCGTTCGGAAGGGTCCAGATATAGCTCCCAGTATCGCTGATCCCCTTGGAGATGACCTTCCATTCTTCCCCTGCGTCCGTGCTGTACCAAAGATCTACAACATCTACAGGATCATCTCCCGCCGTGGTCGTCCAAGTGATCTCTACATCCCTCTCCGGCAGCCATGCTTCCCCTCCATTCGGGCTAGTGATGGTGATACTCGGTTCGTTTCCGGGGACGGGCTCTCGAACAGCCCAGATGTTATCTTCCTCCAGACCGTTTGTACCCACGGCTCGGACCAAGTACCACCAATATGTGTTATCATATTGTCCTTTCAACTCGTCAAAATAGCTGTAGGAATATGAACCGTCGGCGTCTATAGTGGTGAGAGGTGTGTCCCAGGGGCCGCTCTCGTTTTGTGACCTATAAATATTGTAATGAGATATGTTCTCGGGGTCATCAGGACTAGCTGTCCAATCCACCATATTGTGCTCCATCCCATTATCGGAAGCCACAACACTGATCTCGTCCATCCAAAGGTCGAGGGTGGCGACGCGGTCGATAGGGATGACCATAGAGGTATCTGTATATCCTTCCGCTTCACCTCTCATATAGGCTTTTACTTTATCCACTACACCGCTAGGAGTATAGTTCGCATCGGGTCCAAACTCCGTCCACTCCCGTACTATTTCGTCTTCGCTGTAGATGGTCTCCCAACCAGCTTGAGTATCGTGTACAGCTATCTCAACAGTCGAATCAAGGATCTCACATTCCTCCGGATCTTCAAGATATACCTCGTTATAAAAAGCTCCGTTGATGGTCAATTCGGTACTCACAGGGAGTATCTCCTGCTCCCAATAGACTTCTTGGGTGGTGGTCCCGTCTCCCTCTTGTGAAGCTTTAGCATGTATAGAGCCTGTCCCATCAGCGCTATAGGACTCAGCTGCCCACCCTGCTTCATCTTCATCCTGTACGAGTTCCATCTCCCATGGGTCGTATCCACTGTCGAACACCCCGTTATCTACGAGTTCGCCCTGAGATCCAAAATGTTCCACATCTTGAGAATCTGGTGGGCTGGGAGGCACACCTACTATCTCAAATTCATCGGTGACGTTCTCGGCGAACCGTCCCACCGTATCGTATACCCGTGCTTTCACTTTACACTGCTGGCTGTGGACGTTTGGCACGTTCCAAGTATAGAGGCCCGTGTCATCGAAGTCTTCAGCGATGGTATCCCACGACTGGCCTCCATCCGTACTGTAGAACAGATCAACAGTATCTGTGGCGTTGTCCCCGTCTTCGGTCTGCCATGTGATGTTTTCCTGAGTTAGACCGTCCCAGCTTTCCCCTCCTTGTGGCCGAGTAACATTTATCTTCGGGGGTTCTCCTTCGGGGGAAAGGAATCCGTTGTGGACCGCTAAAGCATAATCTTGGGTGAGATTACCATCCATATTCCCATCTTCTGGGACGTCGAACCCTTCGACTCTCACTTTGTATATCCCACTTTCAACTTCGTCCGGATGGATGTAAACGTTCTCTACATTGTTGACGTCATCTTTACCATCTCCAGATGTATCGAAGTCGCCCACGGCGTCCTGATTTGGGGGTGTCCATCCGTCTTGGAAAGCATTACCTGTATAGACGTCCCCGCCAGGTGTGATCACTTCCAGGTTCAGGTCGTTCTTCAAGGTCGGGTCGTCGCCTTCCAAAGCGTTCTTGTCCGTCCAGACCAAGGAGATGTTGAGAGGTACTCCCTCCTTGTCCCTGTGTATCTCATACTCGTCTATATCTCCTGTCTGCAGCAAGCTCGTCTGATCCTCTGCCATAAAAGAAACCGGATCGTTCTTTGGATATTGGAGTTTTGACAGATCGACCCTACCCCACCCTTCGTCTCGATTGGGTATAGATCCGGTGTTACCGTTATCTTCATCTAACGGCTGCGCCGTATTTATCAGCAGCGCTTTAACCATCGCTGGACTGGGTCTTTCTCCAAAATTATCCTCGTACCAGTCCACCACAACCGATGCGGCACCAGCGACCGCGGGATTCGCCATGGAGGTCCCGGACATCCACTGGTAGCGGCTGTCTTCCGTATAATCTCCGCTCCCCTGAGGCGTCATGGTGGAGAGGATGTCTTCACCAGGAGCTACGACGTCGGGTTTTACCCGGTTGTCGTCGGTCCATCCCCTGGAGCTGAAATCCGATATCATGGCGGGATTATAGGTGGTCTGTCCTCCATAGTTATCTGCATCTGGATTGTAACTGAAAGAGGCTCCCACCGATATCACATTTTTTGCATTGGCGGGACTCCCGATGGTATTGGTGTCGCTGCCGGAATTACCCGCAGCCACGGTTATAACCATCGGCTCGGTCTCAGGAGTATCTCTATCCGCCTCCCTCACAGCCTGGTCGTAGACCTCGTCGGAGTCGCTGTAAGCCCCGCCTTCATCTGCACCCCAAGAATTGCTGTGAACGTAAGCGTCGGAGCGCTGAGCGGCTTCTTCGACGATCGGATAAT
Source organism: Candidatus Aenigmatarchaeota archaeon (assembly GCA_046537845.1). Lineage (GTDB taxonomy): Archaea > Thermoplasmatota > Thermoplasmata > Halarchaeoplasmatales > Halarchaeoplasmataceae > Natronoplasma. The sequence continues at coordinate 12,004 of JBKHKA010000018.1, forward strand.
ATTCACTGGGGAGAAAACTTCCACCGTCGTCGAATATCTTCACGGAAAAGAGTTCCGAGTCACTCGCCAGTCCCTGCGAAGCGTAATAGTTCCCGTCCATACCTGCATACTGTACCCCCGTTCCATTGTAAGTGTCTCCTCCGACCGAACCCGCACAGTGCGTGCCGTGGCTGTGACCGTCGGCCCAGTCGCTCGGGTCTCCAAATCCGTAACCTCCGACGACTCTGCCGCTGAAGTCCTGATGACCCGCATCACTAGTAGTACCGTCCCCAAGACCGGTATCTGCGATGGCCACGGTGACCCCGCTGCCCGTATAACCGACCTGGTTGATGTATGCGCCGTGGTCTCCATGTTGTCTATAAGCAGTGTCCGGATTTCCATCTTCATCGTCCATCACCCAACAGCCTCCTCCTATTATCTGTGAATCTATCTCGGAGAGAAGAGTGGGTTCTCGGTGGGGGGAGATGTAATACACGTCTTTCATCCTAGCTATGTCTTTCACGGTCGAAAGATCATCTACATCAATCACGGCCTCAAAGCCGGAGTTAGGATCTATCAGTGCGGTCTTTGAATCGATTTCTAGTATATTCTTAACACATCCGACCTCGGCACCCGGGACCAACTCGACCTTAATCTCTCCGGGGACGGCCGCTTTGTTCAAGATGTCCTCTGATATCTTGTATCCCGGCTGGTAGATCCCGGTCCAATCGACGAAATCTAATTGTTCAACATCTCCCGCCTGCTCTGGAGTCATCCTCACTTCGTAGGCGTAGTTGGGCACGTAGTTCAGTATCTCAACGCCCGTGTCCTCGAGCTGTGATCTCCATTCAGGATCTACAGGCCCCAGCATATGTACGAGATAAATTCCTTCAGTTCCCTTCTCGTAACCATCTATCGTCAACTCGGGGTCCAAGTCCGGTTCACCCTTTTCTATATCGAAGCGGTGTCCTTTCACCGATATATCCGTACGTTTGGAGAGTGGGTCGACCTCAAGGCCCATATCCTGTAAAGCTTGTATAGAGTCTTCTCCGCTCTCGATCAGAACGTATCGGTTGTATTCATAGAGGATCTTCAGCTCCAGATTCCTCAACTTTTTCATCTGTTCAGAACTTTCTATCTCTACTAGAGCGATCTCGTTTTTTTTATCCTCTTCTTCAGCATCTGTAAGAGCAGTAGCGCTCGAAGCCAAAATCGAAAGGAGCAGTATCCCTGTACAAAAAATAACTATCAATCTATCCTCAATAGGAATGATTTCTGAAATCATATTGTACCTACCCATTTTTGGGTTGAATTATTTTATAGGTATATTAAATTTTTGAAATTAGGGGTGATGTATATTCAGAAGCAAAAAAAAAGAAAAGGATTTTTTATCTCAGCTCTTCGAGTTCTCCTTCATGGAGTTCCAGATGATCAGTTTCGATCTCCACGAGAGCTTCAAAAAATTCCTGGACCCGTGGTTCCTCAGCCTCCTCGGCAAACTTCCTGTAGTGCTTTATGGCTCTAGATTCGCGAGAATGCGCATCCTCTATGTTTTCGGGCAGTTCCTCTGAACACTTCTCGATGTGTTTATCGATCTCCGGTTCTTCCCTGTCCAAGAACAGGCAGATGGCTTCAGCGTGCTCCGCTTCTACCTTTGCTAGCCTTTTGAACATCCCCTCCATTTTAGGACCTTCGGCCTTGTCGTAGGCGCAGTAATAGAAGGTGGCGTTGTCGACCTCCAATTCCAAGGCCTCTTCGAGATTCTTTTTTGAAGTTTCAGTCAATTTCACATCCGGTAATTCATACTCTTCGCCGGGCTTCAAAAATTCTTCATCGGCTCCACAATAAGGGCAGTCTGTCGGTTTTTCTTCACCGAGATACGTTTCACCACATATCCAACATCTGAACACTTTCAACATCTTTTCACTCCGAGACAACAGGAAGGCATCGGTATTTACCTTTTGTGATTAACTTTCACCAAGGGCTACCGCCGACTCAAGCCTAGGATCTAAATCAGTCAGGCAGGACCCTTGAGATCCTCATAGCGTTTCCCGTGACACCTACGGTCATACCGGCATCTCCAACAAGAACGGCGAGAGCGATGCTAACGAGCCCAAAAGGCACTCCCACGGCGAGCACCGCTTTTATCCCGAGACTCGCCAGGATATTCTCTTTGATCACATAGTCGGTCTTCCTGGACAATCTGAATAGATATGGAAGTTTGGAGATGTCGTCCTGCATCAGAGCTATGTCCGCCGTTTCCAGAGCCGTATCTGTCCCGGCGGCGCCCATGGCGATCCCTACGTCTGCGGCAGCTAGAGCTGGCGCATCGTTGATCCCGTCTCCCACCATGGCGACGGAACCGTACTCCTCGGATAACTCTTTCAGATATTCGACCTTTTCGTCCGGCATCAGCTCGGCCCGGTAATCTTCTATCCCTATCTGGTCGGCTATGACCCGTGCGGTGTTTTCATTGTCGCCGGTGAGCATCACTGTTTTGATACCTGCGGATTTTAACTCCTCTATCGTCTTTTTCGTCGAGGGCCTTACCTCGTCGGCCACCGCTATTATACCCTCTATCTGATCTTCTGTAGTTACTAAAATCACGGTTTTTCCTTCGTTTTGAAGGCGGGGGATCGTGTCCGCTGCTAGGTTCAGGCAATTTTCCCTCGTACACATCCGCTTGGCCTCTTCCATTATCTCCTTACTGCCGCTGGAGTGATGGACGTGATCTAGGTCGAAACCCAATTCCTCTATCAGTGAAGGTTTGCCCGCGTAATGTTTTTTTTCTTCTAAATAAGCTTTCAAACCTTTGCCGCTGATCTCCTCGAAATCTTCTACCGCATGGTCGTGATCGAATCCATGATTATCATGAGCGTGTGAAACGATCGCTTCGGCTATGGGATGGTCACTTTTTTCCTCTATCCCGCAGGCGCACCGGACGACATCCTCTTCGCTTCTCCCATTGAGAGGTATCACGTCGGTCACTACAAGATCGCCCTTGGTCAAGGTCCCGGTCTTGTCGAAAGCTGCCACCTTGACTTCACTCAACGCTTCTAGGCTGGTACCGCTCTCTATAAGGACTCCGTTCTTAGCTCCGCTGGTGATACCCGATACCACGGATACAGGGGTGCTGATGATGAAGGCACAGGGACAGGCGAGAACGAGCATGGTCAGCCCCCTTACGAACCATACCGGCCACGGCTGTGCAAAGACCAAAGGGGGTATGATCACTATGAGAATCGCCGCAGCCACGACTATAGGTGTGTAATAAGAAGAGAACTTTTCGATGAACTTTTCATGCTCGGTCTTCTTTCTTTCAGCATTCTCTACCATCTCTATGATATTTGAGATGGTGCTTTCTGAAGATCTTTTAGTAGCCTCTATTTCCATATATCCCTGTTCGTTGATCGTACCCGCGTACACCTCGTCGCCCTGTTGCTTGTCCACAGGGATACTCTCACCGGTTATGGGTGCCTCGTTCACCGAACTGTTACCTTCTACCACTTCTCCGTCTACGGGTACCTTGCTTCCAGGTCGGATTATAACCGTATCACCCACTTCCACGGAATCCACTTCTATCTCCATCTCCTTCCCCTCTCTGACGACCGTGGCTACATCCGGCGAGATATCCATCAGTTCTCTCAACGAACCCTTGACCTTCTCCACGGAATAACCTTCTAGAAGCTCAGCTAAATTGAAAAGGAAAGCTAGTGTCGCTCCTTCCAAAAAGATGTTGCTCGCACCCAGGAAACTCGCGAAGACGGACCCGAGGATAGCGGAACTCATAAGCAGATCTATATTCAGGTCCAATCTTTTTAAAGCATCGTAACCGTTCTTCAGTATCACATTACCGGCTATCGCGATACTCACGACGAAAAAAGCATCGGAAAGACGGAAATCATCCCCCTCCATCAGGAAGAAAACGGTGTTGTGATCTGAAAATATAAACGTTAAAAGTAAAGCTCCGAACAAGAATGCTCCTCCCACCCAGTTCTTTAAAGCTCTAGACGAGAGCCATATGCTCTTAGGCTCCGGAGAATCGTCTATCCGGCAGGTCTCACATGAACTCGGACCGTTGGTCTCATTCTTTTGCATGTTCCAACCCCTCCTCGAGGATGTTTAAAACGTGTTCGTCGTCTATGCGGTAATACTTGTGCCTACCTTCTTTTCTGTAATCCACCAGTCTTTTTTCTTTCAACCTCCTTAGATGATGAGAGACGTTGGATATCTCCTGTTCAGTCATCTCTGAGATCTCGTGCACGCACCTCTCAGTTTCCTCCATCGTCAGGAGTACCTCGACCCTGGTCTTATCTCCAAGACACTTGAAGATCTCTGCTGTTTCCTCCATATCTTCCTGTTGGGGGTTATCCATGAATGTTTGAACAACTATTCAACTATTTAGACTTTATGGATAGTATCTAGTTTGCCCACTGAACGAGTATCCTAAGCTGAGAGACGATAAACATTTTTAATGAGCGGGTTGATAGCGGACCATGTATCCGATTAAGATAGGTGTCCGTTGTGGTCTAGCGGCGTTGACATCCCTTGTTACGACGGGGAAGAGTTCATCAAATCAGAATCCCACAGCCGCGATAGAGACGAACAAAGGTACCATCGAAGTGGAATTGTATCAAAACGACGCCCCGAAGAGCGTAGAGAACTTTATACGCTACGCGGAAGACGGTTTTTACGACGGGCTGATCTTCCACCGTGTCATAGATGGATTCATGATACAGGGGGGCGGCTTCGAGCCCGGTATGGAGCAAAAAGAGCCCACGTATGGTCCGATCGAGAACGAAGCGGAGCAGAGCGGCCACAGAAACGAGAGAGGTACCATCGCAATGGCCAGGACCCGGGACCCTCACTCAGCAACCAGCCAGTTCTTTATAAATCACGCAGACAACCCCGGTCTGGATTGGGACGACGCTCGAGATGGATGGGGCTACTGCGTTTTCGGCGAAGTGATCAGCGGCATGTCCGTGGTAGACGAGATAGCCTCGATCGAGACCACGACCGTAGAAGGCCACGAAGACGTGCCGGAAGAAGACGTTGTTATAGAAGAGGTGAGGATCGAAAACTCTTGATTCGCCGGTTTTTTCCTAAGACAAACAATCACACTAATCCGTAACTCCCCCTAAAAAATATATAGACCAATATACATTATATTTCTTAGGTGTAGATCATCAAGTTAGTACTCGTCTTTTGTAGGGGCGGAGAAGACGTTGAGAAAACGGTCACGGATTATACCATCGAAATAGATTCACATCTAGACCCGGATGACAAGGATACTGATGGGGACGGGGCGTATGATGGAGACGAAGGAGAGACCCACGCCCTGAAACCCGATACCGACGGTGACGGGTGGAAAGACGGGCCGGCGAACTACCGTAGTGGGCTTTTTTACGCAAAGTAAAGTGGACGAGGTGACGACCTTTACATGAGCATCATCTACTGGTCATCCCATTGAACTCTGTAGGAAGCATCACCTTTGCAACTACAGCGGGCTAGAAAATGGAAAAATCAGGCCGACCCTGCGAAAAGTAAATACGTGAGTAATGGGTATATAGTATCCGAGAGTTGACCTCGATGGAGAACATACACGTACTCTGGGTTGATTTAGGTCTTGAAGAAGAAAGACCCGTTCTCGAGGATATTGAGGATGGTATTAACCTATCTGTAGCTCTTTCAAAAAAGAGGGCATCACGGCTCTTGACGGAAAGAGAATTCGATGCCTTTGTTTACGTAGATAATAAAGATCCACTATCAGGGGGATTTGAACTGATAGAAAGAGTTAAGGAAAAGAATAGAAACGAGATACCCTTGATGATCTGTACTAACGAAGATAACATTCCTGTGGCTTTAGAGGCGCTGACTTCAGGGATAGGCGATAACCATCCTAAAACTACAGATCTTAAATCAAAAGACAAGGGGATATTGGAGTTCCTCTCTGAAGAAGTGGAATGTTTTGAGATCAGAGCTCATCAAGACAGTTCCTCGGTAAAAGATATAGAAGAGATCGAAGAGATGGAAAACAGTTCTCTCTTGGATCCCATCGCGGACTGGGTCTGGGAGATGAACAAGGAAGGGATACATACTTACTCCAACGCCGCCGTCAAAGATATCTTGGGTTACGAAGTCGAAGAGATCATCGGGACCTCTTCATGGGACCTTTGGCCCGAAGAGGATAAAGAGAAGATGGACAAGGATGAATTCAAAGAGATATTGAAGAAAGAGGATGGGTGGGAGAGTTATCCAGGTCGATTTAAACATAAAGACGGTTCTATAAAATACTTGGAATCTACAGGAGTACCTATCTACGATGAAAATGGAGAATTGAAGGGGTATCGGGGGATAGATAGGGACATCACAAGGCGGAAAAAAGCCGAAAAAAGAGAAAAACTACTGCATTCACTGTTGAGACACGATATCAAGAATAAACTGCAGATCTCCAAGGCCTACCTCCAGCTGATAGAAGACCTAGATATCTCGGATGAAGCGAGAGAGTTATTGGTGAAGACCCAGAAATCCGTAGAAGAAGAAGAAAATCTTATCCAGAAGATAGAGGACTTGATAAAGGTCTATAGAAAAGAAGGCACTGAAAAGGTCGCTGTTGAAAAATACCTCGATAAAAGCCTCGAAAACGTCGATTCCCTACTGAAGGATTCAGATGTCAGTATCAGCGTAGAAAAGTTCGATGAAAAAGTGTATGGTGATGATCTTTTGGAAGAGCTGTTCACGAACATATTAGAGAATTCATTGAAACATTCTAACTGCCGAGAGATGATGATATCCAAGGAAGAAAACCCGGATGAAATCGTAGTTGTCTTCAAAGAAGACGGGGAGGGGATCCCGGACGAAGAAAAGGAGAATATCTTCGAAAAAGGATACAAAGGTGATGGATCTAAAGGCTCCGGTCTCGGCCTGTATCTCGCAAGACAGATCTGCGAGTCCTATGGTGGACAAATAAAGGTAAAAGATTCCGAGATGGGCGGAGCAAAGTTTGAGGTGTATCTGCGTAGAGTTTGAATCTCAGCGAAAGGAATGCAACAGTTCTACAGTTACCACTACGAACCGTGTTAGGATCAACTGTACGGTGAGACCGAAGATTATACCGTCAGCGTTAGCGGAGAACAGACATCTTCTGAAGGAGCCAGCCCTGAAGTGACCAGTGATGAAACTGACGCTGTGAACCCGAACCACTCTCTACCACAGATCCCGGCCAAAACGATGATCCCGCTCACCTTTTTCCTATCTTTCCTGAGACCTGATCGAAGCACGCCGGAGCGACCACAGCACCGAACATCACCAAAAAGATGAATCCCAAGACCATCAAGGGGTAGTGTATATTTCCGATCGGTTGAGGATCGACCTCCAATATCGACGATCTCGTATCCCAGGGTAGACTCATATCCAGCAGAGGTATATCGAATATCATCATCGCGGTAAAGCTCTGTATCCCACTCTCGGCCTCCCAAACGAATTCGAAGGTCCTGCTGCTGTTCCCCTCCAACGTTACGTTTTCCCAAACGAAAAGGATCTCCTCAAAATGCATCAGGGTGATGTTCACGTTGTGGATGAAAGTTCCGTCGGGAAGTGTGATAGATTCGTTGTTCCTCACCGTGATAGATATGGTGACGTTTTCGCCCTCTCTTGGATCTTCCTTGGAAAAGGTCAGATTGGAAATTGTCACGTTGAATCCCTCATCATCCTCTCCATCACCGGGACCTTGGTCCTGCTGCAGATTTATCGCTCCAGCAGTAGAGCCGAGTGCGGGACTCAACGCCGAAATCGACAGCACTAACACCATGACCAGCACGGCCAAACGATGTAATCCAACTCCTTTCGCTCCGATCATCATCAATCCATCCTCCATCTTATCGATATGAACACACCTGCGAAGAAGAGCACAAGAGTATAACCCACCATGACTCCCAATCCAACGTAGAAGTCAGGGCTGAACTGGGGAACTTGTGACCCTGGTCGACCACCGATGGAAACCGTGGCCGCAAAAACTTCGGTTATCAACCCCGCAGAGTAAGTCACGATATACCACGGTTCGACTTCCACGATGTACTGGATGACGTTACTTATCACGGGCAGTATCATCATCAGCGTGAAAAAGCCCATGAGTGTCGTGGTTATCTTTCTTTTCAAGATACTGCTGAAAAAGAATACTACGCTGACCGCACTCGTACTGTATACCACAGCAACTAAGAAAGATTTCAAAAGGTCGATCGTAAGCGACTCCAGTCCGTAGATACCTATCATCTCCGCCGTACCGGTCAAATAATAGATGGATACGACCGCGACGGTGGGGACCAGCGCTCCGATGTACTTCCCGACGAAGATGGTCATGTGCCGCTGTGGAGTGGGGAACAAAAGCAGTCCGGTCTTTTCCTCGAACTCACCCGAAATCACGTCTCCGGCGAAGAGTGAGCCTGCGATGACTATAAGGATATTGACGAATGAGAAGTTGAGACTCGCGAACTGTTTTGCAGAATCTGGGAATTCGGCCCATATCTTGGGAACTATGTAAAATATAAGGGGTAAGATAACCGCCAGAGAAAAGGATATGATGACCCTCTTCCTTCTAAAATGTTTCTTCAACTCGAAAGAGATGGTAAGATAAGTGTTATAAAGGTCCTCCAGGACGTCATCTTTGAACGTTTTCATCGTGCCCCCTCCTTGCTATCCATCAGGGAGACGTAAAAATCTTCCAGGTTGGATTTTTCTGGAGTGTAAGAAACAACTTCGAAACCGTTCTCGACCACCTCTCTCAGTATCTCGGAGGTCGAGACCGGATCACCGTCTGTTTTTACAATTCTTACCTGGTTCTCGCCGAACTTCTTTACCTCGTCTATCACCTCTATCTGCCTCAGGCGTTCGAGCCCCTCCTCTGAAAGTGGCTCTAAAAGCTCGATGTCTATCAGCCTGTACTGCCTCATCACTTCGTCTATCCTTTCGACGGAATCTTTCTCTATGACCTTTCCATCGTAGAGAAAGATCACGGAATCGCAGACCCTGCTCACCTCGTCGAGGAGATGAGAACTCAAAAACACCGTGACATCTTTTTTCTGAAAGCTTTTGATGAGCTCCCGTATCTCTTTTATGCCTTCAGGGTCCAACCCTAAGACCGGCTCGTCCAATATCAATATGGATGGTTCGTGGAAGATAGATTTCGCTATGGCCAATCTCCTTTCCATACCCGTGCTGAATGTCCCTATCTTAGAGTCCTTCCAATCCAGTAGATCGACCATATCCAAGACTTCGTCGATCCGCTCCTCTCTTTTTTTCTTGGGCATCCGGTACACCTTGCCGAAATAGGTCAGGACCTCGGCCGGGGTCAGATAGCTGTGTACTCCCGGCACGCCTATCAAAGAGCCCACATCTCTAAGTGCCTCTTTTGGATGTTTGTTTACATCAGTACCGTTGATGAGTGCTCTGCCCGAAGTGGGCTTGATCAGATTGGTCATTATCTTTATAGTGGTGGTCTTCCCCGCCCCGTTGGGCCCCAGATAGCCCACGACTTTACCTCTTTCGATCTCAAAAGAGACGCCATCGACTGCGACCACTTTGTCTCCAAACTTCTTAACGAGGTTTTCCGTCCTCATCGCCACATCATCTGACACGGTCCAGTATCCTCCATGCATTTTTCGATTTTTTAAAGGCAAGGCGTAATTGGCCATCGAGTATTTATTAGTTTTTAGGAAAGTAGTTGCGAGAAGGACTGCAGCGAAACTGACGAAGGCCCATAAATTATTTATCGATTTTACTATTATAACCCCGTAGGGCCTTGACGTCCGATCGATAGAAGTCCCGTGATACATATGGATAAGATAAGCAGCAGAGATAAAATACTCCTGTATCTTTCTCACCAGAAGGGAAAAGGGGAAAAGGATAAAGCTCCTTACGGGGCATGTCAGAGGGGGATATCAGAGAGTATAGACATCGATCATAATCAGGTGAGTAAAGCTCTCGATGAGCTCGTAGACGAAGGATTGGTCGAGTGCACAGCTAGTCCCGTCGTCGGTCTTCAGCGGGAGCGTAATGTGTACTTCCGGACTTCAAAAGGATATCAGAAAGCGGAAGAAGAACTCCGCGGCTCTTTAGGAAAAAAAGAAGTGACGCTCAAAGATGATGAAGAAAAAAGAAAGGTGAAATTGAAGGAAATAAGCGAGTACGTCGACCATGAACATCCTCTCCTCTACGGTCTGAGCCAGATGGACCAGAACGGTTCGATAGATCTCTCCGGCTCTGAAGATGAAAAGCGAGACGTGTTCGTGGGCCGGGAGAGCGAGATGAAGAAGCTGAGATCACTTTTAAACGACGTGGAAGATGGTAACTGCCGCTCCATTTTCATCACCGGTGAAGCCGGAGTGGGTAAGACGAGGTTGGTCAACGAATTCAAAAAGTATGCCGCCTCAGAAGATTTTGAATTCCTGGTGGGGAGCGCCTATTATGACAGTTCTCAACCATACCATCCTATGAGAGAGGCGTTCAAAAGTTACATAGAAAAGGAGACCGCCTCAAGATCGGAAGGTTTCAGCAGCGTGGCTATGTTGGGAGCGCGAGCCTCGAAGCAGAGACCGAAAGTAGAAGACAAAGACATGTTCGATGCAGAGGTTCGAAGAAGGTAAAGACATCTTAGAAGAGCTGGGAGAAAAGGTGGAGCTCCCTCCGATCCTCTATGAATATGGATTGATGTGGAAGCAGAGAGGCGAGGAAGAAGAAGCTAGAAGGCAGTTGAAGAGAGCATTGTCCATGGCCGAAGGGATGGGGATGGACCTTTGGGCGGAAAGATGCAGAGAGCACCTTTGATCTATGTTAGATCGTGGAAGAGATTATATACCTCGACGATTCTGACTCGACCTGTAGTAAGATCGTGAGGAACAAAAAATGGCGGCTGGTCTCCGGGCAAATTTTGAGAGAGGAACTGCCAGTAAAGCAGCTACTGTTGTGATAATCTTTCTTCTATCGATGATGCCTCTCACGTTGATGATCACTCCAGGTCGAACCACTGCCGAGGGGGACGAGATAAAGTTCACGATATTACACACCAACGATGAGCACTCCTCCTTGATACCCCATTCACCGGCGGTGGATTATGACCCTGAAGAACCCGACGACCCAACCCGCGGGGGGTTCAGTCGGCTGGCCACCGCCATAGATGAGATACGCAGTGAGAAAGAAGAGGAAGGAGAAGAAGTCCTGCTCCTCAACGCCGGTGACTTCTTGGGAGGTACCAGTTTTGGATGGCTCGCCCCTGAAGAAGGACACGCCGTTGAGCTTGAGCTCCTTCAAGAGATGGGATACGACGCTACGACCATCGGAAACCACGAATACGACTGCGGTACTGACGTCTTGGCTCGATATTTGAAGGATGCCGGTTACCCAGAAAAACACGAAGAAACAACCGTACTCGCCTCCAACACCGAAGCTGACGACGATCATCCTTTGAGCGAGGACCTTTACAGAGATACGGCACTTTTCGAATTGGAAGAAGGTCTCACGATAGGGACGTTCGCGCTCATCGGAGAACACGCGATACGGGTGACCGGAGATACTGGGGGTGTTGAATTTACTGAACAGCATGAAACGGCTGAACTCATGGTGGAAAGGTTGGAAGAAAACGGGGCTGACGTGGTCGTGGCTCTCAGCCATTCAGGAGTAGAAGAAGATCGTGAATTGGCTCGCAGCGTCGACGGTATAGACATCATCGTCGGCAGTCACTCCCATACCCCTCTTCACGAGCCCCTACGGGAAAGCGGTACGATCATAGTTCAGGCCGATTCTTACACGGATTACTTGGGAAGGTTGGAACTGGCTTATGAAGATGGAGAGGTCAGAACGATCAACGGAGTAGAAGGTAACGATTTCCTGATACCCATCGATGCTCGTTTTGAACCAGATCAAGAGATATCAGGACTCGTTGACAACTACCGGGGCGAGGTGAACGAGCTGATAAGCGAGAAGACCAACGGCAGATTCGATGATATCAAAGAGACCGTCGCTACCTCGGATTTTGAGATCAAAGATTATCCTTCCAAGGAAGAAACGAACATGGGCAACTTTATCACCGACGGGATGCGTCTGGTGACGGGAAACGTTACTGGAGAACCGGTTGATGTGGCCGTGCAGGCCAACGGGAACATCAGAGGCAGCGTCGTGCCTGGAAGCATGCCTTATTCCAAGGGAAATATATCTTTTTATGATCTCACGGGAGCTGTAGGGCTGGGTTACGGTGAAGACGGTTATGCTGGCTATCCTATGGTTTCTTTCTATCTCACTGGCGAGGAGTTATATCGTGTGTTAGAAATGGCGGTGCTGCTTGAAGTACTGATGAGCGATGATTTCTTTTTCCAGTTCTCCGGTCTCAGATATGAGTACAACCCGACCAACGCGGTCCTCTTCAACTTACCTTTTTCTGAGACACCTTTACCCAGCTCTCGGGCGGTCACGAGCGTGGAGCTCTACACCGGCGAAGGAGTACAAACCACGGAGACTGGAGGCGACGAATACGTTTCTTTGGAGAGAGATGATGAAAACCTTTATCACGTAGCCACTGACTCACACATTTTATCTTTCCTTCCAGCTGTTTCAGAGATATACTCTAAACTGGAAGTAGAGCCCAAAAATGCTGAAGGTGAGTCGTTGGAAGAGGAAGATTGGGACGAGTTCACCGTCCATCGGGAAGACGGGACCGAATTAAAAGTATGGGAGACGGTAGTAGAACATGCAGCGTCTCAACCTGAAGGAGAAGATGGAACACCGGAGATACCAGAGTACTATTCTGAAACTTCGGGCCGTATCAACCAGGTCTGGTCTTTCCCCTACATATGGCTGGTTTATTTAGCTTTGATACTTACCGCCGGAGGAGTAGTGCTGCTGATAAGGAGATGGAGAGCAAAAAAAGAAGATGGCGAGGAAGAGTGTAGTGAGGAAGAAGATTGAATTCTGCTTTCACTATCGCTCGATTTTCTCTTTACACTTTTCGCAGAACCTCGCTTTTTTCATATCCGTGTCTTGGATGCGGTTCGAAAAGGTCATGACGCACTTTTTATTATCACAGTGGTCCAATCCCAGGGTGTGCCCGAGTTCATGCACAGCCTCTTTGCCCGCTCTAGCGAGGAAGAGTTCTTGATCTTTGGGACGGCCCCAGAATTCAGGACGCAGCCTGTGGAGCGAGATAAGAGCGAATTTACCGGGTTTTTGTGCTTGCCCGAAGACGAAGTTGAGCCCCTGGCTGTAAAGATCCTTGGTCGTGACCGCCAGTATCTTCCCTTCCAGTCTGGAAAACGTTGTAGAGATATGTTGAAGGATGGTCCCGGCCCTGTACTGATCTCTACTGGGGTTGTAGGATTCATCGGGCATCGCCGATCCGTGTCCGAATTTGACTCCTTCTAGCATCGGAGAATAGGCTTTTTTGATCTCTTCGGCGATGTATCTTGTGGCCGAACTGGGCACTTCATCTATAGGGATGAGCTGCACCTTCAAGGTCCTCGCCACAATTAGAGTGTTAGGAACGTTAATTTCTTTTTCGGTGCCTTTGCTACATCAGTTTTACTTCTATGTCGATCTCTTTTTCGAGTTTGTTTTTGAATTCGTTTGGATCAGCGTCTCTTTCATGGATGGGTACCACGATGGTTGGTCGGATGGTCTTGGCGGCCTCGACGGCCTCGTCTATATCCATGGTGTAAGTACCGTCTATAGGTAAGAAGGCCGTATGTACTTCACCCAATTCTTCCATCTCTGGTATGTACTCTGTATCTCCAGGATGATAGATATTTTTCTCCTCCGCTCTTATCACGTAACCGACCCCATCTCCCTTGGGATGGAAAGGTTCACCGGACTCTCTCTTTCTTTTTTGATTGTATGCGGGCACCACTCTAATCGTTATGCCCTTTAGTTCGATTACATCTCCCGGGTTTACGGTCGTGAATCCTTCGTCTATCTTGTCCGAGCAAACTTCAGGTGCAGCGATCTCGGTGTCCTCTTTCAGAAGCTTTTGGAAAGTAGAAGGATCACAGTGGTCATGATGTCCGTGAGTTATCAGGAGTATATCGGCTTTTTCCGCCCGATCGTAGAATTCTTTCACCTTTTCTGGCAGAGAATCGGTGCAGAACGGATCGACGTAGATATTTTTGCCTTCGACTTTGATCTTCATAGATGCGTGTCCTATCTTTTCGATTTCAGGCATCTTTGATCCCCATAGAGCGAACGTGTTCAACCTAAAAAACTTTGTTGATTTGTTCACCTGTACTCCTGACAGTCCTCGCAGTACCATCTGTCGTATTCCTCAATCCATTCCATCTGTTTTCCGCACGTTGGGCAAATCCTCTCTTGGGTGGAAGACTGCTGGGCCGGCGGTGGAGGGGGTGTTTCTAGTCGAGCAGATCCCTGCGGTTCCGGCGGGGTAGGTTCCGTAGAGGTAGAAGGTTCTAGAGGACGGGTTTTTCTAGGAGGCGCTTGAGGAGATTCACTCGGTGGCTCCGCTGGTTCTCTTGGGGCTTCTTGAGGGGGGTCTTCTAGGGGGTTCGGGTGCCTCGGTGACTGGTTCACCAGGAGGGCCCGGTTCTCTAGGTGTTTCTTTCGCCGGTTCAGGCGCTTCTTTAGGTCCCTCTCTCCAACCCCACTCTTCCGTTCCTGCCTGTCGGCTTTTCTGCTGTGGTGGCGGAGCTGGACCGCCCGGTCTTCTCTCGGCTCCCGATGCGGGAGGTTCGGGCTCTTCCTTCTTCCTCCTCGAAACGATCAGGACTACGATCACGATAACTATCACTATTATCAGCAGCAGAGGCAGCCAACACCATACACCGCTTGTTCCGCCCATCCCTAAGAGTCCGGTCTCAACGGTGAAATCCACGCTCTCTACCGCTTCATTGCCCGCCCGGTCTCTGGCTCTTACCTCCACGGTGTGATCTCCATCTTCCAAGCCTTCGAAAACGTGTTGTGTGGACTCTTCGGGCTCTATCCACTCGTTATCATCGATCCTCACCTCATAGACCTCGATATCACTCCCTCTCGGTTCACCGCTCCATTCTACAGTGACCGAATCCTCTTCGAACTCTACCTCGAGTTCGGGTGATTCGATCTCCAGCTCAGGCGGAACGGTATCTATGGTGATGCAGACAGTTCGACGAGACACTTCACTTCGATCCCATACACGTTGGCCGATCAGACGGGAAATGATCAATTGAATGCAAGCGATCTGGTGATGGCTATCGAAGGAGACCTCAGCTCGAATGATTACATATTCGACGTGGTTAGATACGATCCGGAGACCGGCGGCTTCGAAGAACGGTTCTTCTATTACTCCTTCACCGGTGAATGGGTCGGTGACTTCGTGATCCAACCGGGCGACGGTATAGCTTTGGGAGTGGAGAATTCGTTCACCTGGCAGGTAGAACTGATCACTCCTTATCGCGGTGGAGATAGCAACCAATCTACAACGGTTGAGGAGAACCAGATAAGCACTACCACTACAACCTATGAAGATGGACAAACTAGTTTGTATAGTGATCCTGATCTCGGCCTCCAGGCAAGTACAAAAAGTATTGAAGCTAAGTCCGAGGAAAAAATAGCAGACTGTGATAATGATAACAAGGAAAAAGTATAGAACTACGATGCTCGCCCTCTAACTTAAAATCGTCAGAGAGGGTCAAAAATACTTTCTTTTTTATATTTTATATTTTTATTTGCTATTTAAAAAAATTATTAAGAAAAGATTTATTAATACAGTTCTACATGTATAGTAATTAGAGATGGTAAAAATGAAACCATATAGAATTTTGTCTCTTTTCTGTGCGGTAGTTTTGATAATATCAGTCATCGCCGTGGGCATTTCGTTTTCTGAAGGTGGGAGAACGAACAAAATGGAAACTATTCTGATAAGAGATGTCAGCCAAGAAAAATTAGAGACTTTGAAAAATGAGCCTGATATAAAAGTGATAGACCACTACGGACGATATGTACTTTTGGAAACTATCAGAGGAAAAATTCTGGAATTAGGTAGAAACCACGAGATGGATAGATTAGAAAATCGAAACGAACTGAGTGTTAAAGGGCACAGTTTCAACACCAATGAAGGATATCCCGATTTTGACGAGGATTTGATGATCGATGGATACGAAAAAGGAGAAAAAGGAATTTACATCGTCGATATGATGGGACCGGTGAATCCAGAATGGCGAGAGGAACTGGAAAGTATGGGTGTAGAGATAATCAATTATCAGCCGAACTACGCCTACGAAGTGGTTATGACTCCTGAGCAGGCCGACCAAGTCGAAGAGATGTTCTTCGTCGATTGGGTGGGGATTTATCAACCAGGCTTTAAACTGGCTGAAGACCTGGAACCTGGTTCTGTCAGTATAGAGACGGTAGACGGTAGCAGAGTGATAACAGAAGTAAAAGATGAAGCAGATCTAAAAGATTTTGCAAAAATGAACGAGGTCTACTATATTTCAAATCAGGAAGAATTTGAATTGCATGACGAGATGGCCACTCAGATAATCGGAGGGGGATGCTGGATTTATGATGACGATGATGATCCTGATACTGCCTATCGGGCTCATGGGAATTATGGATCTCACGCGAATCAAGTCGGATATGATGGATCAGGCGTGACGGTTGCTGTAGCTGATACGGGTCTTGGTGATGGAACCACTCCTGATGCGGGTCATGACGATTTCACCGGTAGAGTAGTTGGGGGTTACACCTTCACTGATGATGGCAGTTGGCAAGACGATAACGGTCACGGAACACACACAGCAGGATCAGCAGTTGGAGATACTTACAATGGCCGGGCGGAAAAATGGTACGAAGATTATTATAAAGCTCAAGGTTCCGCTCCCGAGTCAGATCTATTTGCGGTGAGGATATTTGATGCTAACGATGACTTTGTAGCTCCCAATGATTACAGAGAGATCGTTTACGTAGCTAGGGAAAATTCTGACGCATACACTCATTCAAACTCTTGGGGTTCAGACAGTCAAGGTGCTTATGGGGATTCGGACTCGGACTATGATGAAGTCGTTAGAGATGCCGGAGACGGAGAACCGATGGTGATCACCGTCTCTGCTGGTAACGCTGGAGATCAATCTGGCACCACGGGTAGTCCTGGAAACGCTAAAAACGTGATAACAGTAGGGGCCCAGGAAAATTACAATCCTCCCCAAGACAATTATAACCCCAATATCACGGCCGAATTCAGCTCTAGAGGTTGGACCGAGGACAATCGTGTTAAGCCAACTGTTACAGCACCTGGAGGTCAGGAATTAAGTGTATTTGAAATCCAAGGGATACATTCGACCGCCCCACCAACCATCGATGCGTATCCATATCAGGATATGGCTGGGACCTCTATGTCAAATCCAGCAGTTAATGGTGCCGCAGCAGTGGTAGTCGATTGGTATGAGAGTATATATGGAACTAGACCTAATCCATCGATGGTCAAAGCGTTGTTGATAAATACAGCTTGGAACATTCCGAGAGATAATGGAGGTGAAAACGGCCCTCACATCCCCAATCAAGACGAAGGATGGGGTATGGTGGATCTGCACAGTTTGGTGGAAGCTCCAGTTGATTTCATGTTAGAAGACGAGACCTCGCTTTTAGAGACAGGCCAAACACATGAGTATGATATAGAATACCAAGATGCTTCTGAACCGCTCAACATAACCCTTACCTGGAGCGATCAGCAGGCAGCATCTGGTGATGATCCAACTCTAAAGAACGACTTGAATTTAGAGGTCGTCTCACCAAGTGGTGCAGTCTATCGAGGCAATAATCTAGTAGAAAGCTGGGCAGCTACTGGTGAGGATACCTATGACGCCTTTGATTCTTCTGGAGATGGATGGGATGATACCAACGTAGAAGAGAATGTATACATCCATCCTACAGACCTTGAAGACGGTACCTATACCGTAAGAGTCCATGGTTTTGACGTCCCAGCCGATGCCAATGGAGACGGGACAGCAAATCAGGATTACTCTTTGGTCAAATATAATGCCCAAACCCCCTCTGGTAACACCGCACCTTCTGTAAACCTAACTCGCCCAGATGGCGGAGAAACGTTCACTCCCGGGACTACTGAAACGATATGGTGGAACATGAGCGATAGCGAGGATGCCAATACGGACCTCACGGTCGATCTGTACTACTCTAATGATAGTGGAGGGTCTTGGAACACCATCGACACAGGCATCGCCGGAACGGCAGATCCAAACTCCTACGACTGGACTGTTCCGAACGACCCGAGTACGAACTGCCTGGTCAGAGTGAATGTTACGGACACGAACGGAGCAACATCATCAGATCAGAGTGCAAGCACCTTCACGATAGAGAACACCGCCCCCACTGTGGATTTGACCCAACCAGATGGAGGTGAAGTCTGGACAGCAGGAGAGGTGCAGACGATTTGGTGGAACATGAGCGATAGCGAAGATGCCAACACCGATCTGACCTGCGATCTCTATTATTCTAATGATAGTGGAGGGTCTTGGAACACCATCGACACAGGCATCGCCGGAACGGCAGATCCAAACTCCTACGACTGGACTGTTCCGAACGACCCGAGTACGAACTGCCTGGTCAGAGTGAATGTTACGGACACGAACGGAGCAACATCATCAGATCAGAGTGCTAGTACCTTTACCATAGAGGGTGTCACCGGACCGACTATAGAGATAACGAAACCTAACGGTGGAGAATCGTGGGACGCCGGAACAGATCATGATATCACATGGAATACGACTGCAGGGGATGGTACTATCACGGGAGTTACACTAGAGTACACCTCAGATGGAGGAGGTACCTGGAACGAGATCGTTGCAAACACTACTGACGATGGAATCTATACCTGGACAGTACCGGATGACGACAGTACGAACTGTCTGGTGAGAGGAACGGTTTACGACGATAACAACTTGAGTGACAGTGATACAAGCGATGATACTTTCGAGATAAACGGTATCCCCCCAGGACCACCCGAAAATTTGACGGTGGAACATTATGGGGTGAGCAGTCAGGAATTAGTTACGAATGGTAACTTTAGTGGTAATTATGACGATTGGACGCTGACAAGACCTTCTACAGACGGAACCTCGGGATATGATGGAACGGAAACTAACACCACGGATGGAAGCGGATCGGTGCAGAGCAAGATCGAGCTTACTGGCAGCAATGGCGAGAAGAACACAGTCTTCCAGGAGGAAGGTATCTGGAACCAGAGCATAGGACCCACCTCTAATGAGGTAACCGTGAACGGGGCATACAATGTTACTTGGGCTTCAACCCAGGGGACTTATAATGATTATTATGCTCAGGTCAATATAAGCCTGTACGATACTGGAACTGGTGTGTGGCAGAATATCTATTCTACAGACCAGATAACGGATTCGGGCGGTTGGAGTTACTTCGGACCCAATGTCAAATATACGCCTTCTGGTCAGGTCAACGAAATGAGGGTGGATATTCAGTGCTATATAGATACTGGCGGAGGATCGAACGGCCCGGATGGGAAGATATATGGCTGGGCCGACGATGTGAGCGTTTATACCGCGGGAAGTAGCGGAACCGAAGACAACATAGTCAACTGGACCGCCAGTCCTGACGACGGTGCGGGAGACAACGATGTAGACCATTACAACATTTATAGATCAGATGTTGAAACAGGTCCATGGGACAGCAGCAATCTCTACGACTCGGTAGTAGCGGACGGCTCGACGAATTACAGTTACATAGATCCAGGGGCCGGAACAGCAGATGACACGATATGGTGGTACGTGGTCAGAGCCGTAGATGAGGACGGACTGAACGATACGAATGAAAATTCAGTACCAGAACCGGGAGTCTACAATCTTACCATCAATTCAACAACGGGCGGTAACGTCACGGTTCCGGGCGAGGGCACATTTACATACAGTGCTGGAAGCGTAGTGGACCTGGAAGCGGTAGCTGATGATGGGTATTATTTCGTCAGGTGGAGCGGCGAAAACGAAACCATCGATGATGCTACAGCTAATCAGACGACTATAACGATGAATGATACTTATAACATATCAGCTGAATTTTCCCGAGGAAATTATACTTTAACGATCAATTCCACAGCTGGTGGTTACGTGGCAGAGCCAGGCGAAGGTACGTTTGAGTACGCCCAGGGAACCTTAGTTGATTTGGAAGCTATACCTGATGAAGGCTATTATTTCGTAGAATGGACTGGGGACAACGGAACGATAGGAGATACCACCGCGAATCAGACCACTATCGAGATGCAGGACAACTATTCCATCACTGCTGAGTTCGAGATAAATACATACTATCTCAACGTCACCTCTA
>JBKHKA010000019.1:0-31621 GCA_046537845.1 Candidatus Aenigmatarchaeota archaeon
CGGATTCTATTCGGAATCCAAGATTCCAACAACTCGTAAAATTTTAACAAATTTTACTCGTGAACCGGAGTTCAAATCCTTAAATAAAAAAAAGTCCCGACTCCCGGATTTGAACCGGGGACTTGGTGATTTCCGCGGGTGATAAGGCCAGGAAAGGCCTAGTATAAATACCAACTACAGTCACCCGCTCTAGCCAAGCTGAGCTAAGTCGGGTCAGGTGTGGTTTTCTCTGAACTGTGTTAGATATTATTGGTATTTATCCTTTTTGTTTTTAAGTCAGGCGTCCACGCCTATCTCCCTAGCCATCTTGATCCTTTTTATGGGTGCAGGATGGCTGTAAAAAAGGATCTCCACCACTCGAGGAGGATTCACCTCGGAAAGTGCGATGTCCGACAGCCTCTTGAAGGTAGATATGAAAGCCTCTTTATCTTTGACCGTTCTCAGAGCGAATCTGTCCGCCTCCTTTTCCCTGCAGCGGCTGTAAGCGAGAGTGAGAGGATTGACCAAAGAATAAAGGCCGTACAGTATCAGCAGGAAGAGTGGAAGCTGATAGATGTTGGCGAAGCTCCCCCAGAGGGTGAATATCCTCCCGGCTAGGTAGAACATCGGGAAGATCAGAACGGCGTTGATGGCCATGAACCGCAGTATATCCTTGTTAACGTAGTGTCCCATCTCGTGCGCTACCACACTCTCTATCTCGTCCGGGTGAAATTTTTCCAACAAGGTATCGAATAAAAGGAGCCTTTTGGTCTTGCCCATGCCGGCAAAACCGGCGTTGGCTTTTTCTGTCTTCTCTCCAGCTTTCACCACTACCACCTTTTCCACCTTTTTGACTCCGTGGGCTTCCGCCATATCTATGAGCCTCTGCTTCAACCCCTCCTCTTCCAGCTCTTCCAGATCATAGAAAAGCGGTAAGATGACCAGATGAGATATGTTGGAGAGTATACCAGATATCACGAAGAGTAACATACCAGCGTACAGCCACCAGAGATCCGGAAAAGTGGTTCCCAAAAAGAAGAGTCCGAGCACGATAGGAGTGCCCAAGGCCAGAGATATCAGTAGAGCTATCGATTGGTCCTTCGCCCACTCCACCAAGGTCTGGTTGCTCAGATCATACCTATGCTCTAAAACGAAGCCGGAGTAATAGGATATAGGAAGCGAAACGATGTAGAGGAGAACAAAAAATACCATGATGAAGATGGTCGCGAGTATCCAGTGATGGGCAAACATCGTTCCTGCGGTCAGGTGATCGATCAAAAATAGCATATATTCCGCAAAACCAGAATAATATGTCGATGAAAGGAAGAGAAGGTAGAGCAAAGTGTTTCCAAAAAATCCAGTGTACATCTTCTGCTTGGAATAAAGCCGGGCTTTCTTCCTTCTTTTTTCGTCGAACTCGTAGGGATAAGAGAGCTCTTCTTCTTTTTCTTCGCCGTCTTTGTCTGACGTCTTGTTTTCATCCAAAGTATCACCTACTCTACCGAGGCTCTCTCAAATTCCTCCTCTTCCAGGGTTTGGTGGCATCTAATCCCCATTTGGCGGTGAGCTCAGGGGCGCTGGGGTTCAGTGAACTTCTCTTTTGCTCTTCATATACGTATAAATCTTCATCCGGCTGGAATCTTGTAGCGATAGCCCATTCCACTGCTTCATCGTCGTAGATATCGATGTCCCCGTCGACCAGGGTGACCTTTTCCATAGAATTGTGGGCCTCAAAGGCTTTCGATATTATATATTCTATATCAACGTCGTCTCTACCTTCAACGGAGACCACGCCGTGCAGCCAGCTGCACCTACCTTCGGTCAATCTAACGTCTTTGACTTCGATGTCGTTCAACTGATTCAGATCTCTCTTGATGACCGATGCTCTAGGAAGACCAGTCAGAAGAAAATGTTCGTGCCCTCCTGGAAGGAATGCATGGAATAGAGCGTCTTCACGATCATCCGATAGTTCCTTCAGAGCCACTTCGGTACCTCCTGCTGAGAATTTGACCAAATAAGCCCTCCTTGCAATATAAAAATTTACTCCAAGATGGAAAACGTAATAAGGAGGAAATAGATGCATAACCATGTCGGGTTTAACGTACAAAGAAGCGGGTGTGGATATAGGCGAGGAAGAAGAAGCCATAGCGGCTCTGACCGATGCGGTTCTTTTTGCCAGAGAGGGAAAAGGTGCTCCGTTGAAGAGTGAATTCACCGGTTTAGTGGACTTTGGCGAATTTGCTCTCTCGCTCTGCACCGACGGTGTCGGCACAAAACTTCTCGTCGCCAACAAGATGGAGAAATGGGACACTATAGGTATAGACTGCATCGCTATGAACGTCAACGATACCATCTGTCATGGAGCTGAACCCATAGCTTTTGTGGATTATCTTGCACTGGAAGAGCCGGACCCGGAACTGACCAAAGAGGTGGGAAAAGGCCTTCAGAAAGGCGCTGAACTTTCCAACATGACCATAATCGGGGGGGAGACCGCGACTTTGGGCGATATAATCACCGACTTCGATATCGCAGGGACCGCGCTGGGATACGTAAAAAAAGAGGACATAATCGGCGGCGAAGATGTGAAGGAGGGAGACAAGATAATAGGTCTGCCCAGTTCCGGCATACACTCCAACGGGCTGACTTTGGCACGAAAGATAGTGGAAAGATCGGAATATTCATACCATGACGAGTTATCCTTTGGAACACTAGGGGAAGAACTGCTGGAACCCACCGAGATATACACAAAGGTTGTTTTAGATGCTGTAGAAAGATACGACATCAAGGGTTTAGCGAACATCACGGGTGGCGGCCTGAAGAACATCTCCCGGATCAACAAGGATTTTCGCTACCTTATTCAAGAGCCCCCAGAGCCACAGCCGATCTTTGATTTCTTACAGGAGGAAGGAAAAGTTTCCGACCAGGAGATGTACAGGACCTTCAACATGGGGATGGGTTTCTGTATGGTTTGTGCTCCCGAGACTGCGGAAGAAGTTGCTGGATACGTCGGAGGAAAAGTGGTCGGAACGGTGAAAAAAGGAACAGGGGTAGAACATGTAGAGAAAGGGTTAGAGTTCAGTCTATAGACATCTCCAAGTTTTTCTTCTAAAAATATAAAAGAAATAGGTTTTACTCGAAATAGGCCTTCACTTCATCCTTGAACAAGTATATCAGTATGATTATACTGATCACCGTACCGATGGGGATATTAATAAGACCTATTATGGCAAAGACGATGGCTATCAGACGGGCCCAATCTTTGCCTTTGTAAAGGCCGTAGCCCGTCACGAAGTAAAACAAGGCCACTATCCCGAAAATGCCCCAGCATATCACCGTCATCTCCGGAAAGATATCGAAGAAGAAGACCGCGGTGAAAAGCAACGGTAAGGCCAGGAAAATCAGTCCCTGTATCACATACAAGATTGCCAAAATAGTTACACCAGTAGGTCTCTCTACAGGTTTTGGATCATAGTATTCTATATTATCAACCTCGCAGAGATATTACATATAAAATATATACGATTTTTGGTTAATCAAGGCTGAGGTCTCATACCTTTTCTTCCCTAGTCTAGAGCGGATCCGGCCTTCTTCAATATGGATTCCAATTTTCCTTCAAGCACGTTGACCCGGGAGCGCAGTTCGGCGTTTTCCTTTTTCAGCTCTTCCAAGCGCTTTTTTAGCTGTGGATTTTCTTCGGCCTGAACGTGTCGGTTTTCCTCAAGAGACGTGTGCACTTCTTCGCTGTCATAGCCTTTGAGGTAGTACTCGAGCTTGATCTGGATCTCCACGATATTCCCCGTTTCTATATCAAAGTAAACGCTTTTTTTCCCCGTATCTAAAAGGTTTTCATGGAGCTCTTTGTCCCTGGTGACCATAACGTCTTCCTGATCCATCATCTCGACAATCTTGAAATCCAGCATACCTTCGTATTCCTCATCGATGTCGACAAGATCATCGGGCTCTTGAATGTCCATTATCTCTTCTTTTACCTTTAAGGGCAGGTTTTCGTCCAATATCAGTCTCATCTTGGTTCTGCATAAAGGCTCGTGATATTTTATCGTTGCGTCCGTGAGAGCGGCCCACATCATTTCAAATGCCCAAAATATTTTATAGTGACAGGGATTTTTTCTACCAGAGGTACATATGTCAGACGAAAAGGTCTTGAAAGTCAACGAAGCTTCTCAGGAAGATATCGGCCGGAACAGGGCCCGCCTGGGGGCAAAAGTTCGGATGGAATTGGACGTAGATGTGGGAGATATAATAAAGGTGATCGGTGAAAAGGAGACCGTCGCGAAAGTGTTCAGACTCTCCTCACAAGACGAAGGAGAGGATATGATAAGGATCGATGGTTTGGTGAGGAAGAATGCGAAGGTATCTATAGGAGACAAGGTCAAAGTGAAAAAGGTCTCGACCCAGGATGCGAAAAGGGTCGTCATAGCCCCCGTGATAGAGGAAGGGAACAGGCTGAAGTTCGGGGAAGGTATAGATTCGTACGTAAAGAAACGGCTTCTGAAACGGCCGGTACTTTCTGGAGATGCGATAGTGGTCCCCGGTATAGCGTTGATGGGAGGCAGTGTCCCTTTCATGGTGATATCCACCAATCCCGTGGATGCCGTGATAATCACCAAAGATACCGAGGTGGTTGTCAAAGAAGAACCGGTTAGCGAAGGAGAAGTGATGGCGACCACCAGGGTGACCTATGAAGACGTAGGTGGTCTAGATGAGGAACTCAAACGGGTCAGAGAGATGATAGAACTGCCTTTAAAACATCCAAAATTGTTCGACAGGTTGAGTATAGAGCCCCCTAAGGGCGTGCTTTTACACGGCCCACCCGGAACGGGAAAGACCTGGATAGCCAAAGCCGTTGCCAATGAAGCCGGCGCCAATTTTTTCTCCGTACAGGGGCCGGAGATAATGTCAAAATATTACGGGCAGAGCGAAGAAAAACTTAGAGATATATTCGAAGAGGCTAAAGACCAATCACCTTCGATAATATTCGTAGATGAGTTAGATTCCATAGCTCCGAAAAGAGACGAAGTGAAGGGAGAGGTGGAAAGGAGGGTCGTGGCTCAACTCCTAACTCTATTGGACGGCTTGACTCATAGGGGTGAAGTTATAGTTATCGCGGCCACCAATCGTGTGGATGCCGTTGACCCCGCTTTGAGGCGGCCTGGAAGGTTCGATAGGGAGATAGAGATAGGTCTACCGGACCTCGAAGGGCGAAAAGAGATACTACAGATACACACTAGAGGGATGCCCACGGCAAAAGAAGTTGATCTTTCTCACCTGGCCGAGATCACTCATGGATTCGCCGGGGCGGATTTAGAATCCCTCGTAAAAGAAGCCGCCATGCGTGCATTGAGGCGCTACATCCCCGAGATAAATCTAGATGAACCGATACCGAGTGAGATGATGGAAGAGATGCAGGTCCAAGAGGATGATTTTTTAGAGGCCCTCCGTGAGATAGAACCTAGCAGCCTCCGGGAGATAATGGTGGAG
The DNA here is from genome assembly GCA_046537845.1 of Candidatus Aenigmatarchaeota archaeon. Classification (GTDB taxonomy): domain Archaea; phylum Thermoplasmatota; class Thermoplasmata; order Halarchaeoplasmatales; family Halarchaeoplasmataceae; genus Natronoplasma. Next base: position 5,479 of record JBKHKA010000019.1, read on the forward strand.
ATACCACGGGCATCATGGGATGACGTCGGAGGTCTAGAAGAGGTGAAAGAGAAACTCAGAGATTCTGTGGAAAGACCGATCTCGGATCCAGAATCTTTCATAAAGATGGGCGTAGAACCTTCTAAAGGCATACTCCTGTACGGCCCTCCCGGGACTGGAAAGACACTTTTGGCAAAAGCTATCGCTAACGAGAGCGATGCGAACTTCATCTCAATAAAAGGGCCCGAACTCCTCTCCAAATGGGTGGGTGAAAGCGAAAAAGCCATAAGGGAGTTATTCAAGAAAGCTCGTCAGACAGCCCCATCCATAGTGTTCCTGGACGAGCTCGACGCCCTGGCTCCAAAAAGAGGTGAGACCAGCACGGAGGGCACCATCGACAGAGTTGTCAACCAACTCCTCACCAGCTTGGATGGTATAGAACCAACAACCGATGTTATCGTTATAGGCGCTACGAACCGGCCGGACAAGATAGACGACGCTCTACTCCGGGCTGGTAGGTTCGATCATCGTTTATCCATACCCATACCCGACAGAGATGCTAGAAGAAAGATATTCGAGGTTCACACCGAGCATATGCCTATATCGGATGATGTGGATTTTGAGCGCCTTGTTGAAAATACTGAGTCGTTCGTCGGCGCCGATATAGAATCAGTGTGCCGCGCAGCGGGTTTAAAAGCCATCAAAGAAGACTCTGAGAAAGTCAGGATGGAACATTTCATGGGAAGCGTAGATGAAACCACCCCGTCCGTCGATGAAGAGGTGGTCAAGATGTACGAGGAATGGGAAGAGGAGATGGAAAAGAGCGTTAGAAAGAAGAAAGATTTTAATGGGGTCGACCTATACCGATAATGATAAGTAAAATAAAATATTGCCGTATTAAAGAGTAAAAAGGAGGTAAAAAATGAGGATGTTTGTTACCGAATTGCGAGGCAAAACCGTGATGACCAACGATGGACAGATACTGGGAAAGATAGATAATTTTGTCATCAACACGGAAAGTGGAGACGTCAAGCACGTGTTGGTGACTCCCGATGAACAGATAGAGGTGGGTCTGTTCACCACCGATGCAGAGAACCGTTTGGTCCTGCCCTATGAAGGGATGAAAGCGGTAAAAGACGTCGTGGTCATGGAAAATATAAGCCTTGATTGATCTAATCGGAAAAACCACACCCACTCTTTGTTCATCTGAAGAGGGTTTTCATCGGTCTAGAGTTTGGATTAGTCCTTGTCGGCTGGTATAGGCCAAAGGATACAGAGGGGAATCGACCGATCATGGAAAATAACCAAGTGTGAGATTATATGACGGTTGACGTGTCGAGCCAGTTGGAAAGGTTGGGTATCCGCCCTGTCAAAAGCCTAGGCCAGAATTTTCTTAAAGACATGAACATAGCCGAAAAGGTGGTCGAATCCGCCCAGATTTCCTCAGATGAAATCGTGCTGGAGATAGGACCCGGTCTGGGTATCCTAACGGATGAGATAGTGAAAAAGGCAGATCGAACTGTGGCGGTGGAAAAGGACGCTTCTTTGGTCGGTTATCTAGAGGGGAAGTATACTGAAGAGAACATGGACATAGAGATAATCAAAGGCGACATTTTGGAGATGGATATACCCGAAATCGATAAGGTGGTATCTAACCTTCCTTTCAGTATATCCTCTCCTGTGACCTTCAAGCTGTTGAAAGAAGATTTCAAATTGGCCGTTCTGGGCTATCAAAAAGAGTACGCGGAAAGGATGGTCGCGAAGCCTGGTGAAGAAGGATATTCCCGACTTTCGGTCATGGTCTCCACCTTGGCGAAGGCGGAGGTCCTGTTCGATATACCCCGCCATGCTTTCTATCCCCCACCGAGTGTGGACGCAACAGTGGTCCGGCTGATACCTTCATACCCTCAGTTCCCTCTCAAGCATGAAGAAGCCTTCTCAAGAGTTGTGAAGGAACTCTTCAACTACAGAAGAAAGAAGATAAAGAATGCTCTGAAGATGGGATTCAGGACCCGGATCGGTGACGTACCTTACGGTGACAAGAGGGTGGGTAACCTTCCACCGAAGAAGATCAACCAGATCGTGAATCATCTTGTCGAAGAAGAGTTAATAAGCGAAGATCAACTGGAGTGAAGCATAGAAGTTTTTTACAGTTCAGTTCCACACTCTGGACAAAATTTGTCGTTTTCTTCGACATCCCTTCCACAGCTTGGGCAGACCCCTTCTTCTGTGATGATCTCAGCTCCGCATTTGCTGCAGAACCTGTCTTCTTCTCCTACCTCTGCACCACATTCTGGGCATCTATTTTTGCTGACGAGTTCGATCCCGCACTTTGGACAAAATTTGTCTTCTTTTCCGCCTTCGAATCCACATCCGGGACAAGTTTTCACCACTTCTTCAGTTACCTCACCCACAACTTCGCTCGTTTCGGCGATCTCTTCTTCCTCTAAGCCCTTTTCTTCCTCCCGTTCCTCTTTTTCTTGGCCTTGGATGGGTATTAGTCCAGCATCTTCTCCTTTGATGGCCTTTTTACACCTGATAGAGTATTTTAAAGCTTCTGAGTAATCCTCATCTTCGAAGCATTCTTCAGCCTTTGAATAGTACATCTCCGCCTTTTCGTCACCTTCTTCATCCAGCATCTCTCGTGCCAGCTTCATCTCGAATCTAGATTCTAGGTAGTTTTCGGGGAGACTTTTGAGTTTCTCTTTTTGTTTTTCCAGCTCTTCTCTTCTTTTTTTAGCCTCTTCGCTCTCTTCGAATTCTATCTCTTCTAGTTCGTCGAGAGTGTAAGCCTTTTTCACCCCTTCCTCTTTTTCTTCCTCGCTCTCGCTCTTTTGAAGCCTATTTTGTGCCTTATCAGCCAATTTCTTAGCTTTGGAGTGATCACCTTTTTTGAGTTCGCCCTCTGCTCTGTCGACGAGCTGCTCAGCGTTCTTAGTGTTTTCTCCTTTGCGTTTCATCATCTTGGTTATGCCCTTTGCCCTTTTCACTCTATTGTAGGCTTCATCTTGAGACGAGATGGTTTTCTTTTTTCTTATCTCCCTCAGACGCTGTTTTTTTGTCTTCTCTAAGTAGTAGTAGATAGCGATAGCTAGTACGATGAACAGAAGAAGTGCCCCTGCTATAGTAGCTGTAAGGCTCATATATATTAAACAATCAGATGGAGATTTAATACTTTCGCCTGATAAAACGCTTTTAGTCTCGATAATCCGTACCAAATTATATTATAGAGCGCCCTATCAACCGTTTTGATGTCTGTATTCGGTGTTGTGGGAGTTTTTGCAGGTTTTGGTGTCCTGGCCTACATGATCTATAAAGGCATCGACTTCGGTAAAGCCGTCTTGATAGCCGCCGCAGTCCTCCTGCTCACATCGGAACCTTCCCTTGCCGGTGTACGTTGGGTCTGGGATATAAGCAAGGAGTACGAGACACTGCGCCTGATAGCTATAATAACCCAGGTAGGTTTTTTAGGTTATCTTTACAAGGATTCTGATCAGGTCATGCGGATGATAAAAGAACTCCGCAGCATCTTACCCGACCGAAGGATGGTCGTAGCTTCTATTCCCGCGATCTTTGGACTTATGCCCATGCCAGGGGGAGCCCTGGTGTCAGCACCGATGATCGACGGTGAAGCGGACAAGTTGAATTTAGACGGAGTGGAGAAAACATATCTGAATTGGTGGTGGAGGCATATATGGTTCACGGTCTATCCTTTATCCATGGGATTGATCCTTGCCTCCACATTATCTGGTGTCGACATCTACAAGATAGCGCTCTTCAATCTGCCGATATTCGCTGTTCAGATAATAGTGGGGGTGGTCTGGGGTTTGAAAAAGATAGAGGTGCACAGCTCGTCACATAGAGAAAGAACATTTATGAACCCTTTACTTTTGGCGTATGAACTTCTGCCCATAATAATCGCCCTGCTGTTGAATGTAGTTTTGGGCATACCGTTTTACATCACTCTTTCCCTTGCCATACTCATAATCTTGCTTCAAAACCAACAAAAATACTCTTTGGGCGAGATGCCATCACTCTTCAAAGATGGTTTCTCTGTTGACCTGCTCTTGGCTGCGTACGGTATAATGCTTTTCAAGGGTATAATCGAGAGGGGAGGTGCAGTCACACCGCTGATCGCGGTCATGGAGGGCTACGTCCCTCTCTTGGCGTTGGTGCTGACAGCGTCTTACATCATAGGCATGCTGTTCGGTCATCTTCCAGGGGCGGTGGGTGTAGGTTTTCCTGTTCTTCTACCCCTGCTGCCTGTGGTCAACCTTCAAACCGTGGGGATGGTATTCTTATTCATATTTTTGGGTTATTTTAGTTCGCCCATCCATCTCTGTATAATCCTGACAATAGAATATTTTGGTATAGACTTGAAAAGTTTCTACCGACGTATGATAGTGTCCTTCATTGTGTTGGTTTCGGCTGTGGTGGTATGGATGCTTGTGAGCGGGACTTTCTTCATCTTTATCTAGAATAAAGGTGATCAGCTTCTAGATTTTTCCCTCAGCTTCTCTATCAGCAGAGGCAGCACTTTATCAACATCTCCGACAAGACCGAAATCGGCCATCTCGAATATCGGTGCCTCGGGATCCTTATTGATGGCGATGATATAATCCGAGTCTCTTATGCCCACTCTATGCTGTATCGCTCCAGAGACGCCGCAGACTATGTAAAGTTTAGGGGAGATGGTCTTTCCGCTCTGTCCCACCTGTTTGGATTTCGGCAGGATGTCTTCTTCGACGATGGGCCTGCTGCATCCCACGGTGCCGCCAAATAGGTCGGCGAGTTCTTCCAACATCTCAAAATCTTCTCGACAGGAGCCTACACCTCGACCGCCAGTGACCACCACGTCTGCTTCTTCTACAGGTATCTCTCCGGCTCTTTCGGGTTCGAGGGTCTCCAAGATCTCTGTGGATATGACGTCTTTTGAAACGCGAACTTCTTCACGTATGAGTTCTCCTTCTCGTTCTTCTCGGTCCAAAGGTTCCATGACGTGAGGTCTGACCGTGGCCATCTGGGGCCTCGAATTGGGGCATACGATGTCGGCCATCACGTTCCCGCCGAAAGCAGGCCTTGTTTGTAGCAGGACCTTCCGTCCTTCGATTTCCTCTATAGAGAGGCCAGTGCAGTCAGCTGTCAGTCCCAAACCAAGTCTACCTGCCACCGAAGGTGCAAGATCTCTTCCAAGGTGCGTTGCCCCATATAACAGGATATTGGGCTTATATTTGGATATCAATTTTGCTAGAGCTGTGGTATACGCTTCGGTTGAATAATTTTTGAAAATCTCGTCCTCCACCGCATAGACTTTTTCGGCGCCGTAGGTGAAAAGTTCCTCCGCAGCCCCTTCGACATCGTCGCCGATCACAACTGCGCAGAGACTTTCGTCCAATTCGTCCGCCAGTTCTCTACCTTTCCCGAGCAGTTGCGGACCGGTAGCCTTCAGTTCTCCCTCGTGCTGTTCCGCAAATATCCATACGTCTTCGTAATCCGAAACATCTTCGAGTTCCTTTGCCTCTATAGCCGGTTCGATGGCATCTACCGGGCATGCCGGTATGCATGCGCTGCACGAGATGCATTCCTCTTCTCTCAGTTTGGCGATGCCTTCTTCTATATAGAGCGCATCGACCGGGCAGACTTTAACACATTTTTCGCAGCCCGTACACCCCTCTTCGTCTATCTCGATCACAGCATCCCCTCCTCGTCCAGGAAGTCTATGAGTTTATTCACCGCGGTTTCGGGTTTATCATCGACCATTATACCCTCGCCTTTCGGCGGAGGCGAATAAGTCTTGATGACAACGCTTTCTGAACCGTCCAGCCCATAATCCTCTTCTTTACCGTCTAGGTCTCCATAACCCCATCTTTCTTTGGGCTTTTTCTTGGCCGTCATTATATCTCTGACGTTCGGTATCTTCGGCTCAAAATCGGGCCTAGGCATACAGGCTATGAGTATAGGAAGATCTCCTTTCACCCGCAGGTGGCCCTCGTCGGTCTCTTTTTTACATATTATGTTTTCGTTTTGAGGATCGAACTCTTCTATCTCCGTCACATAGGTCAGCTGAGAGATCCCTTGGTGCGCGGCGACTTCAGGCCCCACCTGTGCGGTGTTACCGTCCGAAGCCTCCTGCCCCGCAAACACTAGATCAATATTTCCTATCTTTTTTAACGCTCTCCCCAGGGTTACAGCTGTAGCCCAGGTGTCGGCTCCAGCGAACACTTTGTCTGTTAAAAGGATAGATCTGTCAGCTCCTATGGCTAGACACTTGTTCAAAGCCTCTTCAGCCTGGGGAGGTCCCATGCTCAGGGCGATGATCTCGACTTCTTCGTCCGCCTCTTCTTTGAGGTCGACCGCCACGTTGAGAGCGAACTCGTCGAAGGCGTTGAGGACCGAAGGAACTCCTTCCCTGATTATCGTACCGGTTTCCTCGTCGACCTCCACCTCTGTAGTATCCGGAACCTGCTTGACCAACACTACGAATTTCACTCGATCACCCTACTTGTAGGGCACGTAATCTTTTCCTAGGGTCTCTCTTCCTATCACGATCTTCTGGATATTGGCGCCACCTTCGGCACCTACACAGTAGGACATAACGCCTCTCCAGGCGGTCTCGAAGATGTATTCCGAGCTGTAACCTGCGGCACCCAACCAGTGCATCGCATCATCGGCGGTGTCTTTCGCTAGATGCGGCACCTTGTACTTTATCATCGATATCCATTTTGCTATCTCCGTCGGTTTGTAAGTTTTAGCATCGCCGGTTTTTTCGCACCAGCCGGTTTCATCGTATCTTACGTCCTGCATCTCCGCCGTCTTCCTAACCATCAGTTTGCTGGCTTCCATCTCAGTATATCTTTCCACGAAGGGGAACTGTATACCTTCGTATTTTGCTAGCGGGTTACCGAAGGTCTCTCTTTCCTTTATGTAGTCGGCGGCTTCTTCCAATACTCTCCTGGTGACCCCCACGGCGCTGGCACCTATCATTATCCGGGCGTTATCGAACCCTTCCATGGTGTAATAGAATCCCTTTCCTTCTTCACCCAGCATGTATTCATCCGGTATCCTCACGTCGTCCATGACGAATCCCGAGGTCGATAAAGAACCTCTTCCCGCATCGTCATAGGGTTCCTGTGGTTCTACACCGTCGGTATCGATGGGTACAAAGAAGGCGGTCATATTTTTGTGCGGTGCTTCATCTATATTCGGTCCGGTTCTGACGTTGACCCAATAGCCTCCTCCCATCTTTTGGCATTCCTCCACACCGCTTATGAAGGTCTTCTCGCCGTTCAGCACCCACTCGTCGCCGTCTTTTTCCGCCGTAGACTCGAATCCCGCAACATCGGAGCCACCTTTGGGCTCTGTTGTGGCGATCCCTACAAACTTTTCTCCCCTTATCGCGGGCTTGATATATTTTTCTCTTATATCCTCATTGCAGTGCCTGTTGATCGTAAAACCCCAACCTGTTTCTACGGCCATGAAACCTGCCGCGGTGGCGATGCTGGGATCTATATAACCTATCTGTTCCGCTATTATGCACTGGTCTTTCCAGCTCAGTCCCATCCCTCCGTGTTCTTCTGGAACTGGTCCCATTATGACACCCAGCTCCGCCAGACCTTGGATTATATCCTCTGGGAAGGGATATCCCTCCCTATTCATCTTTATGACTCGATCCAGGGATAGATTTCTCTCTGCCCAGTCCGAAATACTCTCCTTGAAAAGCTTCTGTTCCTCGGTAAGATTACGCACATCTGAAAGATCGGTTTCTGCCATATTATACCTCCTATCTCATTTTAGTTGAACTTTTCGTGCTCATGCTGCACATCCCAACCCATATTATAAAATTTTGCATCGCATTCTTAGAGGTTTGATGACTTCAAAACAGTTTTTTAGGGCACCAAAAAAGTCACATACTGTTTCTCCCATATAGAACAACATGACCCCGGGATCATCAGGGGATGAGGCGCTTTTCGAAGGTGTCCAAAGAGTGAAGAGAGAGAGATTCGAGGCGAGAAGACATTACGACAGCATCTCACGATTTTATGACGCTCTCGAGGGCGCTTTTGAAAAGAGATACAGGAAATTGGGTTTAGAGGTTTTAGATATAATAGAAGGTGACAAGGTCTTAGAGATAGGATTCGGTACAGGGGAAGCGCTAATGGACATCCACGGATATGCGGGAGAAAAAGGTGAAACCGTCGGCATCGATTTCTCGACGGGCATGGCCGCCGTAGCTAAAGAGAAACTTGTGGATGAAGGCATCGTAGAGGAAGTGAGCTTGATATGCGGCGATGTAATAAAGGCCCCTTTCAAAGCTGACCATTTTGACAAGATCTTCATGAGCTTCACCCTCGAGCTTTTTGATACACCAGAGATCTCTGGGGTGCTGGGTGAGATAAGGAGGATGATGAAGGACGGCGGAAGACTAGGGGTGGTCAGCCTCTCTAAAGAGGAAGATATCTTTGTGAAGGGCTATGAAGTCTTCCACGAGATATTCCCGACCCTGTTAGACTGCCGCCCCATCCCAGTGGAGGATATACTGAAAAAAGAAGGTTTCAAGATAGATTCGAGCATGAGTGAGAGGATAGGCATGATACCCTTGAAGATAGCGTCTGCGTACCAATTATGAATTCATTCTCTGGTCTTCACAGGGTTCTATATGTACCTGGATCTCGAGTTCCCCATCCAAATCCTCACTTATCTTTTCGTACAGCGTTTCTTCGAATTCGGTGCCTATGCTGTGGGCTTCTTCAACTGAGATCTCTTTCGGAAAAAGGACATGCATCGAGATCATGATTTCCTTTTGACTTTCGGTGACCCTAACTTGGTGAGCCTCCACTATCTTCTCACTTTTTTCCGCTTCCTCTTTGATGATATCGACTATCTTTTTCTCAGGGATGATCTTAGGGTCGAAGTGTACTTCGGCGGTCAAGTCGAAACGTTCTTCCAACATCTTCTTCAAATCATGAGACCTTTCATGGGCCGATCTAAGTGAACTTTCCTGCGCATCCATGTGTAATGAGACCGCTTTCCTATCCCCATAATCGTGAACTTTTATATCATGAACACCTTTCACCCCTTCCGTGTTCTCCCCGATCCTTTTTATCTCTTTTATGATCTCCTCGGAGGGCTCTCTGCCGAGCAGACGGTGGGTGGATCTTTTGATGTAAGAAAAACCTATGTAACTCAAGAGAAGAGCGATCCCGATACCGACCAAAGGATCGAACCGTGGGAACCCGATCTGCGAGGCGTAGATGGCCCCTATAACTAAGACCGTGGTCAATGCGTCCGCTCTGTGGTGCCATGCATCAGCTTTTAGAGATTCGGAGCCGCTCTTCTTACCTACGAAGTAGCTAACTTCACCCATTATCTCCTTCACCACGGCCGTGAATATGATATAGATGTAGAAGTTATGAGCCATCATCAGCGGGATGGGGCCGACTAGAAGGGATTCTATACCTTCAGCCAAAAAGGAAATCGCCGCAAAGAAGAGAATTATCCCTACGGCTAAAACAGCGACCTGGTCGGCCCTACCATGACCGAAAGGATGGTCTTTATCGGGAGGTCTTTCACTCACCTTTAGACCGAGATAGACTGCGACGGAACTCGCACTGTCCGAGATAGAGTGGACGGCGTCGGAGAGCAGAGCCAAACTCCCTATCTGAAGAGCTATGAAACCTTTCACGGCGAAGATGGCCACATTGATGACGATACTCCCCACCGCTACTCTCTTCCCAGTCTTGTTTTTACCCTTCATATATAATCATGCTATACGATTAGAGAGAAATTAAACTTTTTATATACTGAATAAAGTTTAAAAAACTAAAAAGAAAAAAGAAAAAAGAAAAAAAGTTTTTATTCACTTGCCGAGCAGTTCTTCCACTTCCTCTTTACCCTCTTCCATCTCTTCTACCTGTTGTGGGTCGCGGTCCAAAAGGAGCGTTTGGAACTCACCGACGTGTTCTTTCTCTTCGGCGGCCACATCTAGCAGTACTTCCTTTAGATCCTCGTCGTCGGTATACTCCGCCATCTGTTCGTAGAAGTTAATCGCATCCAGCTCCGCCGCTAGAGCGAAACGCAATATCTCCCTATCAGTCATCTCGTCGCTCGTTATATCCAGATCTATAGGTTCTTTAGCGAACATATCTATCACCGTTGATAAGATAAACCCACGTCATTTAAATTTGACGGTATAGGCGGAAAAGATAAAAACTAACAGACCATCACTTTTCATAGATGATAGAGATGACTGAAGAAATATCTGTGGTCTACTATTCCAGAACTGGCAACACGAAAAAAGTTGCTGGTCTCATAGCTTCTGAACTGGGATGTGATACTTTCCGGATTCACGATAAAAAGGACCGCTCCGGATTTCTTGGATACTTGAAAGGCGGCTGGGATGCATGGAGAGAAAATCGGACCGAGATAACCTTGAAAGAGGAGATAGATCTATCTGAAGATCGACTGCTCTGCTTGGGCACGCCGGTATGGGCGTCTAATCCGACCCCGGCAGTCAGGACCTTTCTAGCCGAGAGGAAGGAAAGACTGGAAAAGGTAGCTTTTTTCTGTACCCTCGGCGGGACGGGAGACGAAAAAACCTTTCAAGAACTGGGAAATATAAGCGGTAAAACACCTCTCACCACTTTAGCCGTGAGAGAAAAAGAGATAGAATCAGGAACCTATAAAGAAAGGGTGAAGGCCTTCGCTGAAAGATTATTAGAATAAAAGAAAAAAAGTTTTTTATTGTTAGATTATAGAGAGAAAACCCACACGCCTGCGTGTGGGATGAATGTCGTAGTAGACGAGAATATTGTCCCTCTCTCTACTTTCACTTACCTCCCCAATGTCCACCTATAAATAGCAAGTGTGGGTTGTATAAGTGGCTCATGAAGGTACGAAAGACTGTTAAAGTCCCAATCCATTTCAGGACAACTAAAAAGAAGATGTCCTATCTGGACAATTTAACGGCGAGGTTGACTTATGCCGCTCATTTACTTTGTGAGAAGATAAATGAAGAAGGTTTCATTCCAAGTAATACTTACGATGTTAGGCGTTATTCTGAATATTTGGAGAAGGAAACAGGTCTGAGTACTGGTTTTATCCAGCAAGTTGAAGATAAAGTTCTATGGATGTACAAGCAGTACAAACGGAATCACGAAAAGTGGGAGTGGGCGATGAGCAATGCAAGAGAAGGGACCAGATGGTACAAGAAGTTGGAACAAAGAGAGCCGGCCCTGCCTGATCCAAAGAGGCATAACAAGAAGATACCTACGTTTTTTGATTACCGAACAGGCAGGATCCAGAGAACAGAAGATCTCGATCTAACGAGATGGGTGATGCATATAAGCACGCTGAAGAAAGGGGAAACTATGGATGTGCTGCTCAACCCGTCGGATTGGCATGAAGAGCAACTTGAAGAGGCGGATGAGATCAAGAGTTTTGAGATCGTACATCACCCGGAAAGAGATTGTAAGTATATGGTCCATATAACCTATGAATATGAATCTAACGATGCTTGGACAAGCCACGTTTGTGGTGTTGATCTTGGGATCGAGCGAGACCTATCGGCCGTGCTGATAGATGAAGACGGTATAGAACGGTTCAACATCTTACAAACATGTAAATCCGAGCGTTTGAAGGAACTCGACGACAGGATATCACATCTGCGAAGAAAAGAGAAGTATGGAGTTTTGAGGAGACTGCGTAGCAAACGACAAAATGTGGCAAAAGACTTTGATAGAAAGTTGGCTAAACAGTTTGCTGAAATGATACCTGATGGTACTACTGTATTTTTTGGCAATCCAAGAGACATACGGTACAATAAGTACAGAGGTAACGGTGATAAAGTAGGTAGGAAACTGCTACAGCATTGGTCTTTCAGTAGGATAATCGACCAGTGTATATTGAAACTAAATGAGAACGGTAATAAAGGCGAGAAGATAAACGAATGGAATACCTCAAGACTTCATTATAAATGTAATCAACGGGTCGAGAGACCGCATAACTCCTCCTTTCAGCGTGTATACTGCAGCAGATGTGATGATGAACTGGACGCTGAGTTCAATGCGTCGATTAACATCGCTGTGAAGGGCATATCCCAACACAGCGACAAGTCCATTGAGCCCGAATCATTCTGGCAAAACATGGCGGGGGTGACAGATGAACTGACCCAAACTATGGATGAATCTGGGTTGGAAGCCCGGAAGAGCATAGAAGCCCATAGCCTTGGCTGTGGGTAGTTCACCAGGGAGCGTATCTTCCTTCCAGCAGCGCCTTATCCAGTACGTGGCCCTTTATCGCCTTTCTCACATCGTCTTTCGTAGAAGAGGGTGGGATGTCCAGCGTTTTATCCACCGCGTACAGTTTGAACTTGTAGGTGTGCTCCTTGTCGGGCGGGTTCGGTCCGCCGTATCCTCTTTCTCCATAGTCGGTCTTCCCTTCAACGGCGCCGGGAGGTGTTTCCCCCTCTGGGATATCTCTTGTGTTGGGTTCGATGTTCCAGAGGACCCAATGATCCCATACTTTTCCTGCGGGTTCCACGGCATCTGGATCATCCATTATCAGAATCAAGGATCCGGCTTCGGCCGGGACCCCGTTGATCTCCAGAGGCGGACTCACGTTTTCTTCTGTGTACCCGTATTTTCTGGGTATCTTTCCTCCATGAGAAAAGGCTGGACTCGACAATTCCATTCCTGACATCATATCATTTCTCCTTTTTTAATACTATATTACCCTTTGACCTCATGCGGGCAATCATCCTTGTAATTTAAAAAGATTTCGTTGTTCACAATTTTTCTTTGATATCCTCTAACTCCGCTCTTATCTCCTTCATCTAGTCCCTCAGTTTCTTGACCTCTTCGATCAATTCTTTTTGCCCCCCTTCTGCACCAGGTGGTCTTCTTCCCCGTCCACCCATCATCTGCTGCATCATCTGTCCCATGGGACTCTGTCTTCTGCGCCCTTCAGGTTTATCACGGGGTGCTCTCTTCGCCATCTCTTCTCTTCTTTTCTCCATCCTCTCTCGGATCTTTTCACGCAGGTCTTTTTCCTCGCTCTCTTCTTCGCCGTCTTCTCCTTGCTCTTCTTCCGTCATCGTATCAATTTCCGATTGGACCTGGGCTTAAAAAGTTTGTCCGTGTATTTCATCGTTCGAGCTCTCGTTCCAAACACCTCTCCAACCCGGACATATCACAGCTCACTACATCTACCTCACCCCGTCTCAAATCTAATTTCTTCAGACCGGAACCGGTGATGATGGAGATCACTTCGGCCCCCCTTTCTATTATCCCCTTTTCCCTCAACTGGTCCACCGCCGCGACGCCCACGGCCGAGGCGGGCTGGCAGAAGATGCCTTCCGAGGCGATCATCCTCTGAGCCTGTAGTACTTCTTCGTCAGACACAGCCACGCAGAGGCCTCCATACTCGTCCAGCTTCCTCAATACTTCGTTGCCGCCAGGGGGATAAGGATTGGCTATCGCCGATGCCGCGGTCTTTGGGTCCTTCCATCTTTTGATGCTTTTTTCACCGGACTCAAAGGCCCGATAGATAGGTGAGCACCCTGCTGCCTGCACGCTTACCGGTATCGGTATCTCATCTATGACACCGCACCTTTCCATCTCGATGAAACCTTTCATCACACCCCTGAAGAGACCACCAGAACTGGTCGGCATGATCATATAATCCGGCACGAAACGCTCTGTGACCTCGAATGCTAAAGTTTTGTACCCCTCTATCCTGTAAGGAGAATTTGAATTCGAGAAGTAGATATTATCCCAGGAAATCTCCAAGCTCTTGTAAAACAGTTCACCGTAATCACCGTATACCTTGATGATGGTCGGTCCGTAAGCGTCGATCTGCATCAATTTTTCTTCCGCGATGTTTTCAGTGACTAGAACCAACGGCTCTAACTCTTTTCTTGCACCGTAAGCCGCCACGCTCACTCCCATGTTCTCAGTAGAGACCGTACCTACTCTTTCAGCGTCGAGTTCTAAAGCTCTCTGCAAACTCAAGACAGTCCCCCTATCTTTGAAACTCCACGTTGGGTTCACAGTTTCATTTTTGAAAAAAAGATCCAAGCCGTATCTTTCGGATAATTTTTCCGACTTTATCAAAGGGGTATCGCCTTCACGGAGTGAAAGAGTTCCGGGGAGGTCGCAGGGCAAAAACTCGCCGTACCTCTTCCACACGCCCTCCCCTCTCCTAACGCTTCCAGTGATATACTCCGATTCCACGGGCCCTCCACAGCTGCATATCTGCTTACCCGATTTGTCGGTGTATTCCTTCCCACAGGATACACATCTTAACATATACCCGTACATGTGAGGAGAAGATTTGTAACTTTCGTTTTCTCACAGGAGTAAGATTTATAACTGACCACCTTCACTGCCTGTAGATACTCTTGAAAAGCACGAGTACTGAGGAAAATTGTACCAGATTTTCCTTTCCCGTGTCGGAGGAGTCAGATATGACGATAGAAGATAAAACGAATCCGAACTTGGTAAGCCTGATCAAGGACCTAAAAGATCAGGCGAGAGAAAAAGACGCACCTATCTGGCGAGACGTTGCGGAAAGGTTAGAGAGTCCTATGAAAAATTGGGCTGAGGTCAACCTTTCGAGTATTCAGCGGTATACCGAAGACGGAGACACGATCGTTGTACCAGGCAAGGTCTTAGGAGCAGGATTACTGGATAAGAAGGTCACGGTGGGCGCATTCAAGGCTAGCAGAAGCGCAAAAGAGAGTATATCGGAAGCTGGCGGAGAGTACCTCAAGATCCGCGAGCTGGCAGAACGAGAGCCTGAAGGCAGTGGAATAAAGATTATGAGGTGATCGGGATGAAAGTATATGATGCTGATGGCAAGATATTGGGAAGATTGGCCAGCAAAGTCGCCAGCGAACTTTTAGACGGCGAAGAGATAAAAGTGGTCAACTCCGAGAAGATATTCATCATCGGTAACAAAAAGAACATACTTACAGATTACGAGCAGAAGAGAGCTAGGGGTAAACAGATAAACGCCCCGGATTTTTCGAGGAGGCCTGAGAGGATATTCAAGAGGACCGTGAGAGGCATGCTGCCGAGAGATAAGCCGAGAGGGCGAAAAGCATTTAAAAGGCTACGCCCCTATATAGGCGTACCTTCAGAACTGGAAGATGAGGAGATAATAGAACCAGATGTGAAAGGATCTGAAGGTAAATTGGGCATCTCCTTAGGAGAAGTTTCAAAACATCTTGGAGCTAAATTCTAGGTGTAAAATATGACGGATAAGGAAAAGGATGACAAAAGAGCAGTCACGCGCTCTGGCAAGAGAAAAGAGGCTGTAGCGAAAGCGACCATAAGGCCCGGCAAAGGCAGGATCAGGATCAATACGGTTCCTCTAGAGATACTCTCCCCAGAGATGGCCCGCCTCAAAGTGAAGGAACCCATACAGCTCGTCGGAGAAAGGTCGAAAGACGTGGATATAGAGGTCAACGTTGAAGGAGGCGGGACCATGGGACAGGCTGACGCCGCAAGAACCGCCATAGCGAACTGCTTCGTAGAGTACTTTAAAGAAACGGAGCTCGAAGAGCTCTTCAAGGAGTATGACAGGAGTCTATTGGTTTCAGATCCTAGGAGAAAATTACCCAAGCAACCGATGGGTCGCGGAGCTAGATCGAAAAGACAGAAGTCCTACAGGTGATGTAAAAATGATAATACCGGTCAGATGTTTCACGTGCGGTAAAGTTATAGGGAACGTATACGAGGTGTACAAAGATAGAGTGGAACAAGGAGAAGACCCCGGAGAGGTACTTGACGATCTAGGTATAGAACGTTACTGCTGTCGAAGGATGTTTTTGACCCACAATGATCTGATAGACGAGGTCATGGAACACTGACCACACATCCATTTTTGGGGCCGTGGGGTAGCTTGGTCCATCCTTCTACCATGGGGCGGTAGGCACCCGAATTCGAATTTCGGCGGCCCCACCATCTTTCTGCTGTCAGAGTCTATCCTCTAGAATCGAAGAGATTACTAAATGGAGGACTGATTCAAAATATACTCTACCCGTAAAAATAGAAACTAGACAAGATAAGAAAATCAAAAAAGTAATAGGAAGGGGGGTGGGAGGGTGTTATCGTGACGTCTATAGTTATGCACTGCTATTATATATATTTTGCCCCGAAGAATAGATATCTTCCTGGCTCTGCCTCTAAAAAATTATTATATACTAAACTACTATGCCGATCTAGATATCATGTATGACAACGCCCCGAGCGATGTTGATAACGTTATCGTTACCGGAAAGAGTGGAGCCGGTAAACAGCCAAGGATAGACGTGCTTGTCGAAGAATACGGCCTAGAACAGCTATCGACCGGCGATATATTCAGATCATATCTGAAGAAGGTCGATGAATTCGGCTACGTGGGAGATATATCCCAGTTCTGGAACGAATCTACAGAGAAGTTCGTTCCCGACGATGAGATCGCTGAAGAGCTGGGGACCGATGAAGAGGAGATCATCCTGGGTATGAAGGCAAAATATTTCGTCGATAGAGGTAAATTCGTACCGGATCGGATCACCAACGAGCTCTTCGAATCCTACTTCCGAAAGAAGGATTACAGTGATCAGGTCTTAGACGGCTATCCGAGGACTGTAGATCAGGCAAAATATCTATTGGATCTGATGGAAGAAAAGAACGTCGAGATAGATTTCATACTTTGGGTGAGGAATACGGATGAAAAGATAATAGAAAGAACGGTCAAAAGAAGGATATGCCCTGAGTGCGGGAAAGTTTACCATCTTAAATACGATCCTCCTGAAGATGGTATGTGTGAGAAGTGTGGTGTAGAAGTGATACAGAGGTCCGACGATACCGAGGAGAAGATAAGATCCCGGCTTCAAGAATTCCACCAAAAGACCAAGCCGATGATAGAGTACTTGGAGGACAAGATACCGGTCGTCGAAGTCCCGGGTCATCTGGAAGAGTTCACACCGGAGAACGTGAGAAAGAGCGTGATGGGTGAATTGAACAAACTGTGAATCGGTATGTCAGCGCTTTCTATATTCCCGACCAACAGGGTGTTCTCACAACCACCCTTTCCTTCTGAAGTAAACGACCATCAGGAGAGCCACGACCAACATCCCTGCCAACGTAATGGGATATCCAAGAGCCCAATTCAGTTCTGGCATGTTGAAAGGCGAAGCTTCAGGATCGAAGTTCATCCCATATATACCAGCGATAAAAGTTAGAGGTATGAATATGGTGGCGATGATGGTCAGGACCTTCATCACCTCGTTCATCTTGTTGCTTATGCTGGAAAGATAGAGGTCCAATAGTCCGGACAGTATGTCTCTATTCGTCTCTATGGTGTCCGCTACCTGAATAGTATGGTCATAGACGTCCCTGAAGTATATCTCTGTAGAATCCATCACAAGGTGCGAATCACCTCTGAGGAGGGAATTTATCACCTCTCTAAGCGGCCATACCGACCTTCTCAGGCCGATCATCTCCCTTTTTAGGTTGTGTATCCGGTAGAGTACTTCGGTATCCGGTTCTTTCACGAGTTCACCTTCTATGTCTTCTATCCTATCACCTATCTTTTCCAGTACGACGAAGTAATGGTCGACCACGGCGTCGATAAGGGCGTAAGCCAGGTAATCAGCTCCGTTGTTTCTTATCCTTCCTTTTCCCTTCCGTATCCTTTCTCTGATGGACTCGAAAACATCACCGCTTTTCTCTTGGAAAGATAGGAGGAAATTTTCCCCTATCACCAAGCTCACCTGCTCCATCACTATATCATCGCTGTCGTCTTCAGTGTAAGTCATCTTCATTATCAAAAACAGATGATCCTCGAACTCCTCAAATTTCGGTCTCTGTTGGGTGTTCAATATGTCCTCTACCAGCAGTGGATGGAAGCCGTAAGAGTCCGTCAATTTCTTTATCTTTTCAGCGTCCTGTAGGCCGTCAACGTTGATCCAGGTGACCGTAGATCTTTCTTTATAATCTTCACACTCCTCCACATCCACACTTTCTCTTTCTTCAAAATCATCTTTGTCATAATCTATGATCGAGATATCCCCATCTTCTCCTGAGCTTTCACTCATGTGGAAAAAACTATCGGACGGTAGATCAACTTTATCAGATGAACTTCTCGTCATCCTTTTCATCCTCTCCATTGTATCATATCCCAGGTATATATGATTTGAGGAAAAGTCCGGATAGAAGAACGAAAATTTTAAAGCCGCTCTGTAGATAAAGGAGTATGTTCGGTCTGCAGGAGGCCCCATTTGAATTTGAAGAGGGGGAGACGAAGATCAGTCTTCAAAAAGAAGATGAAGTTATCCACTACAAAAGGGAGGACCGCGAGGAGACCCTGGTGGAGATGAATATAGTATCTTCGAATGAGAAGATACTTTTCTCCCCCGTAGAGCCCTTGAACATCCCCAAACAGATCACCTCTTCACTCTTGATCGAATTTGAAAACCCAGTGGTCTTGGCATCGAAGAAAAAGACCACATTCTATCTCACCTTTCCCGTGGAGGTGGGTGTATTCATGGATGAAGAGAGGGAGCCTATAGACATCTTTACATTTTCGAAATCGAAGTATACACTCTATGGGGACGTAAAAAAGGGGGAAATATGCAAGTATTGGAACAGCCCGGTCCGATATGATATGATGGAGGTCGATACCCACTCCGAGGGTATTTTGAAATTAACTATAGCCAACACCAACACCTCTTCGATCGAGATCCACATGGCGGTCTTCAGCGGTTACGGCATGAAGATATTTTACGATGAGGACACGGTCTGCATGAACGGGAAGATGATCGTCAAGGACGAGGACCGCTCAATCACTGATTTCTTCAATCGACCTTTGAGGAAGGGGATGAAGAGAGCACGAGACATATACGAAGAGAAAAAAATTCCTCTGAAAGCCGCAAAATACCTCATGGAGGGAGGCATATGATCTTGGATAAGGTGCTCTACGGCTCTGTTACAGTTTTCGATATCTTGATAAGCCTGCTGATATTGTTGATAGTCGCCTTCATCGGAAAGATCATCTCACTGAATGTCCAACGCTCCCTGAAGGACAAAGTATCCAAAGACAGAGCAGTCACGATATCCAAGATAGTACAATACACAGTTCTGATCATAGGCTTGTTTATAATCCTCCCCATACTCCAGATGAATCTTTCGGGTCTGTTGGTCGCTGGAGGCATAATGGCCGTTGTCATCGGGTTCGCCAGCCAGAGCATCGTTTCAAATCTCATTTCCGGTATATTCCTCACCTTTGAAAGACCCTTCAGGGTCGAGGACGTGGTGAATATCGGCGGAGAGAACGGCACATTGGGGATGGTGGAGGAGATAAGGATAATAAGCACGTCCGTTAGGACCTTCGACGGCGTTTACGTACGGGTCCCCAACGAAAAAGTGTTCACGGGTAATATCGTCAATTACTTAGAGAACGTAGCCCGAAGGTTCGAGTACGACGTGGGGATAAGATATCAAGACGATGCCGATGAAGCTATGGAGATCATAAAAGAGGTGATAGACGAGCATCCTCTAGCTCTTAAGAATCCTCCACCGCAGGTCTTTGTGCAGAGTTTAGGGAGCAGTGCTGTGGAGCTGAAAGTGAGGATATGGGGACCTTCCACTGATTGGTTTCAGCTGCGTATGGAACTCCTCTGGAAGATCAAGGAAACGCTGGAGGAGAACGAGATAAAAGTACCGTTCAATCAGCAGGAAGTTTGGTTCATGAACGAAAAAAAGAACAGTTGAGCGAGCACTGCTTCAGTAGTAATAGAAGCCGTATCCGAATATTAGCATGAGGATCAATATCCCGATCAAACTGATCAAACTGCCGTATTTTATCATATCTTTGACCTCGATGACGTCCGTGCCGTAAGCGATAGCGTTGGGAGGGGTGCTGACGGGTAAAGCCATGGCCATGGAACAAGCCAGGGCCACAGAGGCCATTATAGAGACAGGAGCCCCCAAGTCTGCCCCGATGACTATCATTATAGGTGCCATAAGGGCCGCTGTTGCCGTGTTACTCATGAATGTAGAAAGGATTATAGCGAGGGCTGCAAACACTACTATTATCAATATCAGCCCCCATGCTCCATAGGGGATAGCCCCTACTATCTCATCGGCTAACCCCGTAGCCTGGATAGCGTTACCCAAGGATAAACCTCCTCCCATCAAGAGCAGAACGTCCCAGTTTAGCTCAGATAAATCGTCTTCGTCCAGTATACCTGTGCTGAAGTAGGCAATGGGGGGGATAAGGGCTATTATACCCGGATGTTGAAATATGTCCCCGATGGTTTTGATAGATGAAGTCAACCACAAGAATACGGTGACAAAGAAAATTATCATCACGAACGTTTGTTTTCCAGAAAAGCCCTTTGAAGTCCTTTCCTCAAAATCCACTTCCAACTTATCGGTCGAGGGTTTGAATGAAAAATAAAGGAGCAAGAACGCGATGAGCAGCATCAGCAAGGTCACGGGCATAGCTATCAGCATCCAGTCAAGAAAAGTAAGCCTGATCGCCTCTATGCCCTCAGGAGGAGAAGCCAATTCGTTCATGATTATGGCGTTGGGCGGTGTGCCGATGGGTGTCCCCATCCCTCCTATATTGGCGGCAAAAGGTATCCCCAATATTATTGCTTTCTTGAATTTTTCTTCTTTAGGGATCTGGGTGTAGATGGGAACTGCGAGAGCGACCATCAAGGCGGTGGTGGCGGTATTGGACATCCACATAGATAGGAATGCGGTGATCCCCATCAATGCGAGCATGACGTTTTTAGGAGCCTTCCCCGCCTTCCTCAGTATCTCTTTGGCGATCTTTATGTCCAGCTTGTATTTGCTTAGTGCTGCCGCCAGCACGAACCCACCCAAGAACAACGCGATGATCGGACTGAAGAAGGGAGCCAAAGCTTCATCTGCACTGACCGTGCTTTCTTGGATGAACAGTATCTGGAATAAAACTATGATGATAGAGGTCACGTAGAGTGGAACCGATTCAGTGATCCATAAGGTCGCGGCGAATAAAAGGATGCCCAAAGCGGCTCTCATATCTCCATTCAGATCTTTTAGAGCCCCGACGGGAGAAAGATATACGAAAAGGAACAGAATGATCCCAAGAGATATGAACGTGAGCTCCTTTTTATGCTGCCCAACGATCCCCATTACAGGGTTTTGACCTCGCTTATTCCCCATCGGGACACCTGTCGGGTGCGAGTAATTAGAGGTGTTATTTATACTTTATTTTGGCTTATGATTCGGTCTGACACCAACTGATGATCACCCTTTTGGCCTTCCTCTCCTTATCACTTCTTTATCGTCGAGCTTAGGAGTCTCCGTTCTTTTCGCCTCGTAAACCATCTTCGTTTCGACCCCCTCGAAATACTTCTTCGCCTCTTTGAGCTCTTCCTCTTTCAAAGGAGGCACAACCGAAGGCCTGAGAGGTGTATTCAATTGTACCTCATCCACATCCATCTCTTCAACCAGCTCTCCGATCTCGGCCACCTGTTTGAAATTTTCCTCGATCAGCATGACCTCTAGTGCGAACCTTTCATCGAAGTGTTCGCTGAAATCCTTCAATCCTTCCACTATATCCTCGAAATGGATATATTCACAGGGACGGTTCACCTTCTTCAAGAGTTCCTGATCCGGCGCATCCAGAGAGGCTATCACGTAATCCGATCTTCGAACGGCCTTTTGCACTTCTTTTTTATGAAGCAAACTCCCGTTTGTCAGCATCGCCACGGGTTTATCCGATACTTCCCGGACCATATCTATACCTTCATCTAAGTTTTTTGCCAAAGTTGGTTCTCCCATCCCAGAAAATGTGATGTAATCCGTGTGACCACCGACAAGATTCAACGCCTCGCTCAATTCCGTCCTCACTTCGTCGATTTCGACAAATTCTTGTCTCTTTGAGGTCACAGCTTCACATTCTCTTATCTGGCAGTAAACGCAGTCAAAAGTGCAGACTCGACCCTCTCGGCTGATCAGATCGACCCCGAGAGAACGCTTCAACCTCCAGGAATCTATCGGTCCGTAAACCGATCTCATCAGGAGTAGAAGTGGGTCTTATAATAAAAATTTAGGGAAGGGTTTTTCAGGAGACCGTCGGAGCTTCCTCTTCTTTCTTTTCCTTCATCTCGATCTCTATCTCCAGTTCTTTTTCTCCGTAACCCTCGTAATCGATCTCGAGTTCGATGGGATCTCTGAAAGTAAAGGGGAGTTCCCACTCTTCGGTTTTGATAGTCACCTTATCGCCTTCTCTCAACTGCTTCGCTAATCCCTCTAGAAAATCAGCGATCTGTTCTCTGTCCAGGTAGACCTCGTGCTCCATGTCTCCTTCGGTTATCACTCTTTTCTTTCCTTCTCCTTTGTTGGGTATCTCGGGCATGTTATCACATCATAGAGCAAAAGATTAAAGTATATAAAAATTCTTAGGAATTATATACGTGATAGGATGGATCCGTTAAAGATATTGGGCTCAAAAGCCAGACTAGAGATACTTCACCAGCTCACCTTCAGAGATATGTATGTCTCCGAGATCATGGAAAAAGTGGGGATGGACGGCAAGACCGCCAAACACCATCTTGAAAAGTTAGAAGAAGCGGGCTTGATCGCTTCAAGAGAAGAAGGAAGAAGGAGGTATTATTCACTCGAGAAAGAGATCATATTGAGGATATCTCCCTCGCCCAACAGGAGATACGAGATACAATTCCCCCCTGTAGAAGAGCAGGGATGACTGAGCTCGGATCAACCCTCGGAACCTTTCTCCTTAATATCGACCTGGGGTCCTTTAGGTTCCCGCCTTTTAAGAACTGCGACTATAATGAAAATACCTACGGCTATTATGGCCGCAAAACCGATCAGGGTCCAAGGTGAAAAATTGTCTTCGTCCTGTTCGATTGGAACTCCGTGCCTCATCTCTGAAGATTTACCCAAAGTGTTGTTCGAATTTACCGCCCTGATTCTGTAATGGTATACCTTTTTGTTCTCTAAATCCCTGTCAGTGAATCTAGTCGTACCCTCGACCTGAGCTACAAAAGTCAGATCGTCTTCGCTCTCACCCCTGTATATATTGTAATATGGGCTTTTCTCGGAACCGTTGTGGTCTTTCCAACTCAACTCGATCTTCTGATCTCCGGCTTCGACATTCAGATCACTCGCTTTACCAACGTTTTGTTCCATGGGGAGAGAGATAGTTTTTTCCAGCATATTGATCGATTCTTCATCTTCCACGTTGACCGCGCGGACGGAATATTCGTAAGTACTTCCTTGAATCACCTTTTCATCCACAAAATAGTTCGTGTGTTTGTTCACCTCTGTCAGAACCTCCCCTTCTTTATAGATGCGGTACTTGTATATATGTTCATCTTTTTCAGGCGGATCCCAGGTGAACTCTGTCCGGTTCCTGCCGGTGAAGACCTTGAAATTTCTAGGAGATCGAGGTCGAGGTATGTTGTCAGTAGGGGTGAAGCTGACCTTCTCTGTAGATTCGCTCATCCCTACCGAGTTCTGAGCTTTGAGATAATATGTGTACTCCTTGTTGTTCTTCAGGTTATCATCGGCCCATTCTGTAGCTGCATTACCCGGATGATCGGAGGGTAACTCTTCACCTTCTTTTTCCCTGTAAAGGATGTAGTTCCCCATCTCGGTGTCATCGGGAAGACCACAATCCAGCGGTTTATCCCACCTCAATCTCACCTTTTCATCACCAGGGAATGCCTCGAGGTTCCTCGGCGGTAAAGGTACATTTTTGCCCCCCACTCTGATCTCCAGTTCCTTTGAGAGCCTGCTCTCTTGATTTTCGTCAAATAAGGCCGTGATCCAATAATGATAGGTCCTGCCTTCTTCTACATCGGTATCTACGAACTCGTATTCTTCGTCGTCCAACTCCTTGTAGAGAGATTTGAAACTGGATGTCAAACTCCTGTAGACCCTGAATCTTTCTGGTTCGACCCCACTCAGTGAAAGGTCCCATTCTAATTTAACCCCTTCATCGGTCAGATTGCCGAATAGGTTAGGCCTTTCTTCTACGAGTTCTGATGAAAGCTCTAAGGGAGACCCATTATCAGGACTGGCGCTCACAAAGGATAAACTGATCATGGACAAGATGAGAGCAGCGATCATACATACTTTCGTGGCCTTCATTATCATATGTAGAACACCTCTTTAGGGCCTCCACGAATCTATTATTAGAGATTTTTCATCGCTATTATATAAATCTGCTTGTTGTTTAGCCGATCGTACTCCAACTTCATTCTACCGGTTCGAACTCGGCCATGAAGTGACCGAGCAACTCGGGGGCGTAAGTCCTCTTCAGCCCCTTGATATGATCTCTCCTTTCATAAAGTTTTTGAATCGACTCCGCCACATACTCCAGTTGATTCAAAGTGTAGACCCGCCGTGGTATAGCCAGTCTCATATTTTCCATCTCCGCCGGGACGACGTTG
Source organism: Candidatus Aenigmatarchaeota archaeon (assembly GCA_046537845.1). GTDB lineage: Archaea > Thermoplasmatota > Thermoplasmata > Halarchaeoplasmatales > Halarchaeoplasmataceae > Natronoplasma. The sequence continues at coordinate 29,909 of JBKHKA010000019.1, forward strand.
CCTTCATCGTCGGTATCTCCGAATGCGCTGGTACCCAACTCTACCGCTCTTATCCCCGCCTCCTTATAGAGCTCCGTGGTCAGGGCCTGGGCTGGAAATCTCTGGGGAGGTATATCGGGTAAGAACCGCTTCGCATCTACGAATATCGCGTGACCCCCCACGGGTTCTATTATAGGGATATCGCCTTCTAAAAGCATATCTGCAAGGAATTTGACCTGCTGATACCTATAGCGCTGGTATTCATCGTCCACCGCCTCTTTCAAGCCTTCCGCTATAGCCGCCAACTCTCTGCAGGCCAATCCACCGTAGGTCGGAAAACCTTCGATGATTATGCTCAGGTTCTTGCATCTCTCATGCAGATCATCATCTTTGGAGCCCAGCAGACCCCCTATGTTGACCAGTCCCTCTTTCTTTGCGCTGAAAGTGAACCCGTCTACGTAGGAGAACATCTCTCTGGTTATCTCCTTTATGGACTTATCCGAATAACCCTCCTCACGCTGTTTGATGAAGTGGGCGTTCTCTGCAAATCGGCAGGCATCGAAAAAGAAAGGTATGCCGTGATCTTCGGCGACTTCAGAGACCTCCTTTATGTTCTTCATCGAAACGGGCTGACCCCCGCCCGTGTTGTTGGTTATGGTCAGCATTATGAGCGGTATATTTTCGACTCCTTTTTCGTCGGTGAACTCTTCCAGTTTTTGAACGTCCATGTTCCCTTTGAAATCCACTCGTACTTCTGGATCGTAGGCTTCCTCTCTCACCAGGTTGACCGGCTCCCCACCTTTATGTTTCACGTTAGCTTTGGTGGTATCGAAATGCATGTTGTTGGGTACGTAATCTCCTTCCTCCACGAGTACCGAGAAAAGAACGTTTTCAGCCGCTCTCCCTTGATGGACTATCACGAATCTTTCAAACCCAAATATGTTTTCAACCGTGTCCTTCAACAAGTAGTAAGAATCGCTCCCAGCATAGGCTTGTTCCGTCCTGATCATCTCCGCCCACTGCTGATCGCTCATTGCTGAAGTACCGGAATCCGTCAAAAGATCTATGAAAACATCCTCAGACCTCAATTTGAAGACATTATAGCCGGCCTCTTCTATCTTTTCCTTTCTCTCTTCCTTGGATGATCGGTCCAGATTTTTCACCATCTTGATCTTGAAAGGTTCCGGTCTTTTCATGATCTCACAGAGGCACAACTTTTTGATAGATAATTAATTTTAGGGTCACTATCCCACAAATGATTTTAGAGACCGTCTAGTTGTTGCCTGGAAGATGTCTATAAGAGAGTGTGAAGAAAAAGATATCGATGAGGTCATCCAGATAGAAGAAGAGAGTTTCGATCATCCCTATCCTGATGAAGTCTTTTACCATCATCTAGGCAGCGATCTCTTTCTTGTATATGAAGATCCTGATAAAGGATCCATAACCGGTTATGTGATGGGGGAAGAAAGAGATGATCACGGCGTCATAATATCTATAGCGATCTCTCCTTCATCCCGTTTTGAAGGTATAGGAACGACTCTCATGGAGGTTGTTCAGAGCAGGATGGACACTGATCATTTTTTCGTCACGGTCAGACCCTCCAACCAAGGAGCGATCCGATTTTATAAAAAAAAGGGTTTTATCAAAGTAGGCATGATCGAAGATTATTATGAGAACGGCGAGGACGCCGTGGCTATGGTAAGAAAGGAACAGCGGAAAGACTAAATTATAGTG
>JBKHKA010000020.1:0-31594 GCA_046537845.1 Candidatus Aenigmatarchaeota archaeon
CTGGACTCACTAGTTTAGATACAAGTGGAACGTAGTTCCACGCAGTAGCTGGACTTAGCTACCTCGGCAGATGTGCGGAGACGCAGGTCCTCTCACATTTTGTTATGTCCTTCTGAGACCTTTTATCAGCGCGTGGTATTTAAGAATTACACATAATCGGCCCACTATAATTTTTAATATCACCTTCAAAATCCCCTCTCATGAAAAAGGTCGTCGTACTCTCATCAATAATAGTATTATCCTTTTCGATGATCGCCTCACCTCTCTACGGTCTGAATATGGAAGCGGCAGAAGGGGGAGTGGAACCACAAGTCACAAATCAAGTAAGCCGTGATGTGAATCTGAAGATAACCGAGGTCTATTACAATACCGGGCCCGGCAGTGAGTTCTTGACGGTCGAGAATTGGGATGATGAAGAGTTTTATGGTGATGTCACTCTTTCTAATGGAGAAGCGGAGCTGCAGTTGAAGGAGATCCGGCTTGGAAAAAAAGAAAGTTTCGTTGCAGCTAGAGATGAAGGGTATGAAGCGGTCTGGAACGAAACTGCTGATGCGGTATGGACCAATGAGAGTGCTGTAGAGTCCGATGGAAACTTTACCCTCTCAGACGAGAGTGGAAAAGTTCTACTATCGCTCAACGATCGTACGATAGATTCCTTTTACTATGGAGACGGAGAGGGCGGAAAATTATGGTCCGGAGAATGGGTCGAAAGGCATTGGAAGGGAGAATACGCCAAGAGAAAGGAGCTGAACGGCGAAACGGTCGGTAGCGACAAAGAAAACTGGACATGGGAAAGAAGATGGATGGTTGGACATTCCAACTTTCATAGTGAAGAAATGACCTACAGAGGCAACATCTCTGGATATACGGCTCCAGACAGTTCCCTAAGGATTCTGCTGGATCATATAAACGATACTGAAGAAACGCTACAGGTAGCTGTCTATCAACTTGAAAGCCTAAGGATCGCCCGTAGGATAGCGAACCTTTCTAGGGATGGGATCGAAGTAAAAGTTCTTGTTGATGGGTCCCCTGTAGGAGGTATCTCCGAAAAGGAGCATTACGCACTCAGTTTGATAAAAGAAAATGAAGGCGAGATCAGAACGATAGGAGGTGAGAGGTACTCGCCTTACGACTTTTTCCACTGCAAATATATCATCAGAGATGAAAGATCAGTCCTCATTTCTTCTGAAAATTTTGTCGATACTGGCTACCCGTTAGATAGAAAAAGAGGGAACCGGGGATGGGGCGTCGTGATCGAAAACGAAAAGGTCGCTGAGTACTACGACGAGGTCTACAGGAGCGATTGGTATTTCAGCGAAATTTACAAGAAGCGAACATTTGAAGAAGAGCCAGAAGGCTCGGATAGGGACGACACATTTTATACCCCTAAATTCAACGGAACCGAATTTTATGGAAAGTCCAAGGTAACGCCTTTACTCTCACCCGATACCAGCATGTCCCCCTCCACAATCCTGGACATGATCGAATCTGCGGACCACTCCATATATGTGCAACAGGCCTATATCAATTACTGGTCCGATGGGAAAAATCCCTATCTGACCGCTCTGAAAGATGCCGCACTACAAGGCATCGAGGTCAAGGTCCTTTTGGATTCAACATGGTATCAGATGGAGAAACACGGGGGTGAAAACGACCTCATAGTTCGGAATCTGAACACTTTCGGAGAAGAAGAAGATATCAGCTTAGAAGCCCGGCTGCTCTCTTCTTACAAAGACCTGCTCAAGATACACAACAAAGGGATGGTGGTGGACGAAAGTAGAGTGATGGTATCCTCTATAAATTGGAATGCAAATTCACCTCTCCATAACAGAGAAGTTGGCGTTATAGTAGAGAACGAGAGGTTAGCCGAGTACTACTCAGAGGTCTTCCTTACAGATTGGGAAGACACGATCAAGCCCATAGCAGATGCCGGACCGGACAGGTCCGTGACCGCAGGCTCTAAAGTGAATCTTTCGGGGGAGAACAGTTGGGATGATCATCGGATCGTTGAATATCGTTGGAACCTGAATGGAGATTCAAATTACGATAGGGAAGGAGAAGAGATAACGGTAAAATTTGAAGAACTCGGCACCCGCAGGATAGAACTTTATGTGGAAGACGTGGAGGGTAACACCGACACGGTCTCTATAAAGGTAGAAGTGGTAGAAGAGAAAACACGTATAGGATGGAGGCCTTTCATCAACTGGGTCGTATTACTTGCTCCACTTACAGCGGTGGTCTCCTTCCTGCTCAAAAAGATGTTGTGGGACCCTAACAGATCCTAGGTACGGGATCCCCAACGGGCATCTCTAGGATCCTTCTTCCACCCACTTCGGTTTTCAATACCACGTCGTCAATATCCTCTTTTACCTCTCCGATGATAGAGGCATCTTTACCTCCATCCGTGTTCCTCAAAGCTTTGAGCACTTTTTTTGCCCTAGATGGATGAACGGCCATCACGAATTTACCTTCATTACCTATGCTCAATGGGTCTATACCCAACATCTCACTCGCCGAGTCCACCCATCCTTTGATAGGGATGTCCTTTTCTCTGACCACTATACCGACTGAAGATTTATCGGCCCATTCATTCAACGTATTGGCCAAGCCGCCCCGGGTGGGATCTTTCGCTGAAGCGATCCCACCGACTTTCAAGGCTTCTTCCATGACATCGGTTAAAGCCTTCACATCGCTTTTCACATCCCCACTGAAACCATACCCCTCTCTTTCGGACAAAACGGTTATGCCGTGGTCACCCAAGCTTCCGGTGACTATGATCTTGTCTCCGGGGTTCAGATTGTCATCGGAGAGCCATCTGGTGTGCCTGCCACCGGCCAACTCCAGGTTGTCATCCAATAAAGGATGTCGTTTCGCTATACCGGAGGTGGTGAAGATGGGTTCATCTATATCCCCTTTTTCTACCACTTTGGTGTCGCCCGTGGTCACGGGGACGTTTTCTTCTTTCAGGACCCGAGAGATGCTTTCTAGAAGCCTCTGGAGCTTCCTCACAGAGAAACCCTCGGGGATGACGATCGCCAAAGACAAAGCTATAGGTTTACCGCCAAGGGCTAGAAGATCGTTTATGGTTCCGGAGACCGCCAAGCTGCCGAGATCACCTCCTGGGAAAAAGATGGGTTTTACAGTGTGGCTGTCCGTGGTGAAGACTATGTCGTCAGTGACTGAAGAATCATCGAGATCGGACAAAGAGATCTCTCCAGATTCATTAGTTAACCAGGGAAGTATCGATCTAGAAAGCAGTTCTTCCATCTTCTTACCCCCTGCCCCATGGCTCAATGTTATAATCTCCTCATCTTTTTCCTTCTTAGGCATGGTTTTCACACCGATATCTAGGAGTTATAGAGGACCTATTTAAAAGGGTTTTTATGGCAGGAGAAGATAGGAATAAACGTGTTGGATCTACATAAGATCGACTGGAAGGTCATATCGATAGCGGTAGTTATCGGGGTTTTATCTATAGTGACATTGAAGTATCTAAGAGTGGAGGGTATGATAGTGGTGGTTTTTTGGTTCATTATACCCGTGTTGATAAAACAATCGATCGACTTTTTAAAAGGAAAGTTTGCACTTTGAGGAAAGAGTTTAAATAATATGAGTTGGGATTGTACTGTTTACCGAACCCAAACTACACCAAATAACCCCATTCGTTTCTCTTCAAACGGCGATATAAAATGGTTGGGATCGACAGGGGTGCGATAATAAAAACTTTATAATCGGGATGACAATACCTTCCCCCGGTCTTCCTTAAAAGCTCTAGGCAAGTGGCAAAGATGGTAGGCAATTCTAAAGGGACTCCAGCCGGAAAGGCTAAGACCTCTGACGATGCTTTAGAAGGACCTATAGCAAAATCTGATGAGTCTCTCCTAGATGAGCTGTCCGAAATATCAGGCGTCACCGAGGACATGTTGGAAGGTTTGAAAGATGAGGGTTTTGACAGTTTAGAATCGATCTCACAAGCTGATGTGGAAGATATAACCGTTGTGAACGGCATCGGTGAACAAAAAGCTAAACAGATAAAAGAGAGAGTGGAAGAGCTCGAAAGCGAAAAAGATAACCCTGGGAATCCCGGCAATCCTCTAGACACTGAAGAGGAGAGTTATGGGGACGAGGACGATGAATTGGCCCAGTGGTTGACCGGTGAGAGCGACAAGGACATAGGAGGTATCCTCAGTGAGGAAATAGAGGAAGCGGAAGAGACTGGTCCCATCTCTAAAACCAGTACAGAGGAAAAGGGAGAAGAATTCGATTCATTGAAGGCATGGCTCACCGGTGAAGAGGAATCTTTCTCGGATTGGCTCGGAGAAGAGAGCTTCGAAGACCAAAGGAAAGAGATGGAGGAAGAACTCGAAGAAAAAAGGGAAAGGTTGGAGGAAAAAGAAAAAGAATTGAAACGTAAAACTAATGAACTAGAAGATCTCAGAGAACGGTTCGAAAGGAGGGTATCGGAACTCGAATCTGATGAGTTCGATCCCCAGGAGATATTGGAAGAAAATAGCGAATTGAAATCTGAACTTGAAAGGAAAGAGGAAAGGATAGAAGAGCTGAAAGAGGAAAAAGAAGATCTAAAAGACGAGATAGAAGAGATAAAACAGGGCAGCGTGGCCATGGTCAAATACCTGAAGTCTCAGCAAAAGGGAGAAGGCCCCTCTCCTGCTTCCCTCGGTGGCGTCGGAGAAGTCAGCAGCAAGAAGTTGGAGGCTCTGAAGAAGCAGAACGAAAAATTGAAGAAGATGGTCCAGAAGATGAAGTCTCGGGAGAAGAAAACCGGGGATGTTGAAGCTGGTCAGGAAGACGGGGACGAGATGATAGGGGAATTGAAGAGCGAACTGGCCCATAAAGAAAAAAAGATAGAAGAACTCAAAGAGCAGGTCGGTCACAAAGAACAGGAATTGAATGAGAGGGAAGAGGACCTTCGTCACAGGGAGCAGGTCATCAGAAAGGAACGTAAAAAGTTGGAGGCCATGAAAAAGGAGATCGGTGGGAAAACCGAGCAGGAGAGGAAGAGAGAATTGGAAGATTTGAAGAAGGAGATAGAAAAGAAAGAGCAGGAATTGAAAGCCAAGGAGAAATATATGGACCAGAAGGAAAAAGAGATAAGGGCCAGGCAGGAAGATCTGTTGGACGAAGAATTAGAGGAGAGACAGGAAGAGATCCTCAGAGAGATCGAACAGGAGAAATGTAAAACTGGTACCGGCAGACTGGACGATCTGCTTTTAGGCGGCATCCCTCTTGGATCTAATGTTTCCATCTACGGTCCTCCTCACGTCGGGAAAGAAGTGTTGATAAATTCGTTCATAGCGGAGGGCTTGGAAAAGGGCGTACCTGCCATCTGGGTCATCACGGATAAAACCATAGATGAAGTGAGGGAGGAGATGAAGTTCGTACTCCCCACTTATGAAGAATACGAACTGAGGGGGCTTGTGTATTATGTAGATGCATATTCGGTCAGTATGGGTGAAGTTAAAGAGAGTGAAGAGGAAAAGGATTATGTGGAATATATCGAAGATCAATCAGATTTCAAAGCCGTCACCAAGGCTGTAGACAAATTCGCAGACAAGGTAAACAAAGAACACCGATACTACAGGATGGCCTTCGAATCCGTCTCCACCATAATAGCTTATCTCGATACCGAGACCACTTTCAGGATACTCCAACCTTTCTCAGGTAGAAGGAAGAGGGACAAAGCGGTATCACTTTATACCTTGGAGAAGGGGATGCACAGCGAGCAGGACATCTCGATGCTCGGTCATATAATGAATGGAGAAATAGAATTCAAGGTAGAACAACTGAAGAACCATCTCAGGGTCGAAGGGTTGGGAGATGTTCAGACGAGAGATTGGATCGAGTACACCCACAGCAAGAGCGGGATATCCATGGGTTCATTCTCACTGGATACGATACGATAAGGGTCGATATCGTGGACTATCAGACGATGTTCGGGATCGCCTCCAACCTCATATTATTACCGCTGCTTTCTCTCTCTCTGCTCGTCGCGTATCTCACTAAAAAAGAGTACATGAAAAAGTCTGGTTTTGACAAACCCGAGATAGGGATAATAATCGTGGGTTCTATTTTTGGATTGGTTGCCGACATCCCTCTCATAATTTCGGGAGACTCTTTGCTGAATATCAACTTGGGTGGGGCGTTGATACCTTTGATAGTATGTGGGAGCTTTATATACAAAAAAAAATTGAATGTATTTTTGCTGATCTTCGGCACAGCGGTAGTTTCGGTTTTAGCGTTTATGGTGACCAGGATCGAACCGGGTATGGGTATAGTCTCTGAATTCCCCTGGTTTTTTCTACCCTCTGTAGGCGCTTTAAGTCTGGCTTTCGTTTTCGGACTGAAGATCAGCGAAAGAGAGTTCTTTTCTATACCCTATGCTTATACCATAGCGGTCTTGGGCAACCTGATCGGGGCCGACCTACTAAGGATACCCGGGCTCCTAGATATAGGTATATTGGGATCTTTGGGGGGGGCTGGAGCTAGGGACCTCGTTTATCTTTCTGGCCTTATAGCTTCTGTGCCGCTGGTGTTTCTTTATTATCGTGAACATCCTATAAGTCCTCCAGGGGATCTAATGGACAGGGCAAAAGATCAACTGAAAAGAGGTGACTACGCTCAAAGCAGGGAACTCGCTTTAAAGAGTGTGGTGGAAGAGGTAAAAAAGGCCTGTAAACTGATGAAACTGCAGGGTTTCCGTCTCGAGGCAAGCCCTATCAGCACATCTAGGATCCTTCAAAGACTAGGGTTTGAGGAGTACGCGCTCAAAGATTACCTCACTCTATGCAGTAAAAGAGAAGTGTTTCATCACGAAGAGGCGAGAAAGGACTTTCTCACGGGAAAGTTCCTGAGAGAGGAGGTAAGAAAAAGGATGAATGAATTGTACACCAGCTTGGGCAGAAGAGCTATAGCATTTGTGATCGACACTATCATACTAACAATCCCTTTTGCATTCTTTTTGTTCTTTGTCACTTTTCAGAACGCCGCAGGCCGGACGACTTTTTTAACTCAGACTCCGGTGGTACTTGCGGTTCTCTCTCTCGCCATATCCATCCACTTCATATATTTCACCATCTTTGAATGGTATTTTGGTACCACGATAGGCAAATTATTGTTCGGTTTGAGAGTTTTGGATGAAGATTTTGAGCGCATGTCCTTCGTGCAGAGCGCCGCTAGAAATTCTGGTAGATATGCTGACATGCTTTTAGGGTTCTATATACTGAGCATAATATTGATAGTTAAAAGCCCGGAGAGGAAGAGGATAGGCGATTATATAGCCGGGACTAGAGTAGTCAAAATTAAATAACCCGGGGTGGATTGGGGACCATGAGATCTAGAATCGAGAGTATTTTTGAACGGACAGAGGATGAAGTAGATTCGATAGTGATCTATAACTCGGTCAAACCACACCTTGATAAAACATTTTTTTACATCACCGGTTTGACAGAAGGCCTTTTTGAGAACTGCGTGATAATCCTTTATCCGGACTTTTCTTCGGAGATGCTCGTGAGCGAATTGGAGAGTGAGAGCGCGAAGAAAGCCGATATACCCACCGAAGTCATGGGGAACAGGGAGGAATTGGAGGAATGGCTCGAAGAGAAGTTGAACGGTCACGAAAAGATCGGGATCAATGCTTCTGAGCTCACCTATAGGGGGTATATGAAGATAGAGGATTCTACCGATGCCGACCTGATAGATGTCTCGGATGCGATAGTGGAGGCTAGGAACAGAAAAGATGAGCAGGAGATAGAGCTTTTAGACAAAGCTGGAGACATAGCTTCACGGGTGGCTGAAGATATAACTGAGCATATAGATGTAGGGATGAAGGAGTACGAGATAGCAGCAGAGATCTCATACATGATGAGGAAGAGAGGAGCTACGGGTGATGCCTTCGAGACCATCTCTTCGACGGGCCCAAACACAGCTGAGCCCCACTACACGTCCGGGGAGAGAAAGATTGAAGAAGGGGATTTCGTTCTGCTCGACTTCGGAGCTCTCTACAAGCAGTACCGCTCCGATATAACCAGGACCTACATCATGGGTGAGGCCTCAGACAAACAGAGAAGGATGTATGATACGGTTTTAGAGGCCCAAAAAGCCGCCTTTGAGATGATAGAACCGGGTGTGGAGGGAAAAGATGTGCACAACGCCGCGAAAGAGGTCATCGACAGTACGGAATTCGAGGGTAAGTTCATACATGGTCTGGGCCACAGTGTAGGCCTTTCCACCCACGACGGTTCCGGACTTTCGCCCAATGTAGAGGTTACTTTAGAACCCGGCATGGTCTACACCGTGGAGCCGGGCATCTACCTGTCGGGTTACGGCGGCGTGAGGATAGAAGATGATATAGTGGTCACTGAAGATGGATTCAAATTGCTCACCGATGCAGATAAAGGGATGAAAGTCCTCTAGTGATTTGGGTCGATAGTAATCAAAATATTTATATTTCTCTAATGATTACCCGGAGTAGGTGTAATCTTGGCTATAGGGTTCGTGTTGATAAAAACAGCACCGGCTGCCGAGCGGGATGTTTACAACATAGTGAAGGAGATTGAAGAGGTGACGGAGGTACACTCGTTGTTCGGTGAGTACGATCTGATAGTGAAACTTCAAGCGGAGAATTTCAACAACCTGGGGCAGACCGTCGTAGACAAGATTAGATCTATCGAAGGAGTAGAAGATACAAAAACATTGACTGGAATAGAATTTTAGGAGGCAAAAATGATGAATTTGGGAATATATGAATTCTTGACGGTTCTCTTGCTGACGTTGGGTCTAGGGATGCTCCTATCGGGCATATTCACAGCCTATTTTGGCAGAGGAAAGAGCAGAAATGTCGGTCTTTCACTGACAGTGGTCGGCGTACTTTTCTGGATAGGCACGTATATCGCTCATTCAGAAGAGATCTTTGGAGGGTCTGGTTTCATGGAGGTCCTTAAGGCCGGGCTCTTCTATGTCGGTGCCTTCGTGATAGGGGCTGTGATCGCCATCGCGATCTTCCTCGTGGCGATAATGAAAACGTAGGTCGGCGGAAAAAACTATTTCCCGTCTTTTTTTCACCTGTGAGATGTTTGCAAAAAAGAAAAATTATATGAAGGAGTTGAAGCTGTAGAGAGAGTATCAAGGAGAGAAGCCCATGGATCCAGAAAGCTTCATCGAAGAAAAAGTGGAGGAGATCAAAAAGGCTGACGGCAAAGCCGTCGTGGGATGCAGCGGCGGAGTGGACAGTACCGTTTCGACTGTGCTCGCGAGCCGTGCTTTAGGGGACGATCTACTTGCGATCTATGTAGATACAGGTTACATGAGAAAGAACGAAACAGAAAACATGGAGTCGATATTCGAAGAGATGGATATCAACCACCGCATGATCGATGCCCGGCAAGAATTCTACGAGGCTATGAAAGGTATCACGGACCCGGAAGAGAAGCGCAATATCATCGGGAACAAATTCATAGAAGTATTTGAAAGGGAAGCGGAGAAGTTCGATGCAGATTATCTAGTACAGGGCACGATAGCTCCAGACTGGATCGAGAGCGGAGACGAAGAGAGAGATACGATAAAATCCCATCACAATGTTGGAGGCTTACCTGAAGAGATGGGCCTGGGTCTGATAGAACCCCTGTACGATCTTTATAAAGACGAGGTGAGAGAGGTGGCAAGGGGATTGGGACTGCCCACCGCTGAGAAACAGCCTTTCCCCGGTCCTGGGCTGTCCATCCGTATCATAGGAGAAGCCACGCCGGAAAGGACAGAGATAGTTAGAGAAGCGTGTCATATAGTGGAGAACGAGATAGAGAAAGCGGCGGAAGAAGGAAAGATGGAGAGGCCATGGCAGTATTTCGCCGTGCTCCTGCCGGTAAAAACTGTTGGAGTTCAAGGCGACAAAAGAGCCTATGGACATACCGTGGCCGTAAGGGCGGTACAATCCACCGATGCGATGACTGCAAATTTCAGCAGGATACCCTCAGAGGTCTTAGACAAGATATCTACTAGGATAACCAACGAGATGAAAAACGAAGTGAACAGGGTGGTTTACGACATCACCAATAAACCGCCTGGCACAATAGAATGGGAGTGATGGAAAGGGGTCACGGGGCTTTTTATGTCATCACTCTCTTTGCTGGCACTAGCCTTCTTATTCACTTTCATGGGCATATGTTTGGGGATAATCACGGGACTCATCCCGGGGATACATGTCAACACAATCTCGTTCATGATAATAAGTTCATTGAGCGTACTAATCCTCTTCGCTTCTCAGCTCCTCTCAAGCTTTCAACCGAGCACTACGGAAATCCTGATCCTCATCTCCATGCTGGTCATAGGTTGTATGGTCACCCACACTTTTCTGAATTTCATACCGGCTACTTATTTTGGAGCCCCTGAAGGAGAGACCGCATTGTCAGTGCTCCCGGCTCACCGCATGCTGCTGAAAGGGCGCGGTTACGAGGCCGTGAAAGCCAGCTCTTACGGGAGTTTCGCCGCTCTTTTTCTCGCACTGCTCTTGATCCTACCCGCCCGTTTGGTAATGGGTGATCCGATAAATTTTTACGATAGACTGGTCCCGTTGATCCCCGTGATATTGTTCTCCGTGGTGTTGGTACTCATACTCCAGGAGGGCAGGAGCTTACTCGACCACAGACCGAAGATGGTGGCGGCCGGCCTTTTCCTACTAAGCGGACTTCTCGGTTTTATAGTGTTGACTCCCACCGGTCTGCATTCTTTAAATTGGACTCCAGTTGAGCAGGAAGGCCTTCCTGCCACGTCGATGATGTTGTTCCCCATGTTCACCGGTCTTTTCGGTATATCAAATCTTCTAGTGAGCTTGATGGACGAACCAGATATACCTGAACAGATGACGGAAGGCGTGCGGGTGAAGTTGAAAAAGAAGAGTCAATTCAGGGGGGTGATCAACGGAACTCTTTCTGGAGGGTTGGTAGGTTGGCTGCCTGGGATCACGGCCGCTGCGGCCACCACCGTAACGACCATCTTCACGCCCCGGAAGCAGAGTAGAGAAGAGAAATCTCGGGAATTCATAATGGCCGTTTCTGCCGTGGACACTTCCTGCGCCATATTCACCTTGGTGGCGCTTTTCATAATAATGAGGGCTAGAAGCGGTGCGATGCAGGCAGTACTCAAGCTCAACGAAGCTCATCTGCAGGAATGGGCTAGTATCTTCGAGGTACCGAGCTTGTTCTTGCTTCTGCTCTTCTCCGTGATAATATCCGGAGCGGTGGCTCACCTGTTGACTCTCTCGCTGGGAAAGACCTTCGCCGGGGTACACAAAAAGATAGAATATAAGAGATTGTCCAAGGGGATAATCATCTTCCTGGTGATCTTGATGTTTGCGCTTTCAGGTCCGCTGGGACTCTTTATAGGCGTGATCGCGACTTCGATAGGGCTCATCCCTCCACTTTATGGATTGAGAAGAGTCCATCTGATGGGCTGTATAATACTACCGATAATGCTCTTCCTCTTGGGACTCGACACGTACCTGACGCAGCTGCTGTGATCCTTCCGTTTGTTCACACTTCTATATCTATACCTAACTGTTTTACCAGGTCCTTATACCTGTTCCTCACGGTGACTTCTGTCACATCCGCTACCTCGGCTATCTCGATCTGCGTTCTTCTATCTCCTGCCTTGATCGAAGCTATATAGATTGCAGCGGCGGCCAGTCCCGTAGGTCCCTTCCCAGAGAGGAGTTCCTTTTCTTCAGCTTCATTGATGATCTTTTCTGCCAATCTTTTGACCTCTCCTCCGAGACCGAGTTCGTTGCAGAACTTCTGTATGTACTCCTGGGGTTTCGTGGGCTTCAACTTCATGTTCAGTTCCCATTTCAGGAACCTATATGTCCTGCCGATCTCTTTTCTATCGTAATCGGTCTCCTTCGCAAATTCATCGAGAGTTCTAGGTATGCCCAACTTTCTGCATGCGATGTAAACTACTGCGCAGGAGACGATCTTTATGCTTCTACCCCTGACAAGATTTTTTTCTACCACTTCTCTGTATATCGAGGCGGCTCTCTCTTTCACATGAGCGGGGAGCCCCATCTTCGAGGCCAATCTTCTGATCTCGCTGAGAGCTGATATCAAAGAGCTCTCTCTAGCTCCCGCCACCCGGCTCCTTCTCTGCCATTTTCGGAGCCGATACATCTGTGCTCTTTTACTGCTCGAAAGGCTCCTTCCCTGTGAGTCTCTTCCACTTCTGTCTATCTCGGTAGAGAGCCCCTTGTCATGCATCATCTCTGACATGGCGGGTCCAGCTCTAGCTCTATTCTGCTCCTGCTGCATGTCGAAGGAACGCCATTCAGGACCCTGATCTATATATTGATCGTCGATGACCAAGCCGCAGTCTTCGCACACGAGCTCGCCCCTGCCGTGATCTTGAGAGATCCTGCTGCTCCCACACTCCGGACATTCGGTGACCTTTTCTATCGTCGGTTTATCTTTTGATTTGGATTTTGCTTCAGCACACATAGATACCACCATCTTACATATTTCTATATACCAAATTGTTCTCTTTACCTCCCTTAAATCGACCCCACACCTCTCCACACACCTATATTTGGCTATATCACGGTTATAGCTAGCCAAATATTTAAGGGGGGCTCGACCCTATATAAATCTTTCGGACGCACCGGAGAGAGGACCTCAAGATTTTTATCATAACGTATCTTTTACCATGACATGAGCTCGATCGAAGAAGTCAACGGAGAGAAGACCGAACGGGACGTAAAGATATTCACTATCAGCACGTGTGCCTGGTGTAAAAAGGTGAAAAGATTGCTCAAATCAATGGGTGTCGAGTACAGATATATCGACATAGACCAGTTGGAGGGGGAGGAGAGAAAAGATGTACGAGAAGAACTGGCTGAATACAATCCTAAGCGGAGTTGTCCAACCATCGTCGTGGATGAAGGAGACGAGGTCATAATAGGATACAAAGAAGACAAGATAAAGGAGGTGTTGGAGGATGAAGGGGACTGAAGGGATGTTGGAATATGTGAAGGAGGATGCCGAGGAGAACGATTATTTTCTGTGCCCGGATCAGGAACTGCTGGATGACCTCATAGAGGGCCTGGTTGAGAACGAGCGCAGATACGGTTATCCTTCATGTCCCTGTAGAGAAGCTAGTGGAGTGAAAACATACGACTCGGATATAATCTGTCCCTGCGAGTATAGAGATGTAGATGTGGAAGAGTACGGGATGTGCTACTGCGGGCTTTTCGTTTCAGAAGAGGTCAAGGAAGACCCTTCTAAATTGGAACCCATACCGGAAAGACGTCCGCCCGAAGTTATTGAAGCTGCGGCAGGGGCGAAAGAGCCTAGTGTAAAGGAAAAAGTAAAAGAGGGAGACGAGATAAAGGTCTGGAGGTGTACGGTCTGCGGCTATCTGGCGGCTAGAGAAACACCCCCTCCGGTCTGTCCCATCTGCAAGGCCAAAGCTGAAAAGTTTGAAGAATTCGATATCGATATTTGACGTACCAAGGGCCAGTATCATCAACGGGTCTCGAACTGCAGTCCCCCATCGTCGCGGAGGGTCATCAATTTTTCCCCTTTCATATTGACGGTCACCAATTTCAGCCCTCTCACGTTCTCGGAGTAGATATCTATTACCTCGTTTGGATCTATGATGGCGATGTTGGTCGGCAGTATCTCACAGTCTATCTGTGTTAGGCTTTCTTTCAACCGTTCTTTTATCCTTTCCTCGCTGATCTCCCTGCCTTCTCCCGATGGTTTTCCATCTCTATCTATGCTCTTTTCGATGAACTTACCGTTTTTCTTCTGGATACCGAGTCTTCCCGTCAGGAGAGGTTTGAACGAGTCTTCTTCTAGGTCCTCTAAAAATTTTTCTATCTTCTCTTCGCTTTCTTCGTTGGAGAGCTCTGCACCGGTATTTCTGAACTCGAATTCATCGTCCCTTTTCCAATACTTGTACTTCCAACCCGTGTCTTTCAGCTCTTCGTCCAGTATATTTATGATCTCTTCCGCTTCCATGATACCCACAAACTTTGTCTTTTTTAACACTACTTGAAAGGGCACATATTAAGTTATGGCTGTAGGGTCGTTCATAAGATTGATATCTCATCTCCGTATTTTTCAGGATATGAGCTCTTTAAAAAAGGACTTGGAAAGCAGCGAACTACATAGAGATTTCTACCTCAGAGGTGCAGACGAGGTTGCTAGAGATCTTTTGGGCAAATATCTAGTGCACGATACGGATGAAGGTATGACCGCCGGCAGGATAGTCGAAACGGAAGCTTATCTGGGAAAAGAGGACCCGGCTTCGCACGCCTTTGGAGGGAAAAAAACTGACAGAACCGAAGTGCAGTTCGATATCGGTGGACGAGCCTATGTTTACCTTATCTACGGGATGTATCACTGTTTTAACGCGGTGACCGGAAAAGAGAACGACCCCGGATCAGTATTCGTTCGGGCTTTAGAGCCCGTCGAAGGTGAGGACCTGATGGCTGAACGAAGGGGAATAGATGGTAGTGAAAAGAAGGAATTGACCAACGGCCCGGGAAAGCTGTGCATGGCCATGGGGATCGATAAGGGCTGCACGGGAAAAGATCTATGCGGTGACGAACTTTTCATCTCCGAACCCGATAGTGAAGAGGGATTTGAAATGGTATCTGCGGAACGGATAAACATCGACTATGCGGGAGAGGCCAGAACATGGCCTTTGAGGTTCTACTTGAAGGACAATCCGTATGTGAGCAGGCGGTGATAAGAGCTGATGGATGGCCCTTTCTTGTCTCGATACCAAAAGTTTATTTATAGGCAAGATAGATGAAAAGGTACTGTAATATATCGCCGGTGTATTCGATGGTATCTTTAAATGACAAGAAAGACGAAGCAACTGAGCCAAAAGAAGCGGACAGATCTAGAGAGACCACTGACTATTCCGAAGCCCCTCCTGTTGAAGAGTGGATAGAAGATGTAGATATAGAGAGCACTAGAGATATCGAGGTCCCGGAGCTTCTAGCTGACCAGGTGATAGGCCAGGACGAGGCTGTAGGCGTAGCTAAAAAAGCGGCTAAACAGCACCGCCATGTAATGTTGATCGGACCTCCAGGAACAGGTAAATCTATGATCGCAAGGGCTATGACCGATTTTCTTCCTACAAAAGAGATGGAAGACATACTCTGCTTTTCGAATGAAGAGGACGAAAACAATCCTAGGGTCAGGACCGTGCCTTCAGGCAAGGGAAAGGAGATAGTGAGGGCCCACAAAAAAGAGGCGCAGAAAAAGCAGCAGCAGAAATCTAAAGGTATGCTGATAATATTGGCCCTGGTGGTCGGAGCGGCGATATTGATCTCGATATGGCAGAGCAATTTCATGATAATGTTCTTCGGTATCTTAGCGGCCGCGATGCTGCTCATAGCTATGCGGGCCAACCCAAGAGGGTTTGGAGACGATGTTGAAGACCAGACCCCTAAGTTATTGAAGAGTACAGACCCCGGGGAGAAACCACCGTTCGTCGACGCTACAGGTGCCCAGTCCGGTGCTCTTCTGGGTGATGTGAAGCATGATCCGTTCCAGAGCGGAGGTCTTGAGACCCCTTCTCATCAGAGAGTAGAGGTGGGAGCGATACACGAGGCCCACAACGGCGTATTGTTCATAGATGAGATCCACATGCTTGGGATGGATTCGCAGCACAACCTTCTAACGGCGATGCAGGAGAGAAAGTTCCAGATCACAGGCAGGAGCGAGAGGAGCAGTGGAGCTATGGTTCAGACCGAACCGGTTCCGAGCAATTTTATCCTCGTCGCGGCTGGAAATCTGGACTCGGTTTACGGCCAGAGGGACAAGAAAGGAAGGCAGGTAGGAGGTATGCATCCCGCCCTACGATCCAGGATCAGAGGTTATGGGTACGAGGTCTACGTCAACGACACCATGGACGACACCGATGAAAACAGGCGTAAATTGATCAGGTTCATAGCTCAAGAGATAGAGAAGGATGAAAAGAAGATCCCACACTTCACTAAAGATGCGATAACAGAGATGATAAGAGAAGCGCAGAGGCGGGCCAACAAGAGAGGTGAATTGACATTACGGCTGAGAGAGCTAGGTGGCCTGGTGCGTGTCGCGGGAGACCTAGCGGTGGAAAGAGGACACGAGATGACCAAAAGTAAAGACGTATTGGATGCTAAAACTACGGCCAGATCGCTGGAGCAGCAGGTCGCCGATAAGTACATCAAGAAACGGAAAGAGTACAGCATGTACCAGACCAAAGGAGAAGTCGAAGGTGTAGTGAACGGTCTTGCAGCCATGGGAGGAGAGCAGGAAGGCATGTCCGAGTATTCTGGTATAATCCTCCCGATCGCGGCGGAAGTCACACCCGCACATTCCTCTGAAGAGGGCAAGATCATAGCCACCGGAAAATTGGGGGAGATCGCGAAAGAGGCTGTCCAGAACGTCTCGGCGCTGATCAAAAAATATACCGGTGAGGACATATCAAAATATGACGTACACATCCAGTTCATAGGCACTCAAGAGGGCGTAGAGGGCGATTCCGCTTCCATATCCGTGGCTACGGCGGTAATATCGGCCCTTGAGAACATACCGATAGACCAGAACGTCGCCATGACCGGATCGCTGAGCGTCAGGGGACAGGTACTCCCGGTAGGAGGTATATCTTCCAAGATCGAAGCCGCCGCGGAGGTCGGCATGGAGAAGGTACTGATCCCCAAGAACAACATGAAGGACATCGTTATAGAGAAGAAGTACGAGGACCAGATCGAGATAGTACCCGTGGAGAACCTCGGGGAGGTCTTGGACCACGCACTGGTGGGCGAGAATAAAGATAAGCTGCTGGACAAACTCGCTTCTCTCCTGGAGATCAAGAGTTTACCCATCCCCGCGCAGGATTATCCCAGTGCCAGCGAATCAAAACCTTCGGACGTTTGATCATATCAAAGGGTGAGAAACGAATTGGGCGCATTTGATCTTTTATCGGATGAGATCTCTACCGTTCTTACCGAGCTGGGCATAGAAGAGGAAACCAGGCCTCAAGAGAACGCTATACCCCCTATCATGGACGGGAAGAACACGCTGGTCATAGCTCCCACGGGTATAGGCAAAACGGAAGCTGCATTGTTGCCTATACTGGACCGGATCTTGAAGGACGATCGTGAAGGTTTTTCACTTCTCTACATAACTCCGCTGAAGGCCTTGAACAGAGACATGATCAGGCGGGTCAAAGAGTTCTCTCAGAGGCTGGATTTCGAGGTAGGTGTGAGACACGGAGACACCGCCAGGAAGGAAAGGAGGAAGCAGGCCGAAGATCCTCCAGAAGTGTTGATAACCACCCCCGAAACACTGCAGATAATGTTCACTGGAAAAAAACTGCGTAAAGGGCTGAAGAACGTAAAACACGTGGTTGTGGATGAATTGAACGAACTGGCGGAGGATGAAAGAGGCAGTCAACTCTCTCTTGCGCTGGAAAGACTCGTAAGGTTGACCGGGAGGGATTTTCAAAGAGTTGGTCTGTCAGCCACAGTGGGCAGCCCGGAAGAGGTCAAGAACTTCTTGGTCGGTGAAGGCAGAGACGGCGTGATCGTGGAGACCTCTAGGAAGAGGGAGTTGGACGTCCGGGTGGAAAAACCTTCAGTGGATGAAGATGAAGACAAGCGCTTCTCAGAAATCATGCGCTGCGATGTAGAAAAAGCCGCCGCCCTCCGTATGTGTAAAGGTCTTATCGAAGAACACGAATCCACTCTATTTTTTGTAAATACACGGGACGCCGCCGAGACCCTCTCCTCCTCTTATACACTTTGGAGGGAGGAACTCTATTCTGAAGAGGATTTTCCTATAGGCGTCCACCACGGTTCATTGTCAAAGGAAGCGAGGATCGAGATGGAGGAGCGGTTCAAAGAGGGGTCTTTGAAAGGATTGATCTGTACGTCCTCCATGGAGTTGGGTATAGATGTGGGAAGAACGGATCTAGTTCTACAGTATCAATCACCAAGACAGGTCACGCGTTTCATCCAGCGGGTTGGAAGATCGGGTCATCGTATAGGGGAGGTCTCCAAGGGCAGGATCATAGCCACCAATATGGACGACGTGGTCGAGGCCGCCGTTATAGCGGAGAAATCCATAAGGAGAGATCTGGAGCGGACCGAGATCCCGGACGAGCCACTGAGCGTGCTGGCGAACCAGCTGATAAGCACCGTTCATACCGAGAAGGAGATAGACACTGAAGATTTTTATGAGGTGGTGAGGAGAGCTTATCCTTTCAGGGGGCTAGAGAAGGAAGATTATGAGAGACTTCTAGAACAGCTGAAGGAAATAGGGGTGATATGGAAAGATGAAGACGAAGGTATAAAAAAAGTGGGCAAGAGGAGAGCATCTCTCGATTACTTTTACAACAACATATCCATGATCCCAGACGAGAAGACCTACCTGATGAGAGAAGTCAGCAGTAGGAGGATCATAGGGACCTTGGACGAGAGTTTTGTAGCGAGCAACGTAGAGGAGGGCGAGGTGATAACCCTTCAGGGCAGAGCTTGGCGCATCGTGGAGCTCGAAGAGGAAGAAGTCCTTGTAGAGAAAGTGGGCAATATCGGTAGGATACCGGATTGGACGGGAGAAGAGATCCCGGTTCCCTTCGAGGTGGCGAAAGCGGTGGGGGAGTTGAGAGAGGGAGGGGTTGGAGAGATCGAGAATCATCCCGTGAGCGAAGAAGCGAAAAAAGAGTTTTCTGAACATCTAAGCCGCCAGAGCGGGTACGAGATGGCCACGGCAGGGAAGATGGTCGTTGAGATGGAGAAAGATACCGCTGTGGTCAATGCGTGTTTCGGCACGCAGATCAATGAAACTTTGGGTCATCTCCTAGCATCTTTGCTTTCGGCGCGTATCGGTGAAAGCGTCCCCCTACAGATCGATCCCTATCGGATCATGATGAAACTGCCTAGAAGGGTCTCGAGAGAGAAGTTGAGGAGCATCTTTTATGAAACGGATCCTCAGACCCTGTCTGAACTTCTTGAGAAGGTATTGGAGAGATCGAATTTCTTCAAGTGGAAGTTTTTACACGTTGGTAAAAAATTCGGGGCGATAGAGAAGGACGCGGACTGGCGTAAGATCAACATGGACAAGATAATAAAGACTTTCAGAGGTACTGTTTTATACGAAGAGGCGGTGGATAAGACCTTCAGAGACAGTATGAACTTAGAGGGTGCTGAGGAAGTGTTGAAAAAAATACAGAGGGGTGAGATAGAGATGATCTTTTCAGAGGATGGTATCTCTCCCATGGGTGAAGCCGGTCTTGAGAAACATAAAGAGTTTTTGAGTCCAGATAAAGTAAGCAAAGCCGTTCTTGACTCGCTGAAAGAACGGTTGGAGTCGGAGAAGATGATAATGAAATGCCTGAGGTGCGGGAACAGGAGGAGGAAGCGGGTGGAGGACGTTGATAAGCCCAGATGCCCTAAGTGCGGGTCCTCGATGGTGGCACCGCTTCACCCCTACCAAGACGAAAATATCGTCGACAAGCAGAGTGAAAAGTTAGATCCGAAGGAAAAAAAAGAACTGAAGAAATATTACAAGCTGGCGGAGCTAGCCAGGGTCCACAAGAAGAGGGCATTGATGGCGCTGACTGCCAGAGGTGTCGGCCATCAGAATGCGGGAAGGATACTTTCGAAAAGGCGGAGAGACGAGTATGAATTCTTGAAAGATATACTAGAGGCGGAGATAAGGTATGCTAGGACCAAACGGTTTTGGGATTGAGCTTGCAAAAACTTCAAAAATGACCAAAGGTTATAAATCGGAGAAATAATATCAATAAATTACTCTCTATATGACCAGAACATTGGACTTTGCTCTGTTGTGTTGTTGTACATATGATTAGGTCGACGAGGTGTAGAGATGGAAAAGGATGAATTTTCCAAGAAAAAAGAAAAGATCAAGGAACTCATGCAGGTCCCGTCGGTCGGCGAACTAACAGCCCGTGCTCTTCTCTCTGAAGGATTTGGATCTCTGCAGGAATTGAGGGAGGTGGAGTCGGAAAAATTGGAGTCGATAGACCACATCGGTGAGGACCGAGCGGAGAAGATATATAAAGAACTTCAGGGGGACGGGGACGAGGGAAAAAAGATAATTGAAGAGTTTGAATGTCCCAATTGTTCGAATTTTATAAGTGTGGACGAAGACGAATGCGGCGAATGTGGGGAGAACGTGGAGACCAAGGGAGGCGTGGTCCTACCGGATCAAGGTATACTCGAGGAACCCAAGAAGAAATTAGCAGAGGTGGAGAGGGATATATGGGATGACGGAGATGATCCAAGACCTTGGTTCATCCGGGGGTCCATACTCGAGAGCATGGGTGCAAAGCAGAGAGCATTGGATGCTTATGATAAGGTCATAGAATTGGATCCCCTCTATGAGCATATATGGAATGCGAAGGCCGCTGTTTGCTTAAAGGTCGGGAATGTCAGAGAGGCGGGAAAAGCCTACAAGGTCGCCTTGGATGCTCACGACTCGCCGATGGCTACCATGAACGTTCCCGAGACTCCGTCGGTAGAAGAAAAAGTGAGCGAAGAACCTCTAGAAGAGAGCGAGGAGTCCAAAGAGGCTGAGCGGAAGATATCCGAAGCCCGTTCATCTCTCGAAGAGCTGGTGGACGAGGACCTGGACCTGACAAACGTGAGGTCGATGCTGGACGAAGCTACAGATGCTCGATTGGACGAAAAATTTGAAGAGGCTAAAGAGAAAGCGGAAAAAGTTATAGATGAATGTGAAAAGGCTCAAAAATTCCCAGACATTATCCAGGAAGCAAATAACACTCTAGAGAGATTGAAAGGAGAGGAGGGAGTGGAGTATGAAAAATATGAGGGATCATTGGAAGATATAAAGAGTGCGGCAGGAGAAGAAGATTACCGCGAACTGGTGCAGAGGATACAGGGACTGATCGAAGATATGGAGGAGATCAAAGAAAGAGAAGAGAAAAGGAAGGAGATCCTTGATGAAAAGATAGAGGAAGCAAAAAATGTATTGAGGGAACACAGAGAAACGGTCCTTGAATTGGGCAGTTTGAAAAAGACTCTGAGGGACGCGATCAAAAAGAAGGAACTTGAAGAGGAGGAAAAGGCTCTCGAGAAGCTGGAAGGAGTTATAGAGACCGGTCCTATCATCTCGGAAGCTGATGAAACCTTTGAAGGTATAAAAAGCCGGTTGAAAGCTTTCGTTGAAGCCGAAGAAGAAGATGAGAAAGAGATAGGTGTGGAAGAGAGAAAAGAGCTGATCGAGAAGTTCAAGCAGGACCTTAGAGAGGCCCTCGCATTGAGCGAAGAAGGCGATTATGAAGAAGTCATAAGATGGTTGAACAATATATCCTATGCC
Source organism: Candidatus Aenigmatarchaeota archaeon (assembly GCA_046537845.1). Classification (GTDB taxonomy): domain Archaea; phylum Thermoplasmatota; class Thermoplasmata; order Halarchaeoplasmatales; family Halarchaeoplasmataceae; genus Natronoplasma. Next base: position 21,360 of record JBKHKA010000020.1, read on the forward strand.
TTCGAGGAGGAAAAGGAGAGATTGGAAAAGCAGAAAGCTGAAAAAGAGGCTTTAGAGAAAAGATTATCCAAAGTCGAAAGATCTAAAGAAGAGTTATCTGAAGAGATGGAGGACCTAGTCGGAATAGATGAATCGCTTTCCAGTGCTGAGGAGTCTCTGAAGAACGGGCAGCTCGGTCAGGGTATGAAAACCCTCGAAGAATACGTTATCCATGAAGACATCATCAGCAGGATATCGGACCGTTTGGAAGAGGTGAAGGAAAAGAAGCTCGAACTGGAAGGATATGAAGATGTTTTCGAGGACTTCAGCATGGAAGAGATAGGGGGGAGAGTCGAGAAGGGAAAAGAGTACTGTAAAAAAGGGATGTATGAAGATGCGGTCGTAGAATTTGAAGAGACCTCAAACCTCATCGAAGAAAAGATCGAGGAATATTCGAGCAGGTTGGAGAAAAATATATCTGATACTGTCGAGGAGATAGAAGAGATGCTCGAAGAGGGCAGCGCAAAAGAAGTGGAGATATTTTCTGAAAGTTTCGTGGGTGATCTTGAAGAACTGAAAGAGAGGGCCGGAGAAACTGCTGACAAAGAAACGCTCGAAGAGTTGACTGATCTGAAGGAGAAGGGAACCAATCTTCTAGAGTTCAAGCCAAAACTCTCGGAAGTCGAGGGAAAAGTCGAAGTCCTTTCTGATGAGATCGACGAGGATGCATGGGATGAAAAGTTGGATGAGGTCGAAGCCGAATTTGAAAAGGGCGAGTATGAGAGCGCGTTGAACAGGTGTGACGAGTTGAAAAAAGAGTTAGAAGAAGTCGAGGAGAAGATCGAAAAAGAAAAGAAGACCGAGAACATGGACGAGATGTTCAGCGAAACGAAAGAAAAACTAGCCAACCTTCGAAAGAGTGGACTCGGACTCGGGAAACTGAAGAAAAGGCTGCGGAAAGCGAATAAGGCTAAAAAAGAGAGGGACAAGGAAAAGGCCTTCGAGCAGATAAAGAAGGCTCTAGAAGCTGGCGAAGAACTGATGGAGATATCCGAACTCACGGAAGATGTCGAGGGCAAGCTCGAAGAGCTGGGGGACAAGGAGAAGCTCGATGCTGAGGCCTATGGTGAAGAATTGAATATATTCAGGAAGTCCACAAGACTCGGTCTGTATGGTGTGGCGAAAAGATTGCTATCGGATTTGAAGGCGGATCTAGAAGAGGGTGATTTTGAGAGGGAAAAAATAGAAGAGATGGACGAACCGACAACACATCTCAAAGAGAAGATCGGGGGCCTGAAAGAACTGCACTCGACGGTCGAAGAAAGCGGTATAGAAGTTCAGATAAGCAAAAAGCACCTTAAAGACGCTGTAGCCAAGATAAAGGAAAAGGAGTACGAAGCGGTTATAGATATATTGTCTGAAGGGGAAGAAGAACTACTCCAGAGGTTAGAAAAAGAATTGAGAGCAGAGGTAGAAGCTTTAGAGGAAAAAGATATCGGTATAGGGGATTGGGGTGAAGATTGGATCAAAGTTTTCACCGACGAGATCGAAAGCCGGCTCGACATGGGAGATCACAGAAGAGCTCTGAAGATATTCGGTGAGATATCGGATATCGTGGATTCTATCGAGGACAAAGATTCCGAGATCGAAAAACATCTTTATTCGATAGAAAAAAGGTTGGAGTACGTTGAGGAGACAGGCTTGGATATCAGCGATGAAAGGGACTTGTTCGAAGAGGCTTGGGAGAGCGATGAATTGGAAAGAGTGGACAGTCTTATAGGGAGGATCAGAGAAGGTTTAAGCGAAAGTTTAGACCAGAAGATCGACGATGAGATAGATAAGGTGGAAGAACGATTGTTGAAGGAGGATCTCTCCCACGAGGATAGGGCCATGCTGCTCGGCTGGCTGATGAAAGCTCAAGTTGGGAGGAAAAAGGAGAACTTGGAGATGATGATCTTCTATTGGAAGAAGTACAGTGATGGGTCGAAAGAGAGCGATTGAGACCGTACTTTTAACCTTTTGGACGTTTTAATTTTCCGCTCTAATCGATTAATTATAAATATCTGTTGATCGATAAAGGTAGGAGGTGTAGCTTTTGAGAAGAGATATGATCATCACCATGGTGTTGGTGATTTGTTTGGTGTTCAGTGGATTGGCAGTTGTTGGATCAGAGATTGGTGAAGCCCAAGAAAGTGTACCTGTACACTCGGTAGAAGTGTCGGTTGAATTGGACCAGGAAGCGGCTATCGGTGCAGTGTATGACGGCGACTACGACATGTTCATGCACTCGGTGGACGGTGCCGTTTATCAGGGTCTGAGAGAGGAATGGCGTCGAGAATTAGAAACGTGGACAGCTTTCTCCTCCTACAACAACCTGTTCATCAATCCGGCCCACGAGGGTAAGGGAACAGACGAGATCAACGAAGCTATAGACAATGGATGGATAGAAGATCCAGGAGATGTTCAATATCTGGCGAACAACGTGAGCGGAGAATGGACCGTCAACCCTTTTGCGCACAACGACATCAGGTTCGCTCTGCAGTACTTGAACAGGGAGAAGATGGTGGAAGACCTTCTAGACGGCTTCGGGGATCCGAGGTACGGCTTCATGGCTGCCCATACGGATGTTTGGCAGGAAAGATTCGTTGAGCCCATAGAACAGAACTACGGCCTATCTCCGGAAGGCAACTTGACACGGGTGGAAGAGATAATCGAAGATGCTATGAACGAGATCATGAACGAAGTGGCCTTCGGCGATGTGACCGGCGATCTGAACGGCTGGTATTACACACCGCCTGACGGTGAAGAACATCAAATCGAGATAAAGATACTGGGCAGGGTCGAAAATTGGAGATTGGAGCTCGCACGACATATGGATAGTGTCCTTGACGATCTCGGTTTCGATGCCTGGGTAGAACCGGTCGATTCCGCCACTGCGATCCCGATGGCTTTCTTTGGATCTCCAGAGCCCTACGACAATTTAGACTACCATATCTATACCGGTGGTTGGATATCATCCACTGCCCAATATTACCAGGAAGAAGCCTGTTCACAGATGTACGCACCATGGTACGGTTTCATGCAGACCTATGGCTCTGATGAACACTGGCAGTATAATGATGAGGGCTACGATGATACCATAGGACCTCATCAGCGGGTGAGGGATGATTGGATAGACGATCCGCATCAGGGCAAGACCGTTGCCGACATGGATACGGAAGCCCTTGACCTCTATGCGGGCCAGGTTGAAACGGAAGAGCAGTATTGGGACATGAAAGTGAACGTATCCCAGATGGGTTTCGAAGAATCAGTCAGGGTATTCTTACTCACTCAACAGTCTTTCTATCCCTACAACCCAGATCATATGTTGGCGGCGGTTGCGGAGAGCATCAACGGCTATGACACTTACTTCGGTCCGAGGACCATGAGGACGGATGACGGCTTCCTAAATACTTCAGTGATGACGGGAGAAGACCGCCCGTTCATGGACAATTGGAACAAGTACGGCGGTTCCGGCGATGTGTACGGTGAATATTCAAAGAGGATGGTCAGAGAGGAAGCTTCTTGGCCGCATCCACGGACGGGTAAGCCTTTCGAGGTGAACGCTTACTGGAGTCAGGGGAGAGAAACGGATCCATACCAGAGGACCGGAAATGTTGAGATGGATTATGAATACGACGGAGGCGACCTGATAGAGAATATAGAGATACCACAAGATGCGGTCGATTACATACCCAGCGATGGAGATGGCAATGTTGTGAGGGAATGGAAAAATAGAGATGAATTGATCAACGAAGGTTACATAGAAGATAGATATGCCGCCGTTAAGGTGATCATAGACATCCACGAAGAGCACGTCTGGCACGATGGTACAAATTTTTCTCTGCAGCACGTCATGGCGAATTATGCACGGGAGAAAGAATTAGCGAACGACACTGCTGAGCCTTATTTATGGTCTTGGGATGCCGGGAAGAGTCCTTTCTATGACTCCATCCACGCGATAGAATGGGACGAAGAGAACGGGACTTACACCGTTTATGGAGACTACACTTTCCCCGTAGAGGATAAGGTAGGCAGTTATTACTCCATGTTCCCAGAAGTGCATCCTCTGACGTATGAAGGATGGGACCACCTGCACGGGCAAACTGACATCTACGATAAAGCCGGGATAACCGAGACCTACGACTATGAGCCTGGAGCGGACAACTGGATCCATCAGTTGTCAGCAGCACAGAACGAAGACTTGGTCGCCATTTTAGAGACGATAATCGGTGAGGAATACCTACCACCGTATTTGGACGAAGCCAACAATGCGCCGATACCTGCTAATCTTTCTCAGGTCGAAAATGAATTGACCAGTCTCATCGACTTCATCGATGCCCATGACCATTCTTTCGTCGCGGCGGGCCCGTTCTATATTGAGGCATATACCGGCGACAATGAACTCATAATGGAAAGGTGGAACGATTACGGTTATCCTTTCGAAGGCGAAGAGGCCGGGGGAGTGACCTTCGAGTACGGTTACTGGCCCGCACAGTTCGAATACTCCGAAGCTAGGCTGGATACCATCGATGCCCCGGCTGTAGTGGACCTGGGAACAGAATTCGATGTCAACGCTTCTGGACATCATGCCCAGTTATATCCAGTACCAGATGAATCGGCGCTGACGGAAGATAATATGCAGGATTACAGGTTCACGCTTCGAGATGAACTCGGCGGTGAGATATTGGTAGAAGTCGGTGCAGAAGATATAACACTCGATCCCCAAGATACCTTCACTGATTTCCTTGCCACCATACCCACCGCTGGAATAGAGAGCGGTGGTTATTACGAGCTACAGCTGGAAGTGATGGGCGATAATGCTTCAACTTTCAAAAGTTTAGGAACCACTGTTCTTATAGAAGATCCCTCCGGATCCCTCGTCGCTCATGATTGGACCATCCCGCAGGAGGTGGACGTTGGTACTCAAGAGAACATCTGGGCAGAAGTGGAGAACACGGCCGAAGAGAACGATACGGCCCGGATATACCTCGTAAATAAGGATACCGGCGCCGAAGAGATGATATACGATGAACCGGTTCCGGCGGGCTCGACCATAGAGATCGATTATGACCATACCTTCGACACCGTGGGAGAGTTCGTAGTGGAGTTGAGAGATGATGAAGATCGGTGGATCGAGGAATTCGGTGAAGTGACTGTTTTAGGGCCAGATATAGAAGCTTTAGACCTGAACGTTGATCCGGCCTATGGACAACCTCCGCTGGAGTCGACTATAGAAGTGTCTGCGGAGAATAATGGTACGGCCGCTGGAACTATAGACCTGGAAGTGGACGGCGCAGCGATAGAAACTTTCGAGATAGACGCAGGTCAGGCGAGATATGATACTGTCGATCACACCTTCGACACCGAAGGCACCCATATGGTTACTTTTGGAGATCTGAGCAGTTCCGTGGTGGTGACCGAGGAGCCGATAGTAGGAGTAGAATTGAACGCCCCCGATGAAGCCGTCGTGGGTGAGACCGCGACCATAGAAGCGACGGTGGAAAGCTTCGTTGAAGAGACCACGGCCCACCTGTATATAGCTGGAGTCGAAGAGCACGTTGAAACCTTACAGGGCACGGGAGAGCACACCTTCGATTATGACTACACTTTCGAACAGGTGGGAGAGGTAGAGGTTGAAGTGAGGAGCGAAGGAGACACTACTGTGCTGTCAGATAACGTCACCGTGCTGGATATCTTTGAATTGACCGTTAACTCAACTGAAGGTGGAGAGGTCGTGGAACCAGGAGAAGGGACTTTCGAGTACGATCACGGAACTATGGTTGATATAGAGGCGGTAGCGGATGAAGGCTATCATTTTGTAGAGTGGACAGGGGACAACGGAACTATCAACGATCCCACTGCTAATTCGACCACTATAGAGATTATGGACAATTACACCATAACTGCAGAATTCGCTTCCACCGATTACGAGCTGACCATAGACAGTACAGAAGGCGGAGAGGTTGTCGATCCTGGCGAAGGAACCTTTGGATATCAAACAGGAGATCTAGCCGACCTCGAAGCGGTACCAGAAGAAGGCTACCACTTCGTCAGATGGAGCGGCGATAACGGTACTATCGATGATCCGACTTCCAATTCGACCACCATAGAGATACAGGATAATCACACGATCACAGCAGAATTCGCTCCCGATGTATATGAATTGGCCCTGGGGTCTACCGAAGGCGGCCAGGTCGTGGAGCCTGGGGAAGAGACCTTCGAGTACGAGCACGGTACATTAGTGGACTTAGAGGCTGCGGCTGACGAAGGCTATCACTTCGTTGAATGGACCGGTGACACCGAAAGCATAGAAGATCCAACATCTAACAGCACAGCGGTGGAGATGTTGGATGATTACGTCATCACGGCCGATTTTGAGATAAATACTTACACTTTAGCGATCAACTCGACAGAAAATGGGAATGTAATAGAGCCGGGAGAAGGGACCTTCGAATACGATCACGGCACAGAGATAGCTTTAGAGGCTGCAGCTGACGAAGGTTATCATTTCGTGGAGTGGATCGGTGACAACGGAACTATCGACGATCCCACTTCCAATTCGACCACCATCGAGATGTTAGCCGACTATTCCATAACTGCAGAATTCGCTCCCACCGATTACGAGCTGACCATAGACTCTGCTGTAGGTGGAGAGGTCGTGGAGCCGGGAGAAGGAACCTTTGGATATCAAACAGGAGAGATCGTACCACTCGAAGCAGTACCAGAAGAAGGCTACCACTTCGTCAGATGGAGCGGCGATAACGGTACTATCGATGACACAACTGCGAATCAAACCACGGTAGAGATGCTCGACAATTACACCATCACGGCAGAATTCGCAGTGACGACTCACCAACTAAACGTTGATCTAGAAGGGGCCGGTGAGGTCTCAGTGGAGTACTTTGAAGAGGTCATAATCGTGGAAGATGCATGGAGCGAAGAGCTGATAGAGGGTACGGAAGTTACGTTGACGGCGATACCCTCTGATGATCGGGAATTCAGCCATTGGGAAGGAGACCATCCGGAGAACGAGGAAGAGGAATCATTGATAGATATAGTGATGGATGGCGATAAGTCCTTGACGGCACATTTCGAAGAAAAAGAACCAGTTGTGGAGTATTATAACTTGACCATAGATTCAACTGAAGGCGGAGAGGTAGTTGAACCTGGTGAAGGCACTTTCTCTTACGAAGAAGGTACTTCCGTGGATCTAGAGGCCATGGCCGGTCCCGACTATGAGTTCGTAGAGTGGACAGGTGATAATGGCACTATAGATGATCCAACAGCCAATCAGACGACCATAGAGATGCTGGACAATCACACCATAACGGCCCGATTCGAGGAAGAGGTGGTGGAAGACACCTATGATCTCACGGTGAACCTCGAAGGAGAAGGCGAGGTTGAAGTCGATCCGGACCAGGAAGAGTATGAAGAGGGAACGGAAGTGACCTTGACCGCGGTACCAGACGAAGGCTGGACCTTCAGTCACTGGGAAGGTGCCTATCCGGAAGGCGAGGACACTGCCGAGACGATAGAGATAGTGATGGACGGCGATAAAGAACTCACTGCAAATTTTGTGGAAGAGGTGGCGACATTTGAATTTTCACTGTTCGTAGAAGGCGAAGGAAACGTGACCATGGAGATCAGATATGAAGGAGAATGGCATGAGAGCGAGGTGTCACCGATCGAGGACGAATGGATCGCTGAGGACCCGGGATCGAACGGAACGGAGATAAGACTCACGGCGAACACACCTGATGGTTGGGAGTTCAGTCACTGGGAAGGAGTTCCTGACGACGTCGATGAGACCGAGGAACAGATAGTGATAACTCTGGAAGAGGATATGGAGATAACAGCACACTTCGAAGAAGAGAGCGAACCTATAGATCCGATGGACTATTGGTGGGTCTTAGCTCTCATAGTGGCCTTGGTGGTGATCGCAGCTGTGGTCGCTATATTCCTGAAAAAAGAAGGCTCTGAACCGGAGGAAGAGGAAGAACTGGAAGAACCGGAGGAACCAGAGGAACCAGTGGAACAGGAAGAAGAGGAGATCATCGAAGAGGTCGAGGGAACCGAGCCAGAAGTCGAAGAGATGTTCCAGGAGACGGAGGAAGAAGAGCTGTAGGTTAGGCGCTTCACCACCCCAAAAATCTTCCCCCCTATCTTTTTATTTTTCGACTTTTTTGAATGGTGATGCAAGTTTATAGAAAACTAAATATTTTTATAAAAAGAGGTAGTAACACCCTTATCGAAAATCACTTTGAGAGAGTTTGATGGAATGATAAGATGGATATCAGAAATGCTATGGGAATCTGGATGGTAGTAGGATTGCTCGTGATGAGTGGTATGAGCGTCGGTGTGGTCCTCGGCGAGGGCTCTTTGGAGAGATCGGTTGGGGAAGGAAGTATTGCTGAGGGAACTCCTGAGAAAGAGGAAGGTTTACCTGAATTTGCCGGAGGCGATGGGAGCCCGGCAAATCCCTACCAGATCAATAATTGGACACAGCTTGATGATGTAAGGTATAACCTTAATGATAATTTTATACTCCTAAATGATCTCAACAATACGGTCGAAGGTTATGACGAGGTCGTCGGAGATCCCAGTGATCCAAATAATGAAGGCTTTGACCCTATCGGTAACGACTCAGATCCCTTTGAAGGGTCTTTTGACGGCGATAGGTATGCTATAGAGGATATGTGGATCGCAAAACCGGAGAAAAATCATTGTGGTCTGTTTGGAGGCGCTTCCAGTGCTGAAGTGGTGGATCTGAGTATGCTTAATGCGAGTGTAGAAGGTAACGAATCTGTCGGTGCACTGATCGGAGGGAGCGAGGCCACTCAAGTGAGTAATATTAGCGTCAACGGTAGCGTCACGGGAAACTCGTACATCGGTGGTATAGTAGGAGTTGGTGGGAGTAATACGGTGATAGAATTATCACGTGCAAACGTGATCGTCGACGGTGATTCAGGAGTTGGAGGTATAATAGGATATACTTTTGAAAATTTAGGGAACGGAGCTTATATTGTTAATACCTATAGCGTGGGCAAAATATCAGGGGAGTCAAAAGTTGGAGGGATAGCTGGTCATATCTCTTTAAACTCGGCGCTTAATAAATCATATTCACTTTGTGAGGTGAACGGAGTCAATGAAACAGGGGGTGTCGTAGGATACAATTATTACGTTGCGGATTCGATGTCTAGGGCCAGTCCAGCTGTTGGCTATAACGAAAATAATACGGAAGGCAGAGTGACAAGTGCTCCCAAGGATGACCTACAGAATATCCGGCTTTATACCGATGATGATTTCGAGAACTACGATCCTTTGTATAAAGAATGGAATATCACCGAAGTCGGATACGGGGAGATCGACGATGGATCCATCTGGAACATCGTCAATAACGAGACATATCCCTTCTTTAGCTGGGAAGGGTATGCAGGCTACAATTTGGAAATACAGGCGGGAGAAGGAGGAACCACTGATCCGGAACCGGGCACTCATGGATATGGAGAAGGAACAGAGGTCACGGTCAAGGCGTTACCTGACGAGGGTTGGAGTTTCGCTAATTGGACAGGGGATGTGCCAGAAAGTGAGAAAGAGAACGAGGAGATAACTATAGTGATGGACGAAGACAAGTCGATAAAAGCTAATTTCCATCCTCTTGAGATCTATGATTGGAAGGATCTATATGAGATCAGATATAGTCTAGATGAGAATTATACCCTGATGAACGACCTAAATGAAACAACTCCCTATTATGGCGAGTATGTAGGTGATGAAGAGAAAGGGTGGAAGCCTATCGGAGAGGATGGAAATGAATTCATAGGGACTTTTGACGGTCAAGGTTATGAGATAAGAGACCTTTACATCGACAGACCCGATGAAGATTCTGGTGAATATTATCTTGGGCTGTTTGGAGTTGCAGATGATGGGGCAAAAATTATTGACTTAGGCGTTGTCGACGCAAACGTGAGCGGAGAATATTATGTAGGCGGACTCGTCGGAAACAACGCTGGCACGGTGAGCAACTCGTACGCAACCGGCAACATGAGCGGAGACTATTATGTAGGCGGGCTCGTAGGAAGTAATGATGGCACGATTGAGAACTCGTATGCTACTGGCAATATGAGCGGAGGCAGTCTTGTAGGCGGGCTCGTAGGAAGAAGTAATGATGGCACGATTGAGAACTCGTATGCAACGGGAGACGTGAATGGAGA
>JBKHKA010000004.1:0-95679 GCA_046537845.1 Candidatus Aenigmatarchaeota archaeon
AATCTATATTCAGACAAAATTATTCATCACTATAAATTTGACAGTCTCTTAAGACGGATCTGTAGAAAACCTCTATTTCACCGTTTATTTGAGAAAGGTAGTAACTAAATACCCCTTTAAAACCTCGGTTCTTCCCGAAATACATTCAATTTAGTTCCTTATTTCTCCCCTTCTTGAAGGTTTTCTACACGGCCCTTAAGACCCTAACCATTAAATACTCTATAGTCGATTAATTATAGCATCAAGGTAGATACTATGGGTGAGAAGAAAACCCCCCTCGAGAAGTTTTTGTGTCCGACGATGATAGTCGTTGTCACCTTCGTCCTGATATTTTCTCTGTTTCTACCGGTCCTTTCCAGTGCTTCCGACATCGATTCGACTCCGACCCGTAAGATCGGTGAAGGAGATGAAGAAAAGAACTCGGAAACGACTCGCCTTTCGGATGAAGATGCCGACCTGCAGGGTCGGGTAGAAGCGGTGAAGGAAGTACAGACCTCAGATATATGGCATTCCGAGGTCGAGGATCCTTCAGCCGCTCCGTTCGATACCAATAAGACGACGGTCTATCTCAACATGACCGGGCATGGTAATCTCAGCGAGGTTATACATCCCTTCGATTGGATATCCTCCATAGATTCTTCCGGGAGCATGGACTTGAATGACCCGGACGATAACAGGATCTCCGGGGCCCAGCACTTCGTGGACCTCGTAGCACAGAACGCGACCAGCTCACGGGGGGCCTCTATAGATTACGACGACACCGCCACCCTGATAAATAATCATAGCCTCTCGGATGACTATTCGACGATAAAACAGGACTTGGAAACGATAGGTGCAGAAGGCGGGACCGACTTCTCACCCCCGCTGCAGCTGGCTTTGGATGAATTTCAAGATCATGGGTATACGTCTCGGTCCTGGTTCCATCTATTTTTGACCGACGGCCAAGGGTTGATCGATTGGAGCTTGGTCGACCAGCACGCGAATATGGGGATACCTATCTACACCATCGGCTTCGGCGATGCCGACGATCAGATCTTACAGGATATGGCCGACGACACCGGAGGAGAATATCATCCATGTCAGGCGTCCGAACTCAACCAGACCTTCGAGACTATATTTGAGAGCATATATGAGAATGCCACAGGTCAGAATAAGACCGCGGTGGTCTCTCCACCCGGGGAACCGATGGTCAGGGAAGTACTGCCGCCTTCTGTCGAATATATAGAGGGGAGTGCCGAGCCGCAGGAGAATTTCACCGTCAGTAAAGACGGGGGGAATACCGTTCTAGAGTGGGATAGAATAGGCTTGGACATCGATGAAACTTGGGAGATAAAGTACGACGTAAGAGCGAACAATCACTCCCACAGCTTACCCATAACGGCCTACAACGCGACGGGTGATCCCCTGTCTAGGATCAAATATGAGAACGTCTCCTCGGAGGATATCGAAGTCATACCGACGCCGGGTCCAGAGTTGGGTGTCCACGGTCTTCCCGATCCGGTGATAGGAGCCTCCCGCTGGCATGGAGTCGAAGCGGGAGAAAATATCACCTTCAAAAATATGACGTGGGACGGAGATCAGAAAAGTTCCTGGCCCGGAGACTGCGAGATAGTGAATTACAATTGGGACTTCGGGGACGGGATCGGCGGTGAAGGGGAGATGATCAATCATTCATACGACACTCCCGGCACATACAACGTGAGCTTGACCGCGACCACCGTAGACGGAGTCAACGCCACGGTCACCGAAAACATCACTGTAGAGTCTACGCCGCCTCCTTACTTCAACGTCACCATCGATTCTCCAGCCGAGGGCGCTGAATACCTTGAAGGGAAAAACGTCACGGTCGATTACACAGTGGAGAACACCGGTAACGAAACGGACACACAGGACATCGAATTTTATGTCGACGACGCCCTGATAGATACGGAAGAGGGAGTCGATCTTTCACCCGATGAGACTTTCCACGGGACCTTCAACTGGACAGCCGCGGAGCCCTACGGCCAGCGTGACCTTTCGGTCGAGAGTCAAAATGAATCGGATACAGTGTCGATACAGGTTCTCGAAGGAGTGACCTATTACACTTTAAATGTAAACGTCGACGGTCAAGGGTCTGTAGAGAAGGAACCAGATCGACCCGAATATGAAGAAAGTACAGAGGTGAATCTGACGGCGACGCCGGACCAGGGCTGGAAGTTCGTCAATTGGACGGGAGACTATACAGGGACGGAGAGAAACATAACGGTAACGATGGACGGCGATAAGAGCGTAACGGCGCACTTCCAAGAGAAAGGAGCAGTGATCTACAATCTGACCGTGGATGAGGAGGGACAAGGATCTGTAGAGAAGGACCCAGATCAACCCGAATATGAAGAAGGTACAGAGGTGAATCTGACGGCGACGCCGGACCAGGGCTGGAAGTTCGTCAATTGGACGGGAGACTATACAGGGACGGAGAGAAACATAACGGTAACGATGGACGGCGATAAGAGCGTAACGGCGCACTTCCAAGAGGAACAGGACAGCGGGTACACGCTCACTATCGAAGTGGTGGGAGAAGGAGAAGTACAGAAGGATCCGGATCGAGCCAACTATGACGAGGGTACAGAGGTAGAACTAGAAGCGGTGCCTGATTCCGGCTGGGACTTCAGCCATTGGATAGGAGATTACCCGGCAGGAGAGCAGGAAACTAAGACGATAACCATAACGATGGATGAAGATAAATCCCTGACCGCTTACTTTGAAGATGTGAACCAAGAAATCGAGTACCAGCTTGAGATAAATATAGATGGACAGGGAAGTACCGATCCTTCAGGAGGTACTCACACCTACTACGCCGGTGAGATGGTGTTAGTTAGTGCGACGCCGGATCAGGGTTGGAAGTTCGTTAAGTGGACGGGAGACGTGCCCGCAGGAGAAGAAAGTAACGAAGAGATCACCACCATAAACATGGACGGGAACAAGTCTATAACGGCGCACTTCGCCGAGAAGTCCAACTTCGAAGTTGAGATCACGTCTCCAGAGGACGGTGCCAGCTTCGAGGAGGGCCAGGAGATAACGATAGGATATAGTGTGGAAATTACCGGTACAGAAGGAACGCAGGATATAGTGTTGAGCATAGAAGATGAAGATGGCAGCGAAGTTCACTCTTCAGAAGAGCAGATCACGCTGGAAGCAGACGAGACAAAAGACGGTGAGTTCACCTGGGAAATAGGAGGAACGGGAGATTACACACTCGAAGTCACCTCCGATGATGCTTCCGATTCGGTGACTATAACTGCCACAGAGGGTTCAACGGACGGTGACAACGGGACATCTTCTCCGGGTTATAATTTAATTTCGGACTATTGGTGGATCCTACTCCTGCTCGGTCTAGTGATACTCATAGCGATCGTATTAGCTGTCAGAGGCGGCAAAGAAGATGAGGAAGAGAGATATTCAGCTTCGCCGCCTCCCCCGGCCGAAGGAAGAGTTGAAGGAGGACCGGAAGAAGGATTTGAGTCAGACACTTCGTTCAAGGAAGGCGAAGAGATCGAGCAAAGACCCCTAGGCGAAGAAGCAGTTGAAGAGGAACCGACTATTGAGGAAGATATGGGCTGGGATGAAGGTGAAGAAGAGATAGAGCCCGAGGAATATCTGGATTCCACGGAAGAGGAAACGGAGTGACATAGCCGAGACCCTGTTCCGAAGAGACTGTCAAGAATTTAGTGAAACTTGAGAAGAGAGATAGAAACATCTTCGGAATAGGTCGAAAAAGATCTTCTTTTTATATTTCTCCTCATCTATCAAACAATCCGTGGTATTTACGAACTGTTCAAGTAGAAAAAAAGTAAATCTCGCTAAATATTAGAAAACCTGAGATAACCTCCAACAGGTGTTGTAAAACCACTTTCACAGTCTTTGCACTCGTATCTTTGAAGCCATATTTGTACTCCATTCTCTAGTGTCTTTGGATTAGATCCGTTGTGAGAAAGTTTCTTTGATCCACAGTTTAGGCAATGTTCATCATCGAGTCACACGACTTTCCCAGCAGATAATTTATACTCTAGCTCTTTGTTGACTGTATTACTGAGACATTCACTTATTTTTTCTGTAGCAGTTATTATCCCTTTGATAAAATCATCTAACCTTAGTTGTACGGATTTTATCTTGCCCTCAGTTCTGCGGGCATAAAAGCATAATTATATCTGGCTATTTAAAGTATTACCTAAATCTATATTCAGACAAATTTATTCATCACTATAAATTTGACAGTTTCCCTTTATCCCCTCTTGGTCATCGGTTTTTATCCATCACTCGTTCCTCTTAGCAATTTCTTCCGCTAGCGTTGTCAACCCCAATTTGAACTTCAGGTGGTTGATCAGCCCGATCTTACGGATGAATCGTATTCTGTGATATATCCTCGCCAGGAGATTGTCCTGAAACCGAAACTTCTTTTTGCTGATCACGCCTCTCTTTGTATCCCTGCTGATAGCCCTGATGAAAAGACTTGTTGTAAATCTTTACCGGTACCGAGTCATCTATCTCCTCAAGGGCCTCCTGATCAACATATTCCTACTGACGAAATCTCACAGTTGTATAACTTTTTAAGGGCTATCGCAGATAGCCCCACAGTGTTTTTAATGCATTTTTTTGTGAAAAAAATGCGTAGGAACTCGCTGGTGCTCGCTCCTCCTTTACTTTATTTTCTTCCGTTCCACTCCAGAAAAGTAAAGTATGCGAGGGAAGGGATTCGAACCCTTGGACCCCTGCGGGACAAGGCCCTGAACCTTGCGCCGTTGGCCATGCTTGGCTACCCTCGCATTTTGAGTGCCAACGATAAATTGAGGGGAAATGAGGAATATTCCATTCCTGCGCCACCTTCGCCTGAAGGAAATCGTGGTCAAAAGACTTCGCTGAGATAAGGATTTTGTGTTTTGGGCTGAAGCTTTAGCAGTATATTATTCTTCAGTATCATCTGACTTTTCGATACTTATCACTTCTACCTTGAATACTAGTGTTTTGCCTTTTACTTCTTCATTGAAGTCCAACACGATCTTACCTTCGTTGAACATAGCTATACCGACCCCCTCGCCTGATTGACCCGCTTGTCTCTGGAGATCGGGGATCTGTGCGAACTTTTCTTTATAGCTTGAGAGGACCTCAGCATCTACTTTTAAACCACGTGAGATATCATGCTCGACTTGGATTATGCCACTGCCACCATCCGCATTAGAATCGATAGATTCAACGTGGATTTCCCATCCTTCCTCGCTGTAAACTCCATATGTCTTTCCTACCTCTGGGTCGTTTCGTAACTTCACGAAATCTTTTTCCATTGAGATCACGCTTTTTTCCCATCCCCAAAAATTATCTTCCACGACCATATTGGTTCTCGGTTCCCCATGTATGTTCTTAAATTTCTCTCTATCCATCTTTTCATAGACTGGCACGGTCTCAGTGGGATCCAACTCGTATACAAGGTCTTCATTTTTTTCGCCGTAGCCTTTCTCTGGAGGCACTTCGAAGATCTTGGATTCCCCTTCTTCCATGCCTTTTACATTTTCGTTCCAGCCTTCGATCACTCCTTCCCCAAGGGTGAATTCAAAGGCTTCGCCCCGTTCTTGCTCGGCATCGTAGGTCAAAGTGTACTTTGGATTTTCAGTGTCTGGGATGTTATAGTAGGATGTATCGAATATACGCCACCCATCATATATCCGCTCGTCTTTTAGCCGTCCGGTGTAATGTATCTTTACCGTGTTACCTTCTTCAGCGACCTTACCTTCTTGACCTTCATCTTTGAAATAAAACTCTCTCGTGCCTAATATACCACCAGCTGATACCGCAGTGACGATTATGACTATCAGCAGGATCGTAATCCATCTTTTCATACTGAATCAATAAGCGAAAGATAGATTGGTATAATAAATGTTATGGAAAAACGAGGGGGTATGTCGATCGTAAATAATTATTTATATCAAAACCTTCTTTCAGATGTGAAAAAATATGACTTCCGTCGTGATAGTAGGAGCCCAATGGGGCGACGAAGGTAAGGGTAAGATAACAGATTATTATGCTGAAAGGTCAGATTATATCGTCCGGTTTCAAGGAGGAAATAATGCTGGTCATACTATAGAAATTGATGATGAAAAATTTCAGCTCCACCTAGTACCTTCTGGCCTCCTCCGTGAAGATAAAAAAGCGGTTATAGGTAACGGCGTCGTTGTCGACCCAAAAGTGTTGATAGAAGAATTAGAAGGTCTGGAGAAAAAAGGTATAGACACGTCTCAACTGATCCTTTCGGATAGAGCCAATCTGATAATGCCTTATCACAGGGCTGAGGATGCACTCCAGGAAAAACTAAAAGGCGATCTCAAAGCTGGTACAACAAAGAAAGGGATAGGCCCCTGCTATTCGGATAAAGTGGCTCGATACGGCGTCAGAGTTACAGACCTTTACAATCCTGAAGCCTTGAAACAGAAATTGGAGAACGTCGTTCCTCTGAAAAACAAAACTTTTGAAGCTTTCGGTGAAGACAAAGAATGGGATGTTGACGAACTTTATGAGGAATATAGGGAGTACGGAGAAAAATTGGAAAGATATGTGCAGGATGTATCTGTGGTTTTAGATAAGGCCTTAAAGAACGGCAAAGATATACTTTTTGAGGGTGCTCAGGGAACTCATCTTGATATCGATCACGGTGTTTATCCCTATACCACTTCTTCCAACACCACTGCTGGTAACGCCGCGACCGGCAGCGGGATAGGTCCGCTCAGCCTTTCCTCCGTGATAGGCATCGTGAAGGCCTACACATCTAGGGTTGGAACCGGGCCCTTCCCCGCAGAACTCACAGGGGAAATTGGAGATTATATCAGGGAGAAAGGCCAGGAGTACGGCACCACCACCGGTCGACCGAGACGGGTCGGATGGCTAGACCTCGTGATGCTGAGGTATTCTTGCAGGGTGAATTCATTCACCAGCTTAGCATTGACCTGCGTAGATGTGCTGTCTGGACTGGATGAAGTGAAGATCTGTAAAGAATACAGGTTTGAGGGAGATGAAGTGAAAGATTTTCCCGCCGATATCGAGAGTTTAGAACATCATGAACCAGTTTACGAGACCTTTAAAGGGTGGGAAGAACAGGACTGGACATCTATCGCGAAGAAAGGTTATAAAGCTCTGCCAGAAAAAATCAAAGAATACATAGGATTTATAGAAGAGAACACAGGGGTCCCGGTAAAACATATATCGATAGGACCAAAAAGGGAGCAGACACTGAAAAAGTGAAGGATAACCACTCTTTATCCATCCTTTTTTTCTTCCACTTTTTCTCTTTCTTCTCTTCTCATCTTTTTGAAATAGTCCCTTATGTCTTCCCGGACTTTGGTGGGATAATTATTGTCCAAACAGGCGAGGCACAGATGATCTTTGTCTTTTGCGATGCCCCTGACTAGTCCCTCTAACGATTGATAAGTCAAAGAATCGGCTCCTATTTCCTTTCTGATCTGCTCTACAGTCATATTGGCAGCTTTCAATTCTTCTTTGGTAGGTATATCTATTCCGTAATAGCAGGGTGAGATTATCGGCGGACATCCCACAAGGAAGTGCACTTCCTCCGCATTGCAGTCCCTCATCAAATTTACCAATTTCTTTGAAGTGGTGCCCCTCACGATGCTGTCATCTACCAGGCCGATCTTTTTTCCCTTCACCTCTTCGATTATCGGATTCAATTTTGTTTTTACAGCAGTCTCTCTCGAAGTCTGGTCGGGCATTATGAAGGTCCGGCCAACGTATCTGTTCCTCAATAACCCCTCTCTATAAGGGATATCCAACTCCTCTGCCAGGGCAAGTGCGTGGGTCCGGGCGGTATCTGGAACTGGAATCACCACATCGAGTTTGTGATCGTTTTTCTTCCATTCCTTTGCCAGTTCACGCCCCAACCTGAACCGGGCCTCATAAACGCTGATCCTCTCTATGGTAGAATCCGGTCTAGCGAAATAAACCCACTCGAACATACAGTGTTTTGGCACCATATTTTTTATCTGTCTAGCCTGATATGATTTGTCTTCTTTGATCAGTATAGCTTCTCCTGGAAGCACGTCTCTCAGGACCTTGTAACCTAAGATGTCCAAGACCGTATTCTCCGAAGCTACTGCGAAACTGGTCCCTTCCAAGTTCACCTTCTTTCCGAAAACGAAGGGTCTTATACCCCTCGGGTCTCGAAAAAGGAAGAGGCCGAAATCGGGTATAAGAGCTACGACCGAGTAACTCCCGTTTAGATTCTCCATGACCCTCTCAGTGGTAGAAAAAAGGGCTTCTTCGTCGATCTTGTCCTCCTTTTTGAGTTCTTCCGTGAACACGTGTAGGATCAGTTCGAGGTCGCATGTTGATTCTAGGTCTAGGTCGTACCTGTCCACCAGTTCTTTATAATTGACTATATTCCCGTTGTGTGCCATCCCCATCTCGATAGGTTCCTCGACTTTGAACGGCTGTGCATCACGCTCCACATCTGAACCGATGGTGGGATACCTTACATGGCCTATACCACTGCCTCCCTTCAGTTCATCTAAGGTGGACTCGTCAAAGATATCTCCAACAAGGCCTTTATCTTTTTTTAGGTCAGCGTGCCCGCCGTTAGAAACGTACATGCCCGCTCCGTTCTGACCTCGATGCTGGATAGCGAAGAGTCCGTTATAGAGTTCCGATGAGGCTTTAGCCGCCCCCAATACGCCGATGATGCCGCACATATCGATCAACTGTTTTTATTCTTCTTTTTATGCAGATGAACACGTATCCTAATGAAATTTAAACCTATCGTTCATATTCTCTACAAACGTCGATAAAATTCTCGAAGATCTTTTTTCCATACTCTGTATGATCGACTTCTGGGTGAAACTGTAATCCATATATATTTTCAGACTTATGCTTGAAAGCCTGTATAGGGCAGGTTTTGGAATAAGCGAGTTTTACCATATCTGGACCCAGTTTTTTGATCTCGTCGTTGTGGGACTCCCAGACCACGAATTCATCAGCAGTATCTAAAAAAAGATCGTTTTCTTCCACGACCTTCAAGGTCGTTTTTCCGTATTCAGGGTTTTCTGCGCTACCAGTGACACCCCCAAAATGTTTGGCGATGAACTGCGCCCCTACACAGATCCCCAATATCGGAACGTTCAACTCTTGCAAGTACTCTTTAGTTTTTCCCAGCTTCATATTTTCGTCCGAGATGCGTGGTGCTCCTCCCGAAAGGACCAGCCCATCCACTGTTAACTCTTTAACTGGTGTATCGTTAGATACGATCTTCGAATCCACGTCTAATTGCTTTAATACCCTCCATTCTCTGTGAGTCCATTGGCCGCCGTTGTCTACGACGTGGACTTTCATATTTTCTCACCGTTCTGTTGATCCAATATAGCTTTCACGAAGGCCAAGAAAACGGGTGCTGGTTTCATCGGCCTTGATTGGAATTCTGGATGGAACTGGGTACCGACAAAGTACGGATGATCCTCCAACTCCAAGATCTCCATCCTTTTTTCGTTGGGTGAATGAGCACTGAAGACCAATCCGTTAGATTCCAACTCGTCCTTGTATTCAAGATTCACCTCGTACCGATGCCGGTGTCTCTCCGAGATCTCTTCTTTCTGGTATATATCGTGAGCCGTGGTCCCTTCTTTCACGATGATATCTTCAGCCCCCAATCTCATGGTACCACCCATCTTATCGATACCTCTCTGCATGGGTAAGAGGTCTATAACGGGATCTGGAGTTTTTTCATCGAACTCGTAGCTGTGAGCTTCTTCATAACCTAGAACGTTCCTTGCGAATTCCACAACCGAAAGTTGGAACCCCAAACAAATCGCCAACGTAGGCATGTCGTTGACTCTCGCGTGATTTAAAGCGTCTATCTTCCCCTCTATCCCTCGATCACCGAAACCGCCGGGGATCAAAAGTCCGTCGACATCTCCAAGCAGTTCTTCGGGTCCTTTTTCACCCTCAAGTTCTTCCGATTCCACATATTTTATGTTAATCAGTGTCTGAGTCTTGGCTCTGCAGTGGTTTAAAGCCTGCTCGTGACTCACGTAGGCATCTTCAAGGTCAGTATATTTCCCCACCAACGCTATATCTATCTCAGAGGTGGGATTTTCGAATCTATTGAGGAAATCTTTCCATTTATTCATCCCATGGGTCTCATTTATAGAGCTGTTTTTTTTCAGGACTTCTGAGAGGTTCAACCTGTCCATCACACATTCGGTCAGCCCTTCGTTTTGAAGTATCAGGGGGACCCTGTATATGTTTTCGGCGTTGGGTGATGAGACCACAGCTTCTTCCGGGACGTCACAGAACAGTGATATCTTCTTCTTCGTTGAATGTTCTAGTTTATTCTTAGAACGCCCGACGATTATGTCCGGTTCGATCCCTATCTCTCTCAAAGCTTTAACTGAGTGCTGAGTCGGCTTGGTCTTCTGCTCACCCACCACATCCAATACTGGGACCAATGTTGTGTGTAGGAATATCAAGTCGTTGTTCTTTTCTCCAACCTCCATATGGAGCTGTCTAGCGGCTTCGAGAAAAGGCATGCTCTCTATGTCTCCTACTGTTCCCCCCATCTCGATGAGTACTATATCGGCTCCTGTCTCGTCTGCAACTTCCCATATCCTCCTATTTATCTCGTCCGTTATGTGGGGTATTATCTGTACCGTTTTACCGAGATAATCTCCTGATCTCTCTTTTTCTATCACGGTCCTATAGACTTTCCCCGTGGTTATGTTATCTTTCCCTGTCAAGTCGGTATCCAAAAACCGTTCGTAATTCCCCAGATCCAAGTCCACTTCGGTTCCGTCTTTCAATACGAAAACTTCGCCGTGCTCAAAAGGGTTCATGGTCCCGGCGTCACAATTCAGATACGGATCGATCTTTATAGCCGTAACAGAGAAACCTTTAGCTATCAACAGCTTTCCCAGGGAAGAAGTCACGACACCTTTGCCCAAGCCCGACATTACGCCGCCCGTGATGATTATAAATTTCGTCATTTTACACGGGAAAGAGGAAGAGAAACGGAAGACTTTAAACTTTTGGTTTTCGGACTATGAGGGCTTTATAGTGGAACTCGTAACTTATTTAACTAAGTTACGAGCTCCACAACTCACTGAGGAATTCATAAGAATTCCTCATGTCGATAGAATTTGCTCGCAAATTCTAGTAGAAGTCAATAACCCTTTAAAATAAAAGTTAAAAAGTCGGGTCATTGACTATAATAAGGGATAGAAAGATATATATGGCGACTTGAGATATAGGGATACGATAAGATGGACTTGGGTGCAACTATTCCATATCTCGATATACGAATTTTTGATTTGCTAATAGCTATTATAGTTCTAGCGGTCGGTTTCTTTCTAGTCAAACTTTTCGTTTACCTTTTCAAGAAGAGCCTTAAGAAGACCAAACTTCCTATGTTGGTCATCGATTTTTTAGGCCGATTTTTGAGCATCTTACTCTACATAATCATAATATTGGTGGCCGCCTCTACGGTTGGGTTAAATGTGAGTTCTGCTGTCCTTGGATTTTCCGCCGTCGTGGGTCTGATCCTGGGATTCGGTCTCCAGGACACCATGAACAACCTCTTTTCAGGTGTTTGGATAGCAGCCTTGAGACCAATCGATAAAGACGAGAGGGTCGAGGTTCGGGGTCAGGAAGGCATAGTGACCCAGGTGGGTTTGATGGCCACTGAACTCCTCAAACCGGATAACACTCAGATAACGATACCAAACAAGCTGATCTGGGATGAACCGATAATCAACTACTCTAGGATGGAGAAAAGGAGAGTAGACATATCCGTAGGTATCAGCTATGATGGGGATGTAGATAAAGCTATGAAGGTGGCGTTGAACTTTTTGACCTCTCATGAAGATGTGTTGGATGAGCCAGAACCGCAGGTATCCGTTACGGACTTGGGAGATTCCTCCGTGAATCTGAAGTTGAAACCCTGGACGGATAGAGAGAAGTACTGGCAGGTCAAATTCGAATTGACCAAAGGCATATTCAAGGCTTACAACGAAGCGGACATCGAGATACCATATCCACAGAGGGACATACATATAGACGGGGAACTCATGTCAGAAGAGTACTGATCTGGAAGAGTTCACCTCACTATGGGCCCTTCCTGCCTTATCTCTTCTCCTAACGGTTCTCCAGAGATCACTATGAATCTGGAGTCCTCGGTACATCCTATGGAGAATCTATCTTTATCTCGTGGTAGATACGCCTGGCCCTCTGTTAAAGCCTGTTTTGGTCCTTCTTTTTCCTCTACGGTTATCTTCCCTTCATAAACTTACAGGAGACCCTGGAAGTTTTGTAGGAGATCTATGGATCTGAAGCATCCTTTTTCGAGTATAACATCTTGATAAACTACCGGGGTCTCGATTTTTACTGGAGAGCCTTCCCCGATAATCGTTCTTATGATGGTAGTTCCATCTTTAGTCTCAGGGATCTTCTTCGCTTCGACTTTTTGATAGTTCGGCTCGATCTCCTTTTTCTCTTTGGGTAAGTTTACCCATAGTTGAAACCCGTGGGCGCCTTTTTCACCTACGGGCATCTCTGAATGCTTTATACCTTTGCCTGCGGTGAATTTTTGTACACCGCCTTCTCCGACCACTGAGTCGTTTCCTATATCGTCTTTGTGTCTGAAGCTTCCTTCCAAGATGTAGGTGACGGCTTCGAAGCCAGCGTGGCGGTGCATGGGAAAACCTTTGTCGGCATCGACGAAAAATTCGTCTAGGAGCACGAAAGGGTCCAGATGATCGAGAGAAGTAGATGGAAAAATCCTTCTCACTTCTGCTCCTGCGCCCTCCTTCTTCGTTAAGGGTTCGAATATTTTTTCTTTCAAAAATAAACCTCCGATTTTCGTTATATTGAAGAGGATATAAATAGTTTGCAGCTTTTCATCGCCCGCTCATCGAAGTGACTTCTTTGCCTCGATGGCCCATCGAGGATTCTTCCACTGCGCTCTGCCCACGGCCACTAGATCTACTCTTCTATCTCTGACTATCTTGTCAGCGTAACCCGGATCTTTGATACCTCCAACGCCGATCACTGGTACATCTACTACCCGTTTTACATTTGAAGCGGTGGATACGAAATAACCCTGTTTATCTTCGAGTTCAGAAGGTCTAGATCCGCAGAGGTTTCCAGAAACATCGATTACCGAAACACCCCACTCCTGCAGTTCCTTTGCGAATATCTTCGCTTCTTCCACGGTCAATCCTTTTTCTTCCCGGTCCGTGGCGCCGAGACGGTAAAGTACTGCGGTGTTGTCGAGGACCTCTTTAACGTCTTCGACGATCTCTAGTGGAAACTTCATCCTGTTTTCCAGCTTGTCACCGCCATACTCATCTTCTCGCTGATTGGTGATCGGGGAGAGGAACTGACCCAATAAGAAGCCGTGGGCACCGTGTACTTCAACGGCGTCGAAACCGGCTTTTTCCGCCCGTTCTGCAGCTTCTACAAAGCTTCGCTTTATCTTCTCCATATCTTCCAATGACAGCACTTCAACATCCTCAAAATAGGCGTCCGAAGGCGCTAAAGGTTTCTCTCCCGTTATGCCTTCGTCGCACTTCCCTCCGGCATGATTGATCTGTATCGCTGAAACCGCACCTCTCTCCTTTATTATTTCTGCTAATTCCACTAGCGGCTCAGTATGTTCGTCCGAATATATGCCCAGTTGGTTCTCGCTCAACTTCCCTCTAGGATCTACGTAAGAATGCTCTACGATGACCAGACCGGGACCTTCTGAGAGTTCTTTATAGTGCTCATACAATCCTTCGGTCGGAAATCCATCTTCGGTAGATCTTTCGGTGGCCATCGGAGGAAGGACCACTCTGTTCCGCAGACGAGTCGAATCCAATACCAGCGGGCTGAATAGCTCCGGCATCTTATCACCTCAAATATCACAGTCTCCTTTCCAGGTAATCCTCCAGTATCTTGAAAGCCCTGATCTTCTGATTGATATCCGTGCTACCGTGACCTTCTTCACCTAGTTCTTCCAGTTCGAAGTCTTCACCTTCTTTCCATCCCATGTCTTCCAATGCGTCAGCGAATATCCTCGCCTGTTCTATCGGGCACCTAGGATCGTTCACTCCGTGGATCATAAGTATAGGCCTTTCCATGTTCTCCACGTGTTCTATCGCGCTCCTGTCTCTCCATAATTCATAATTCTCTTCTGGATCGCCCATGTTCTCTTCCAGCATCGACTGGAAGTGCGGCATGTCCTCCTCGTAAAGTTTGTGAAGATCCGTGATACCTATCCAGGCTATACCAGTGGTCCACAACTTGGGATACTTCACCATCTGCATGTATGCGGAATAACCGCCGTAAGAACCTCCGAAGACCGCTATCCTGTCTTCGTTGATCCAATCCTGCTCTCTCAGCCAACGCGCGCCTTCTGCTACATCATCTTGCTCTTTACCGCCCCAGTCCATATGTATCATCCGCTTGAACACTCTTCCTCTTCCTATAGAGCCTCTATAGTTCGGCTGTAAAACAGTGTATCCTCTACTCACGAGGAACTGTGCGTAGATATTGAATCCTCTCGTCGATTGGAAATGCGGACCTCCATGAACCATCACGACAGCGGGAGATGGTCTCTCGCCCGAATCGTAAAGAAGTGCCCCGATCTGGAGATCATCAACGGATTCATAAGTGACGTAATCCACATCCACAAAACTATCGGGATCTATATCACCGTATTCCGCATTTAGAAGCACCTCGAACTCGTCTTCCTTGACATCGTACCTGTAGAGTTCCTTCCTTTCATCGGGCTTCATGTAAGAGAGTATGATCTCATTGTCGGAGATGAATAATCCTTCATTACCTCCCTGTGGGAAAGAGCACACGCCTTCATTCAACTCCAATTCTTTCATGGCGCCGTCGGAATCATATTTTATAGGTATCCAACCCGCTTCTTTTATCCGGAGAGAGATGAAGTCCTCTTTATCGGGAAGGAAAGACACTGGGTATTCTTCATATTCGTTAGAGCCGTACCATTCAACACTTTCCTCCTCTAAATCATAGATACCGCATCTTACCATATCCGTGGTGTTGTCGCTTATGAGTAAAGAATCACCGTTAGAGGACCAATCTCCTACTGAGGTTTCAAATCCGTCTTCACTTATTTCCAACTTCCTCTTCTCGCCGCCGTCGGCCCTGCATATGTAAACATCTTGGTTCTCTAGGTTTTCGGACTCGTTCGCCTCGTATGCGATATACTCGTTATTCGGGCCGAAAAGAGCGCTCATCACCGGCTGCTCGTATTCCGTCAGTTTTTCAGTAGCCTCTTCTTGCAGATCGTATCTGTAGAGATTCATCTGTTCTTCTTTATCGCTCGTGAAAAGCAGATATCTACCATCGTCACTGACATCTTGAATTATAGACTGTCCGTCCGCCGAAACGACTTTTTCAACATTTCCCTCGAGATCTATCGAATAGATATCGTTCTGCTCATTACCCGCTTCGTCCTTGTGGAAATAGATCTTTTCACTGTCACTGCCCCACATTATGAACCAGCGAGCGTTTTTCGGTACTTCCCCGTCGCTCAATTGTTCCATTTCACCCAATACTAGGTCCAATACGTACAGTTCGTTCTTTCCACTTTTGTCATAGTAAAACGCCACCTTTTCGCCGTCGGGTGAAACTACTGGATGGTAGAATTCAGGTAAGCTCGCCAACTCTTCAAGAGGATATTCTTTTTTCATAGTAAGTCAAACACTAGACGTCGTTATTATATTTTTGCTCTCAGCGCTCTTCTTTTTATAGTGGAACTCGTAACTTTTTTAACTAAGTTACGAGCTCCACAACTCACTGAGGAATTCATAAGAATTCCTCATGTCGATAGAATTTGCTCGCAAATTCTAGTAGAAGTCAATAACCCTTTAAAAGTTAAAAAAGTCGGGTCATTGACTATACTTTAGGGCCTATGTAAACGGTAGCTCCAAAAAATACCCACCCCATGATCAATATCAGCCAAGTTTTCCAATCAGATAATAGTTTTTTTATATTTTTAATAATTTTATCCTGAATGAGGGCCCTGTAAAAAGGTATTAAAATATCAAAACAAATCAGAAACGAATACTGAGATTTCCTCACTATTTTGTTATTCTAATTTTCAAAGAGTGTGTTTTTCAGAAAGAGGTTGTTATTTTACGTTTTTTTTTGATGCCCTGTAGCTCTATTGATATTTACTCCGATACCTTTAGCTATATTTGCGTTTTTTACTTTGATTTTACCAGTAAATCTGGTTCTTTTACCGGTTTTATGATACGCTTCATTGATCATCGACTCAGCTCCAGCTCTAAGTTGCAGTAGTTTCTTTTCAGATTTTTTCTGTTTATATCTACGCTCAGCAACTAACCTTTTTCGATGATAAAATCCGTAGCTATAAAATTCGTTTCTTTCCACGACAAAACATTGGTCTTTTAGTTCACACTTATCACAGATTTCCTTTTCAAATCTACCCCAATATCGGTCATTATTGGAGTAGTAATCTTGTCTGTAAGGTTGATTTCCTTCAGCACACTCAATCATTTTATGGCCCTCAAATTTAGCTTCACCCAGTGGTAGTCTGTCTTTCTCTACAGATGGTCCTTTGATACCAGAAAAATGTTGAGTCACGTCATTATCTCTACATTCATCTTCTACATCATCTCCAGTATAACCAGCATCGTTTAGCAGGTCGCTAAGATCTGTTTGATCAGAAAGTTCTTCAACTGAATCTTCTAACATATCAGCATCTTCAGTATTATTAGTAGCTAGATCGATTTCTGTGATAATCTGGAAATTGTTCTCATCTGAGCAGGTTTCACACCAATTGGCTTTATAACCTTGATGTTTTTCACCGTTCTTTTTTCTATAGGTTGCTTCATCATCATGTGGATTCTGTAAAGAACCGCTAGATATATTTTCAGGATCTTTGAGTTCTACGTTCTTTTTCTGTTTTTCATCATCATGATTTTCTTCCTTTTTATCATCAGATTTGTTTCGTTTTTTAGCAGGTTGCCACATATTTTTTTTATCGTTTTCATCTTCTTTATTGTCTTCCTCGTCTTCAAGTTCAGGTATGCGATAACATTGTTCATCTAATACTCTACGTACATGTTCAAAACTCTTAAGTTCGTTGTAATCCTCATCGTCTTCAAATCTGTCTTTTATCCAGGCAGTATACTCAGCCAGTTTTTCCAGCTTTTCTTTTGCTTCTTTTTTCTTTAATCGATAAGCCAAGTTCAAATTTTCTTCGTCTTTGAACTTGCTTATCTTATCAGGTATTTTCTCTAATTCATCGTCATGTAGGTCATTCAAAAAATTGTGTAGAACTCTAACAAACAGATCTAATCGTGTTAAATTCTTTATGTTGGCTTCAATCATCGTAGAATCCATCCGTTGCAGATTTCCATCTATATCGTATTCATCCATCAAACCATCTCTGATGTCTTTGAATACCTCTTTCAATAAGCTTTTTCCGGTTTCTTTTTCGTATTCCAGTAATCGTTTTCTAAAATTGTTCAGAGTTTTCTCAGCAAGCTTTTTCTGTCCTACTTCTTCTCTGCCTAAAGCATAATTGACCCTCAGATCGAAGAAGTATTCTTTTAGAAGTTGATCATCTGACCAATCGAAGAATTGTTTCATTATCTCCAAAGACACCAGTTCATTAACAGGTTTGTTAGGACGACTATATCCTTCTTGATCATACAGAACTGAAAATTTTTCTTCATCGATTTTACAGAAGGCATGTTCGTAAAATGTCCCTGCCCATCCGTCCTCCAACTCTTTTTTCATCCTGTTAGGTAAGCCCTTTACAGTGGAATTCAATTTTTCCTGCTTATGTTCTTCATTTTTTCTAAACATTAGAGCACCTTTTTTGGTATGGATTTTGCTTAATCCAGAATATTATCAGAGGTTATAAATCTTTTGTAAGGGCAAAAGATATATTCCAAAAAAAGTTACCTTTTTACGGTGCCCTCATCCTGAATAGAAACAACTTTTGTATCGGCCGATTTTATTAAAGAACTTTGCACACCCATCATCTTTTCGCTCCTTCCGATTTTCCCTTTGCTCTTCATATGGGCGGATAGCAATGAGTTTCACACCCTAACGAATTTAGCATGTATTTCTCATTAAAAATATTTTTCGCCCGTCCTTTCTCTTATTTTCCCGCCCCGCGGAACCTCTGTTCTTCAAAAAATATATATTGAGAAGAAGGGATTCGGGGAAAGAGATGACAGAACAATTGCGTTTAGAAGTAGAAAATAGCCCTATAGAAGCAGGAGGTAGAGTCAGGATCGACAAAGATACGTTAGAGGAGTTAAACGTAGTAGAAGGAGAACTGATCGTCGTGAGCTCAAAGAATAAAGATATACTGGTGTCGGTGTATTCCGACGAGATGATGGAAAAAGGAAAAATAAGTATCAGAGTCAAAGATAGGAAAAAGTTGGAGGTCGAGGAAGGAGATGGAGTGGATGTAAGGGAACACAAGAACCTGCTCCACAAAGTTCTGTAAAGAAGCTTTAGTGGTATATATGAAGGTCATAATAATCGGTGCGGGCGAAGTCGGTCGGGAGTTGGCGGAGTCCATCAGAAGGAAAGGACACGATGTTATCATCGTAGACAGATCTGAAAAGGCTTGTCAGAAAGCTAGAGCTCTCGATGTGAAAGTGGTGAGGGGCAACGGTGCCCGTCCGGAACTTCTAAATTCTTTAGATATCAAAGGTGCAGAATATTTTTTCGCCGTCACGGACAACAACGAGGTCAACCTGGTGGCATGTTCGATGGCTAAATCCGCGGGCTGTAAGACAATGGCCCGGATCAACGGTCTGCAGTACATCTCTAAGCAGGTTTCACAGAGATTCAAACAGATCGGTGTGGATTACGCGGTTTCGCCTGAGCTGTTGATCGCTAGAAAGATAGCCGATATAATCACCGTCCCATTCGCTATAGACAGGAACATCTCTATGGGTGGAAAGATACACGTGATCGAATTCAAGGTCCTGACCAACTCCAAGATCAAAAACAAAAAAGTGGAGGATATCAAGTTTCCCAAAAAAGTCAATCTTGGGGCCATCATAAGAGAAAATGAAGTGATAGTACCCCACGGTGATGATGTAGTGGAAGAAGACGATACGCTGGTCGTTATGACCGAGGGTAGGAAGGCGGAGAAGAAGATGTTGAGACTCCTGGGTACTACAAAATCTTCGGTCAAAAGGGTCATGGTAGTCGGTGCCACTTCTATCGGGATAGATATAGCAAAAAAATTGGATGATAGAGGTGTCGAAGTTAAAGTGATAGACGAATCCGAGAAGAGAGCTAGGAGGGCGGCGGAAAGGCTGAAAGATGTGGAGGTTCTCATGGGAGATGCTAGAGATAAAAATATCCTGATAGAAGAAGGTATCCTCAGGATGGACGCCTTGGCCGCTACATCACACTCAGAGGAGTACAATGTTCTCGTTTCTCTTCTAGCGAAAGTGTATGGTGTAGAAAAAACCGTAGCTATAGTGCAAGAATTAGGTGTTAAATCGCTCATAGAGACTGTAGGCATCGATATGGCCGCTTCTCCCGAGCTTCAGACAGCTAACACCATGCTCAGGCTAGCGAAGGAACTCAATCCCTTGAAAGCCATACCGATACACGGAGGAGATCTTTACATATTGGAGATGGACGTTGAAGAGGATTCCTCTGTGGCGGGAAAGACTCTTGCCCAGAGTGATCTTCCACCCGAATGTATAATCGGAGCGATAATCAGAGACGATAAAACGATAATACCTAGGGGGGAAGAAGAGTTCAAACCCGGAGATGAGGTACTTTCTTTCGTTTTGAAAGAGGAGATCAACGCCGTGGAGGATGTATTTTAACATGCGATGGAAAGTGGTAATCGGTAACCTGGGATCAATACTGAAACTTTTCGGATTCGCCTTCCTAATACCGGTCATACCCGCCCTGTGGTACCAGGAACTTCCGATGATCTTTGGATTTTTACCCTGGAACGCCCTGGTATTCCTTTTCTTGACTTCTTTTACTATAACTCTAGGTTATCCCGCCGAAAAGTTCGGCAGACCAGAGGATTTCTATCATAATGAGGCTATAGTTCTCGTCAGTTTCACCTGGATCGCTCTAGCTTTGATCTCGTCTCTCCCTTTTTTGATGACCTACACTTTTTCTTCTCCAATAAATGCCTTTTTTGAAGCTATGTCAGGTATAACTACCACTGGAGCTACGGTATTTCCTTTCCCTCTCGAAGACCACGCTAAAAGCATCTTACTTTGGCGTGCCGTATTACAGTGGCTTGGAGGGATGGGGATAATCGTCCTTTCCGTGGCGATACTCACGAAACTGAGCAGAGGCGGGTTGAGCCTCTTAGAAGCGGAATCACCAGGTCCCACGATAACCCGCCTCAAACCAAAAATAAAAGAGACTGCCAAGATCCTCTGGTACATTTACTGTATTTTCACCTTGCTGCTTGTTATACTGCTTTTGGGGGCAAGACTCAGTCCCTACGATGCGGTCTATCACGCTTTCACCACCATGCCTACGGGGGGTTTTTCACCTTATACAAACAGCATAGCTTATTTTTCTTCCACCATCCAATGGATAATAATCCCTTTCATGATAATAGCGGGTGTGAACTTTTCCCTCCATTACCAGGCATTTAAAGGTAACTTCTGGAAAGTTTTCAAAAATACGGAGTTCAAAGCATATTTGGCTATAATATTTGGCGCAACAATGATCATCACTTTTTTAGGTGCGCCCGCCGATATCCCTCTACGGGATGCTTTGTTTCAGAGCGTCTCGATCATGACTACTACAGGGTATACAAGCGCATCTTTCGATGCATGGCCTGAACTTTTCAGGATGATCCTGCTGATGCTGATGTTCGTCGGAGGATCGGCTGGTTCTACAGGAGGAGGTATAAAGGTTTTGAGGATAGTTATAATATTTAAATTGATAAAAAGGAAATTCGTGGAATTCATAAATCCGAGAAGAGTTCTTGTGGTGAGGATGGGAGATTCTGTTGTAGATGAGAAAACGTTGGATACGGTGGCGATGTTCTTTTGTGCCTATTTAGTACTCTTCGCGATAGGATCCTTTGTGATGGTCGGATTGGGTTTGGATATGGTCTCGGCCTTTGCAGCTTCCGCCACAAGCTTGGGGAACGTCGGTCCTGGTTTTGGGTTGGTGGCTACGGATTTCAGGTCTGTCCCGATAGCGGGAAGGTTGTTCATGGCACTCCTCATGTGGATAGGAAGGCTGGAGATATTTACTGCTGTAGTGCTTTTCAGCCCTTCATTGTACAAGAGAAAAAAACTTCGAAACTTGCTGAGTTTTAACTTCCGACGATGATTTCTGTACTAGAGGTACAGAAAATCATCCATTCTCTCTAGCTTTTTTCCAGCATTGCAGTGCTTCTTGGCTCCTATCTAATTCATAAAGCGCTACTCCCTTTTCATACCACGCTTCATCGAAATCTGGTCTCAACGAGATAGACCTCTCAAAGAAACGAACGGCCTGCTGAAAATCCCCGAGCAATAGATTAATGATACCTTGGCCATAGAAAACCATGGGGCTGTTTTTCTTCTCGCTCAGGGAATCGAAACAGCGCTTGGATTCTTCTATCTTCCCATCGATGAGATGTTTGAATCCTTCCAATGTCATATCGTCGAGTTCGTCGCCCCTTTCAAGTACCGACCTTATTTTTTCTTTACATATCCTGAACTCCTCGGTCTCGATCTGAAGGTCATCGGAAAGATTTTTGTCCTTCTCTCCGTTCACTTTCCTGCCCGATCTGTTTTCAGACATGATATGAGCGCGGGGAACGGGATTTGAACCCGCGTGTCCCGATGGGACAAAGGATTAGCAATCCTTCGCCGTTGACCTCTTGGCTATCCCCGCATAGGTGTGACTTATACTCTACTTTCTCAAAGAATGTCTTATAAAAAGATTTTTCCTTCAATCGCTCTTCTCTTTATTTTTCTTGACGATATTCCTCAGTTGATCCACTTGTTCTTTCTGCTCTTGATCAAGATCAGTTCGGGACAATGTTTTCAGGAATCCTTCCATCATATCCAACATCCCTTTCATCTCTTCCACCTTCGATCTATAGCGATCTCTGCTTTTCATTATCTCCTTCTTCTCGGTGATATCCGTGAGGGAAGCTACACTTCTATCCGTATCTGGTATCAAGTTCACAGTGAGATGTATATCTTTGACTTTTCCCTGCTTCGTGACGCATTGGAAATCGTATTCATTGGGAGCGCTCTCTGGGTCTTCTCGACGGAGCTTGTGGAAACGCTTCAATCTTTTCTTATCTTCTTCCACAACGAATTCGAAAAACTCTTTTCCTTCGACTCCCCCTCCAAAATGACCGATCAACCTTTCGAATTTCCTATTGGCGAGCGTGATCTTGCCTTCGCCGTTGACTATGGCTGTAGCGGTACCTGTATTTTCGAATATAGCACGGTATTTCTTTTCGCTTTCTTCCAATTTTTGTTGGATACTCTTCAGTTCAGTTATATCCTGCATGGTCCCGTCGTAATACTTTATATTACCCTCCTCATCTTTGACCGCCACCGCGTTCTCGATGGTGTGAAGGATAGAACCGTCCGGGAGTAAGTGCGTGCCTTCAAAACCTTCTACTTTTCCTTTCTCTTCCATGATCTCCTTGAATTCTTGCCTTGAATAATCCAATGTATCTGCGATCTCGGATAGGTCCTTATCTTGCAGTTCTTCTATGGAGTCGTATCCCATCATCTCCGCGACTCTGGGGTTAGCGGCCAATAATTCTCCATCCGGTGTGGTCCTGTATATCCCGACCAATGCATGGTCAAAGATGTTCCTGAAACGCTGTTCTCTTTCTTTCAACTCTCTATCGCTCTTCATCCTCTCCAAGACCTGATTTGTATGGGATAGGAGGGTCTCAGCCAATTCTAAGTCCTCTTGATCAAAGTAATCTTTTTTATCAGACATGGCCTGGAAAACTCCGATATCACCAATAGGGACACTGATAGCGGAGCGGTACTCGTCACTAGCCGGTTTTGCGATCTCATCTTTTAAGGGGTCCTCGATGAGAAAGGAAGTCCTTTCTTGGTAGGACTTGCCCAGATAACCAGTGTCAAGAGGCAATCTAGTACCGTCCTCGTACTCTCCTCTCAGGGTCTTTTTTACTATCAATTCTTTTGAGTTTTCATCTATAACTGCTAGTGTACAATCATGGAAATCTAGAACATCATTAGCAGCTTCGATCGTCAGTTCATAAACTTCATCCTCATCAGAACACTTTGCCATCTCTGTAGCGACGTTGTGCAGGCTTTCGATCTTTTCTTTGCTCTTTTTAAGTTCCTTCTTCCTTTCTTTGCTTTCTGTTATGTCTCGGACTATCGCCATCACCTTTGGTTTGCCGTTCAACTCGTACCTGTTCAGGCTCACTTCCGTGGCGATACTCCTTCCCTCAGAATCTTCGTGAATCCATTCAAAGAATTGAGGTTTACCCTCTAAAGCCCTTTCAATCTTTCTCTTAGCTTTCTCTTTTGAGCTTTCACCGTCAGGTTGTTTTTCTGGTGCAAATTCCCATGGAGGCTTTCCAATTATGTTTTCCTTTTTCTCCTTGAACATCTCAGTTACTGTAGCATTGCAGTCTATGAAATTGTAGTTCTCTATTATGAAGATACCGTCGTTGGCGGATTCGAACATGGTCCTGTACTTTTTCTCATTCCTTTGAAGTTCCTTTTCACTCCTTATCCTATCTAATACCTGGGACATATGGGCTGTGAGAGTTTCAGCCATCTCCAGATCGAACTCATCGAAGTAATCTTTCTGGTAAGCTAATGTTTGAAAGACTCCTTCATCTTTTATCGGAACGCTTATAGCCGATTTAAAATCGGGGTCGGTCGGTTCCGCTTCTTCACATTGGGTTATATCCTCTACGAGGTAAGATTTTTTATTTTTATAGGTGTTTGCTCTTATCCCTTCCATGGAGAGTCTATCACCGGGTTTGAGGTTCTTAGCTATCGTGGCCTTGATGACGAATTCGCCGTCGTCGACCATGGCTATGCTGCTGGCTTTGAAATTAAGGATCTCCTGGGCTGAATTCAAAACTTGCTCGTAAACTTCATCTTCAGAAGTGCATTCACTCATCCTGATCGAGGCTTCATACAATTCTTTAACTTTTCTTTCCTTCTCCTTTTTTTCGCCTTTCGTAGAAAAGTGCTCGAATTCTTGAGCTATAGCTTGGGCGAGGAATACGAATTGGCTTTCTGGATCTCCTTCTTTCCTCACGTACCTGTCGGCTCCCAAATTGAGAGCTTCCATAGCTATCTCTTCCCTCCCTTTTCCTGTGAAGAGTATGAATGGGGTCTCGTTACCTTCTTCTCTAAGTTCCTTCAAAAATTGCAGACCGTCCATAGGTTCCATCTTATAATCCGAGACAATCACATCGTAATCTTGCTCCTCTAACCTCTTCAATGCGTCTTCAGCTGAAGAAACTGTTGTAACATCAAAATTGTAGTTCGATTTTTCCAGATATATCTCTACTAACTCTCTCAGGTCCTCTTCGTCATCAACAAATAAAACATCCATATTACCACCATCTTAATACTTTATTTTGATATTTCAAGGTCATTCATGATCTCTCTTCTTTATCATCATCAAATGGGATTACCCCTATATTTGACTCAACCATAATAAGTTTTTTCTCTAAATGAAACATCATAATAAGATATATTTTTTTTAAAGATAGCTCATAGATAAATCATCTTTTATCTATATTCCATATCACATACAAAGGCTTATCTTCAAAGTCGGTTACCAAGGCGAGTCTTCCCTTCAGCGATATATCCTCCCCGTCTTGACTCATTCCCGTAACTTCTAGACTTTTTTCTTCTAGTTCTCTTTTGAACATCAGGTCTAGATGTTCTTCGAATTTTTCCGCATCATCTCCCTTGAGGAGATCACTGCATTCTTTATTTGAAAGTGTATTTTCAGGATAGCCGAAGAGCTCACAAAAATTATCGTTCACTTCTTTACATTTACCCTCTTGACCCACAACTGCCACTGCGTCAAAACTCCTTTCAAAAAGCCTTCGGAAAGCTTCTTGGCTCTCCCTCATCGTTTCGAATCTCTTGCGTTCCTCGGTGACGTCGATGAGCGAAACGATGCTCTTTTTATCGTCAGGCATCATACCCACCTGCATTATCACTTCTCGGGCGTCACCAAACTTATTGATCAGGGTAAAATTATAACGTTCAGGGATCTCTTCTAGATTTTCACGCCTCTCTCGGTGATATTTTTCCATACGATCTAGGTCCGATCCACTCACCAATTCAGTCCATTTTTTCTCACCTTCTAGTTCTTCTTTAGGATACCCTGTCAGTTTTTCGACTTCGTCGTTCGCCATCGAGATGGTCTTATTTTCTTCGATTATAGCCATAGCGGTGCCGGTGTTTTCAAAGATAGCTCTATATTTCTTCTCACTTTCTTTCAATTTTTTTTCCATCCTTTGTTTATATAGCGCCATTTCTATATTGCTAGCGAGCTCTCTCTTCCGGTAGGGTTTGAGGATATACCCGTAAGGTTCGGTGACTTTAGCTCTCTCCAATCTTTTATCATCGGAATAGGCGGTCAAGTAGATGATGGGGATGTCGAATTCAGACCCGATCTTTTCGGCGGCTTCTACACCGTCAATCTCACCTTTCAATACTATATCCATCAATATCAAATCGGGTACTTTTTCTCTCGCCAACTCTATCGCTTTTTCTCCCCTGCTCGTTATCCCGACCACTCTGTGTCCTATGTCTTTCAAAGACTCTTTGATGTCTTCAGCTACTACCATCTCATCTTCAACGACGAGTATCTCTGCCTCAACCATCGTTCTCACTCTCCTTTTCAAATCTGATCTCAAAAATCGTACCATCCTCTCTCTTCAACTCAACCTCTCCATCCAACCGGTCTTCGACCAGCATCCTTATCAGCCGAAAACCGAAGCTCCTAGGGTCCTCTAGAGTTACATCTTCTGGCACACCTATCCCGTTGTCACCCACAATTATTTCAACTTCACTGTCATCGTGCAGCGAAGTCGATATATTCAACTTCTTCTGCCCCTCATGGTCCTCAGGAAAAGCGTGTTTCAGAGAATTCGAAACTATCTCGTTGATCACCTGTATACAGGGGGTGGCTTGATCGATGCTGAGTTCGATATCTTCCATATCTTTTTCCAATTGGACTTCCTCATAATTTACATCGTAGGCTTGATAGATGCTTCTAACTAATTCATTTATGTACTTGGACAGATGGATATTCGCTACGTCCTCTGACCTGTGCAGCATCTCATGTATCAGTGCCATAGATTGGATCCGGTTCTGTCCTTCCTGTAAGACTCTCACCGTTTTCTTATCTTCTTCTTTACTAGCTTGGAGACTCAACATACTGGATATCACTTGAAGGTTATTCTTGACTCTATGGTGGATCTCATCTAAAAGGACTTCTTTTTCCTTCAAAGAACTCTTCAATTTTTCCTCCGCCTCTATCTTATTTTTAGCCATAGCCAAGTCCCCAGCTACCTCTTTAATAAGACCCAGCTCTTCTTCATCCATCTCTTTATCTACCTTAACGGCGAGAATCCCCTCGATCTGCTTATCTATCATGGGTGTAAAGATGTTTGTGTGATCTTCCTCTTTAGTCTTGATCACTCTCTCCGTTTTCTTGATCTCTTCTATTCTAGATTCCAAATCCTTTATCCTCATGTTCCCGACCCTTTTGCTGATATCCTCCTCCTTATCAGTTATGAGTATAGATACATCTAGATAACCCCGCATTTTCATCAACACTTCTCTGGATTCTTTCATCAATTCCGATAGATCGTCTTCTTTTGTGATGAGTTGATTGATCTCCCTTATAGACCGTAATAAACTGTTCAGGTGCTCTATCCTTTCTTCCCTTTTCTTACGCTGCGTGATGTCGAAAACGATCCCGACAAGGTTCTCTATCTCACCATCTTTTCGGACAGCATCCCCGTATTCCTCCAACCAGCGGATCTCACCATCGGCATCGATTATACGATAGATCAGGTGGAATGGGTTATTTTCATCGAGTGCTTTATCTACCTCCGAGTAGACATTATCATGGTCTTCTGGATGATAAAGTTCATAGAAACTTATTTCGTCCTTTAAAAAGGAGTCTTTTGGATAACCCGTTATATCTTCTACCGCATCATTTGTATAGATCATGGGCCACCGCTTCTCGTATCTGCATAGATAGATTATGGCCGGAGCGTTTTTTCCCAACAGCCGGAAGTGCTTTTCTTTCCTTTGAAGTTCCTCTTCTCTTTCCTTACGCTCCGTGATATCGTGGACCAAACCGAATACTTCTTTTTTTTCTTTCACAGTTTCTATCGCCGATGTTATGTTCAAAAGATCTCTTGTAGTTCCATCCTTTCTCATGATCTTTATCTCTTTCCGTTCTTCTAGCTCTATGGGTTCTTCACCATATCCTCCTCTACTATCGAGTTCTTCCTTCGAATCGGGATGTAATAACTCTCTCGATTTCATACCTATGAGTTCATCTTTTTCATATCCGTGGATCTCTGCAAATTTCTCATTGACGTACGTTATCGTGCCGTCGATATCTCTGATGTATATTCCCTCTTGAGCCTTGGATATCAACGTTTCAAATCGCTGTTTACTCCTTCTTAATTTCTCCTGGTACCTGAGCCTTTCGAGTACCTGGACCATGTGGGAGATAAGGGTTTCAGCCATCTCCAGATCGAATTCGTCGAAGTATCCTCTTTCATAAGACATGGCTTGGAATACACCCTCGTCCTTTATCGGCACACTGATAGTAGATCTAAAATCAGGATCGGAAGGCTGTGCTTCTTCCCATTCTGACAGATCTTCTAAAAGGTAAGAACGTTTATTTTGGTAAGTTAGTCCTCTTATACCTTCATCTGCCGGAAATATATCTCCAACCTTTACGTTTTCAGCGTTTGCTGCTTTTACCACCAGATCACCGTCTTCCATAATCTTGATGCTGCTAGATCTGAACCCTAAGATATCTTTTGCCGCCTCTAGAGTCACTTCAAACACTTCCTCTTCCGATCTGCATCTTTCAAATTTTATGGTCGCCTGGTAAAGGGCCTTGACCTTTTCTTCTCTCTTTTCCTGTAAATTTTCGGCACTTTTCCGCTCGGTTATATCTCGAAATACCACTTGTATCGATGTTTTCCCGTCGAGCTTCACCGGGGCGGCAGCCACTTCTACCTCTATGGGTTCGTGGTTGTCGATCCTTACAAATTTTTCTTCAGCCAAAGGTACTTCTTGGCCTTCCTCCACCATCTTTGAGATCCGTTTTTTTACCGTATCTCGATGATCGGGGTGCACCACCTTCATTATTGAGTCCCCTATGTGCTCCTCTCTGTTATCTACGTCTATACCCAACATCTTCGCTCCAGAAGGATTGAGATATTGAAGACGGCCGTTCTGATGGATGCATATACCGTCTGGGCAGAGTTCTAAAAATCGTCTATATTTCTTTCTGTTCTTTTCGAGTGTTCTTTCCAACTCTTCTA
Organism: Candidatus Aenigmatarchaeota archaeon; assembly: GCA_046537845.1. GTDB lineage: Archaea > Thermoplasmatota > Thermoplasmata > Halarchaeoplasmatales > Halarchaeoplasmataceae > Natronoplasma. Next base: position 28,571 of record JBKHKA010000004.1, read on the forward strand.
CCTCTGTGATATCTCTCCCGATCACCACGTTTAAGAGTTTACCCTCCTCGCTATCGATGGAAGACGATTTTAGATTCACATATTTTTTTTCGCCATCTTTCGATTTTATCGGAACGGTCACGGCTTTATTCGAATTTCCCTCTAGAGCCTTTTCTCCCATGATCTTCATAGCTCTTTCCTGATATCCCTCTTCCATGAGCTCCTTGTACACATCTGCAACATCCTCATCCCTCACCTCCTCTTCGGAATAACCAGTCATCTCTTCGAAGCCTTCGTTGACCTTTAAGACGCGGCCATCCGTATCGGTAACGAGTATCCACTCATCCATGGATTCGATCAGTTGTAAAGCGCCCTTTCCCAGCGGATCTAGCGGATGGCTACCTTTCACTTCTTCTTTTCCCATCTTCCTCCTCTCCCATAATTATCACCTTTCTATCTTATTCATACGTTCTCGAATTCAGAGGCTATCTCTTTCAATTTTTCATTCATTGTCTCATCATTTTCTATTTTTATGATCTCTGCTAAGAACTTCGCTAGGATCAAGGAAAAGAAATCAGCATCTTCTGGATCTGAGAGAGATTCACCCATATCCATCGTCACTTCCTCGTCCACTTTTCCAAATAGCTTGATCAGTTTATCGGCCACTTCGCTCTTCTCCTCACATTCGAACCCGGCTTTTTCCAAGATCCCCAAACACCTCTTTATCCTCTCCTTTTTCCATTCTAAACCCAGGCCTGAAGGTTTATTTTTATCCATCGGTTCAGGCGCCAGAAGAAAAACTTCTGCCGTTCTCCCGTAGATCTTTTCCGGTATATGGTATTCCTTCCTTTCTGATGTGACTTCGATGAATCCGGCTTCTTCCAATTTTTTTACATGCCTATAGATGGTGGATTGATCCTTGCCTAAAGCCTCAGCGAGCTGAGAGATCGTCATATCCTTGACTTTTAAGATATCTAGGATTTTCTTTCGGGTCTCCTCGAGCCCGATCTTGAGATCCATTGGATCCTCAAATAAGCGGACATCTTTTTTCATTTTTTTTCACATCATCTATATTTCCGCTTACCATCTTTCTTGCCTATCGTATACAATGTGCTTTAGGATATTTATAGATTCGCTTGATTTTTCATATTATATCTTTGTACTTAATTTCCTTTTTTCAACCAATAATCCGCTTCGAATCCGAATATTTTTTAATCAACCTGTAGATTATCTACCGGTAAAATGATAGATGTAGCGGTGATGGCCTCTGGAGGAGGAACCGATTTTCAATCAATAATAGATGCCGGTGAAGCCGGAAAGATAGACGCTAGAGTGGTTCTGTTGGTGACGAATGAGCCGGACGCTTATTGTATAGAAAGGGCAAAAAAGCACGACATAGACCATACGGTGATCGATCATCGCGGTAAAGAGAGGGAGGAGCATGAAAGGGAGATTATAGACATCTTGGAGAAGTATGATCCCGATCTCATAGTGATGGCGGGATACATGAGGATATTGACCGATGAATTCGTTGATAGGTATCATGGAAGATTGATCAATATCCACCCCGCGCTGCTCCCCCTGTTTGGGGGAAAAGGGATGTACGGAGAAAAAGTCCACAGGGCTGTATTGGACGCGGGTATGAAACGATCTGGTTGCTCTGTGCACTTCGTAACCAACGAAGTGGACGGAGGGCCTATAATAGATCAGAGGTGTGTACCCGTAAAGAAGGACGACGATCCTCACAGCTTGTCGGAAAGGGTGAAAGAAAAAGAGCACGAACTTTTACCTTCAGTGGTCGGTGCTTTTGCCGAGGACAGAGTGAAATTGGAAAACGAAAAAGCCTGTGTCCTGCCCAAAAAAGATAATTAGTTATACTCTATTACCGCTACAACTATCAAATAAAAGACGTTTTGGAGGAGTATATCAGATGCCCACCTTAAATGGATCGAGTATAGAAGAGTTAGAGGAGATCGCACGAAGAGTAAGGGTTCACATAGTCAAAAGCACCCATGAAGCTGGATCGGGCCATCCAGGAGGATCGCTATCAGCTACGGACATCCTGACCGCTCTGTATTTCGAGATAATGGAGCATAGACCGGATGAACCGGACTGGCCGAAAAGAGATAGGCTGGTGTTGAGCAAAGGTCATGCGGCCCCGGCTCTCTACGGCGTGTTAGCGGAATCGGGTTATTTTCCTGTAGAGGAATTGATGACCCTAAGGAATTTAGGTTCACGGTTACAGGGACATCCACATGTGAAAGCTACACCGGGTGTGGATGCTTCCACAGGTTCGTTAGGACAGGGCATTTCCATAGCGGCGGGCATGGCCTTGGCAGCAAAACTAGACAGGGAATCGTATAGAGTGTTCGCTATCTGTGGAGACGGGGAGATGCAGTCAGGCCAGATATGGGAAGCTGCGATGTTCGCCAGCCATCAGAAGTTGGATAACCTGATAGTGTTTTTGGATAGGAACAATCTTCAGATCGACGGCTCGACCGAAGAAGTGATGTCCATAGAACCCATAGTTTCTAAATGGAACGCCTTCGGTTGGCACGTCCTGGAGATAGAAGGCCACGAGATGGACCAGGTCGTAGATGCGGTTGAAAGAGCCGAAGAGATCCATGGTCAGCCTTCTATCATCATAGCCCACACCATAAAAGGTAAAGGTGTGCCTTTCATGGAGGGTTCTCTAGCTTTCCACGGTAAAGCCGCCAACGAAAAACAGTTGGAAGTGGCGCTAAAGGCCCTAGGAGAAAAAGACAACGACGAAGGAGGTGAGTGAGATGTGGGAGATGGCTAAGCAGAGAGATGCCTACGGAGAAGCCTTAGTTGAATTGGGGAGAGAAAAAGATGACATTGTTGTTGTGGGTGCCGACCTTTGCGGTTCCTGCCGAGTAAAGAAATTTGGAAGTGAATTTCCTGAGAGGATGTTCAATACCGGTATCGCTGAACAGAACATGACGGGAGTCTCTGCTGGTCTTGCACTGTCTGGAAAGACCGTATTCACCAGCACTTTTGCTGTTTTTGCTACGGGTAGAGCTTATGATCAGGTCAGACAGAGTGTCGCCTATCCCGAGTTGGATGTAAAGATAGTTTCCACCCACGCCGGTATAACCGTCGGAGGAGACGGCGCTTCTCATCAGATGCTGGAAGACATAGCGTTGATGAGGGTACTTCCGAACATGAAGGTGGTCGCTCCAGCGGATTATCACGAGAGCAGAAAGGCGACTTTCGCCGTGGCTGAAGAAGAAGGACCCTTTTACCTGCGGATGGGCCGTTCCAGCATTCCCATCGTGACGGAGGAAGACGATCCTTTTGAGATTGGAAAGGCAACTGTCCTCAGAGAAGGTGATGATGTAACGCTCATAGGCACGGGTATAATGGTATCCGAGTGTCTGAAGGCGGCCGAGATGCTCGACAAGCAGAACGAGGTCGATGCAAAAGTGTTGAATATGAGTACCATAAAGCCATTAGATGAAGAGAGCATAGTAAAATCAGCTAGAGATACAGGGGGTATCGTTACCGCTGAAGAGCACGTGGTGAGTCAGGGCATGGGCAGCGGCATATCACAAGTTTTAGCCGAGAGCGATTACCATGTGCCGATGAAGAGAGTCGGGATACCCAACGTGTTCGGTGAGTCCGGCGAAAGCGACGAACTGATGGAAAAGTACGGCCTGACCGCCGAACACATCGTAGAGAGCGTACATGACGTTTTGGAAAGAAGATAAGATAGAAAACAAAAAGGTGATATTATGGATATATTTGTAGATACCGCGGATCTAGATGAGATAAAAGAAGCCGAGTCTTGGGGAATCTTGGACGGCGTCACGACAAACCCTTCGCTCATAAAGAAAGCTGTCGATACCGCCGAAGGGGAGATCAGCCTGAAAGACCATATAACTGAGATATTGAAAACTGTCGACGGACCGGTGAGTCTAGAAGTGACCGAGATAGAGCACCAGAAGATGGTGGAAGAAGCTCAGACGCTGTACGACGAATTCAATCAGGTGAATGACAACGTGGTCGTAAAGATACCGGTGAATACAGCCATGGAAGAAGATGACGATGATTTTGAAGGTGTGAAGGCGATAAAAACTTTGAGTGGGATAGGTATACCTGTGAACTGCACCTTGGTTATGAAGCCTAACCAGGCTCTGATGGCGGCTAAAGCTGGAGCTGAGTACGTGAGTCCATTCCTCGGAAGGATAGACGATCATATCCGGGAGCTGATAGGACTAGAGAGAGGAGAAGATTATCCGAAAGGGACATATTATCCTTCAGAACTGACCGAGAGGATCAGGAATTCCGAACTCCAACGAAGGGTAGCCGAGAAAGGACCAGAGGATATAATCTATCGAGACCAGGAGACCATGAGGTTTTTCGAGTGGGGTAACGATAACGGCGTGCTTTCAGGGGTGGATCTAGTATGGTCTATAAAAAATATCCTCGACAACTATTCCTATGGAACAGAGATAATAGCCGCCAGTGTCAGGACCTCCAGGCAGGTCAGACAGTGTGCCGAAGTCGGAGTTGAGATAGCCACCATACCTTTCAACGTTATCGAGGACATGATGGTGCACTACAAAACGAGTGAAGGGATGAAAGCCTTTGACGAAGACGTGATCCCCGAGTACAAAACTCTCCTAAAAAGTTGAAAAGAGTTGAAAAGTCTCTGATTTAGAATGATATCAAGGTGGTATTCATCGCTGAAAGGATCGATCTCTCCGAATTGAGAGAATTTGAATTTGGACCTGAAGGTATGGATGTAAGAAGTGAACATATCGACGAATACATCGATACGATAACACAAAAGGTCGAAGATGAATTTTCCGAGCATCCTGATTATCATCCCGCGACCCTGGGCAGAGAGAGTGGAAGAAAACTGTATTTTCTCCTATTGAAAAAAAAGCCGGACATCGTGGTGGAGACCGGGGTGTGCAACGGCTTCTCTTCAGCCGTTATCCTGAAAGCTTTGGATGAGAACCAGAACGGACGATTGTTCTCGGTGGACCTCCCCGTTTCTATAGATGAGGTGGAAGAGGGGATGGGCGCTGTGATACCTCCCGGAAAAGATTCCGGTTGGGTTATACCTGACGAACTCCGAGACCGCTGGACACTCAGGGAAGGAGACACATATTACCAACTCCCTAAAGTATTTGAAGATCTCTCGGGCGGAGTGGACATCTTTCTGCATGACAGCGGACATTCTTACGAGACCATGATGTTTGAATTCGCCATAGCTTGGCGGCATCTGAAAGAGAAGGGTTTACTGCTAGCCGACAACATCGATCACAGCCGTGGCTTTTCAGACTTCGTAGAGGCTAAAGAGGTCGTTCCTTATCGGTTGGGGAACTTAGGGCTGATGAAGAAGACAAGGATATGAAGGAAAATGGGATAAGATCAGAATGGTCTTGGTCTTACTTCCATCTTTATTCAGGCCTCTCATCGGATTTGTATTTATCCAGCACTTTCTTCACCACTGAGGCGGAGTACCTGTCACCCTCCTCTTCGTAATGACTTTTCAAACTATTTCCAAAGGAAATAATCTTATCTTCATTGAATTCGAACTTTTTCCCTATCTCTTTCCTGGGTATACCACTCTTTTCCAGCATATTTATCAGCTGTGGTTGAGAAAGGTTTCCCAGATCAGATCCACAAAGGAATAAGGCATCGAGAAGGTCACCAGTAGTCTCTATAGATCTCCTCTTGATTATATCTCCAGCATCCTCGATATCCAGCGATAGATTCAGAGCTACTTCTCTGGCGAGTTTACTGAAGACATACTCCACGTTTCGACCGGTTTTTGCTGAAGTGAAGATAAGTTTTTCAAAATTATTGGATAGCCTTGAGGGAGAGACCTCATCGAGAGGTGCCTCTTCTATGAGGTCAAATTTATTCACCACTGGGATTATGGGGTTGTCCCCACCTGCGATCTTTTTGTATTTAGGTACCCATTCTTCTTTCAAGCTTTTCATCGTATCTAATCTGGTCAAATCCGATATGGCGATAGCTCCCGTAGAACCCGTAAACGCACCTGTTTTCACAGCCTCATAATCCTTTTTCCCCATGATATCGTAGATTATCAATTTGACCTTCCCCTCGCTGAACTCGACTTCCTTCGAGTACACGTTGCTCCCGATAGTTTTCAGGTATTCTTCTCCGAATATATTCTTCACGAATTTCAGGATTAACGACGTCTTCCCTACAGCTGGGTCTCCCAATAGATTTACTTTTTTCTTCAGTAGTTTGTCTCCCATCTATTAAAACACCTTCGTTTTTGATCGTAGATAATTACTTTTCCTTCCACTTTCTTCCATTTTTATCTAACTTTCCGGCTTATATATATAGAGGACCACAAGGATATAAGAGTTGTGATTTATCAGATGGAACTTACCGCTCTTTCCATCCGGAAAAAATATATACCAATAATATATTTATGAGCCCGAAGGGAGAAAATGAAAACGAAAGCCGTGATAGGAGCAGGCGTAGCCATCGCCGCTATCATCCTGTTGATGTTCGCCTTCACCATCCCATGGTATAATTACAGTGCTGAAAATGTTGAGCAGGGAGAAGAGACGGTCGATATAGAGAGGGATTTTCATCTGGACGAAGCCGAGGTCAAGCAAGATAGCCAAAGTACTACTTATGATTACCAAGAGGAGGACCTCGATGCGCTCGATTCTACTTTTGGAACCACTGAGATGTTCGTAATGATAGCGGTGATAGGGACCATCCTTGGATTGATCGGAGCGATACTCGTGGCTTTCGGCATATTGAATCCGAAGATAGGCTCTTACTTGGCTGTTGTAGGTATCATCTTTGCCTTCGTGGCCCCCCTTTACCTTTGGGTGTATTTGCCCGGCGCCTTTGAGGAGGACATGGAATGGGGTGAAGTGGGCCCCCATCAAGGACCGCTTTATTTTGCTGGAGGAGGTTCTGTTGGCCAAGAAGAAAGGACCTGGGGTCCGGCGATAGGCTGGTTTTTACTACTGGTTGCGGGTATATTGAACGTGGTGGTCTTCAGGCTCACAGGTGCTTGTAGAGCTTCGCCCTCTTCTGAACCCGTCGAGGAAGAAGAATATCAGCCGATGGAAGAAGATGAATATATAGAATAACCGAACCAAGAAACTCTCTGCCTTTTTGCTTGCATGATAGGATGAAGGGGAGTATACTTGAATACCAAAAGACCAAAAACGTACCAAGACAATCCTTAAATATATAAAACACCGTTGACAATTGAGAGGTAATTTTCATATGAAGAAGATCAAAAAGTGTCCTTCATGCGGGGGATACACGCTCGCAGAGTACTGCGATAGGTGTGACGAGAAGACGGTGTCACCTAAACCACCGAGCTATTCACCTGAGGATAGGTATGGAGAGTATAGAAGAAAGCAGATCAAAAGATCAAGATGATATTGATAGTAGAAGAGAAAAGTTGAGATGATAAGATGGATGATATAATCATAGATTTCGTAAAGAAGCCGGAACTTGAGGAAGCGATCCTCATCGAGGGTCTGCCAGGAGTAGGAAATGTAGGCAAAATAGCAGTGGAACACCTGATCGAAGAGATAGACGCGGAGAAATGTGCAGATATCTATTCGGTCTACTTTCCTCCACAGGTATTGGTAGATGAGGAGGGCCTATCGAACCTGGTGAATAACAGGCTTTACCACAAAAAAGATGTGGGGGAAAGTGATATCGATATCTTACTGCTCACTGGAGATTACCAGGGGATGACCCCTCAGGGCCAGTATCAGCTTACCGACAAGATACTTTCGGTTGCAGAAGAGATAGGCGTGGACAGTGTGTTCTCATTAGGGGGTTACAGCAAAGGAGAGATGATCGAAGTGCCGGAAGTATTGGGTGCAGCCACGACACCTCAAAAGATCGAGGAGATGAAAGGATTGGGAGTGAAATTTTCAGAAGAGCACCCCTCCTCCGGTATCGTGGGGGCCAGCGGTCTTCTGCTTGGGCTCGGTGAAAAGCTCTACGACATGAGTGGTGTATGCCTGATGGGAGAAACATCGGGTTACTTTGTCGACCCTGCCGCGGCTAGGGCCGTGTTGAAGAAATTGGTCAAATATATCGATCTCGAGATAACTTATGAGAAACTGGACCAGAAAGCTGAAGAAGTGGAAGAGTTGACCAACAAAGTCAAAGATATGGATATGGGGGGGCTTCAACAGCAGGAAGGTGGAACTGAAGACTTGAACTATATAGGTTGATGAGATCTGAAGGTCGACACCACTTCGACTGATTGGAACAAGTGATAGGATGGATAAAGATAAGAGGATGAAGGTATATCTCAAAGGATATAAAGAGGGTCAGGAAGAGGCTTGGGCCGATATAAAGAGTATGCTCTCTAAGTTCGATGGATGGGAACTCAAAAGCAGGGTGGAAAGCAGGATAGGAACTCTTTATCAAGAGGTAGAATCAAAGAAAGAAGAGTTGAAGGAGAACGAAGAGAAACTTATATTTGAGGAAGAGGGCCTGGAGGAAGAGGGAGAAAAAAGGACTACAGATGTCCCGTGGAGACCTGGGGATGCTTACCTTTTTGTGGAGAATAGATTAAAAGCGGGCATAGAGGTTTTCGACCAAGTGGTAAGGGGCGGAAATCCGATCTTACTGATCGTGAGGGATCCCCCATCTAAAGTCATGGATGGATTCGATGATATTTTGACTGGAGATAATTTGAAGTTCGTTTGGCTGTCTAGAAAGAAGAACCACGATGAGCAGAGAGATGAAAATGAGATCGAAAGGATATCTCCAGGTGATCTATCGGGGCTATCTCAGGTGATAGGAGATTTTTTTGGTTCGCACGAAAGAGCCGTGGTCCTGCTTCATGGGATACCATTCTTACTCAATTATAATGACGAAAAGAAGGTCCTCAAATTACTTCACTTCACCCACGACGAGGCTACAGAGAACAACGGTTGTGTGGTTGCCTCAATATCAGGAAATGCAGTGGAGGAGAAATTTTTAGAAAAAGTGAAGGGCGATTTTGATCGCAGCTTTGAATAATGAGGAAGAATGAGACGATGTATATCTTCTACGGCGAAGGGGAACTCCTTGACAAGATCGAAAAGTCCGCAGAAAAAAGAAAAGAAAGGATAGAATGCTCCGATCATCGAGAAGTAAAAAAAGAGGGCCTATCAGGATTTGTCAAGGATAATATTTCAGAGGTAGACGTGGTAACATTCATCTATTTAGAAGAGGAAGAACTGCGGGCAGTATCGAGCGAGGTAAAAGATATATCTCCTGAGATAAAACAGCTCGCACTCCTGAAAGAAGGGGCTGAAAAGGAAGATGGGGAACTTTCAGTGGATAGTGTTCTTGTTAAAGACGACCTTTTGTGCGATTCTCTTTTCAACACAATAGATCATCTTTTTTTGGAGAAGAAGAGCGAGGATTTGAAAAAGGCGATATCCAAGACCGACGGAAAGATATCGATCTTTATCCATGACAACCCAGATCCGGATGCTATAGCGTCAGCTATCGCTTTGGAAGAGGTCTGTGCCTTAGAGGAGATAGAAGTCATGACTTACTTTGGAGGTTCCGTGGGGCATCCGGAAAATGAGATACTCCTGCAGAATACCGATTTTTATATTAAAAATATCGATAGTTCTTCAGTAAAAGAGGTCCTTGAAACTTCTCAGAAGATAGTGTTCATAGATTTTGCTGATCCATCTGTAACGAACATACTACCGGAGGACGTGGAACCAGATATCGTCATCGATCATCACTACACGAGCAAGGATATCAGGGCTGTAGAGTACGGTGAGATAAGGAACGATGTTGGGGCTACCGCGACCATCATGACGAAACATCTTCAAAACCTCGATATCTCCATCGACCCTTTACTGGCCTCCGCGTTGTTGATAGGTATAAAAGTGGATACACACGATTTCACCAAAAATATATACCCTGCAGATTACAGGGCCATATCTTATCTTTCCGCATTGGCTGACAAAGACATCTTGGACCTGCTAAAGGAACCAGCTATCTATCCAGAAACTCTAGATGCTATGGGAAGAGCGCTCACGGATAGAAAAGTGAAGGATACTGTTCTTACCGCTTACGCTGGAGAATTATCTCATCGAGACGACCTCCCTCAGATAGCGGAATATCTGCTGAGAGAAAGAGATATACTGACCGTTTTAGTCTACGGGATAAAGGATGGCAAAATACATATGTCAGCTCGAAGTAAAGACATGCAGATAAACGTTGGTAAGGTGATGGAAAGCGCTTATTCAGAGTCGGGACAAGGTGGCGGGCATAGACACGCAGCAGGCGGTACCGTCCCACTCTATAGGTTCGATGACGAAGAAGAGGCGGTAAAAAAGATAAGAAAATTGTTCATCGAAGAGGTGTTCAGAACATGAGGCCGGCATATTCCCAAGTGAGTTATCAAAAGAAAGAAGGGTTGAGCGGCACTGAGAAGAGGCATCTAGCCATAGCATTGGGCGTACTCACCTTAGCCTTCGCCATAAGCTTTTCGGGTGGATATAGGGGTATAACTTCGGGCGGCTTTCCTCTCCTGTTATTGGTCTCGTTCATCTCCGTTGGAACCGCCTTTTTGTTCCATGAATTGGCCCATCGAAAGCTCGCGAGGCAGTACGGCTGTTGGGCCGAATTCAGGATGTGGCGGTGGGGTCTGATGATGGCCCTTTTGTTCAGCTTGTTCGGTTTTGTTTTTGCAGCTCCTGGAGCGGTGGTGATAAGAGGAAATATCACTAAAGATCAAAATGGTAAGATCAGCGCTGCCGGCCCCGCGACGAACTGGGGAGTCGGTGCCGGATTTTTGGCTGCCTCCTTCATCTTGAAATTTTCCGGCATACCCTATTTCTCGCTGCCGTTCATCCTTGCCTTCGTGGCATTCGTGAACCTCTTCATAGGGGGTTTCAATCTCTTACCTTTCGGCCCCCTCGATGGTAGAAAGATATTCAGCTGGAGTGTGAAAAATTATTTTCTGCTGGTGGTTCTGATCGTGGGCACTTTAGCAGGAGGGTATCTTCTCGGGCCTTTCTCAAGTTTCCTCTGAGACCTCTTAAACCGCTTGAACCGCTTCACTTCCTAGCTCTTCCCCAGCAGTATATGAACTCGTACTCGAAAACTTTTCCGGGGCACCTTTCGCTGTGGAATATCTCGAAAAGATTCAATCTTTCTTTGATCTCATCTAAGGTGTAATATGTGTAGTAGCGTTCGTGTTCATCTATCACACTGGTCTCGAACCCTTCTTTTTCGCCTTCTTTGAAGCTGAAGCAGAATACACCGCCGGGCTCGAGTATCCTGTACACTTCCTTTTCGACGTGAGAGAGCTCCGACTTTGGAATATTTACGATCGAAGCGTTAGCCCAGGCCCCATGAAAAGTATCGTCGGGGAAAACGGTGTCTCTCATATCTGACTGGAGAAAACTAGCCTTGGGATATTTTTTTCTGGCTAGAGAGATCATACCTTTTGAAAGATCGATCCCTACAACATCCGCTCCTTTATTCCTCAAGTACTCGGTATCTCTCCCATCTCCACAACCCAGGTCTATCACTCTGGGCTCGGGGCCTAGACGAGCTAAAGTTTTATCGAGCATCTTTTTCTGGAACTCTCTGTTCCCTTCTTCTTCTGTCTGCTCACAATATTCTTCAGCTATCTCGTCGAAAGCTTTTCTGGTCTTTTCTATCGGATCCATCATCTGCCTCTACTTTTTGTTTCTTCATTTTTCCTATCCCTAGTTCCCCTATAATTCTTTCCATCTCGTCTTCCGTAGGTTCTCGAGGATAGTTGCGATGTTCTTTTCTCGGTGACGAAGTATAATATGGTCGGTTGCAGTCGGGGCATCCTCTGGTTTGAAATGCTTTCTTGGCATCCACTTTTTTGAGAGCCTCCTCCGGTTCGTTTAATACCATCTGGAGAGTTTCCTTGACTTCCAGCCCTTGCGCCAAAAGAGCTCTTGTTAGTTGAGCTTGTCTGTAGTATTTAAGATCGACTTCTTCTTCTTTCTTCTTATAGGAGAACAGGGAGACTTCAGCACCGACTTTCATACATTTTTTTACCGCCAGGCCCAACTCTTCTAGATTTTCCCCCAATCCAACGATGATATGAGCCGTTGCCTTTCCTTTTCCAAATATATCCACGGCGCTACCTAAATAGTGCCAAAACACTATGGGATCGTAGTTAGGCTTTTTTTCTTTCCTGATCTCGTTGGTGGCTGCGTCGATCCCAACTCCTATCCTATCCACTAGACCTTTGATATCTTTTAGGGTTTTCTTTTCTAGAGGCGGAGCGGAGAGAGAGATGGGTTTTTCCATCCCATCCTCCTGTAAGCTTTTGAGTACAGCCTCGGATTTACTCTCGTAGTCTGGAACATCGGGTATTTGTATACAGATCCGGGAGAGGTCCGAATCTTTTATCTTCTCCCTGACTTCGTTGATCTCGAAAAGAGGCCAAGAGACTCTTGAAAGCCATCTTTGGTTCCCTTTCGATTGTGGGCAGAAGGTGCATCCCCCTCGACATCCTTGTTCTTCACCTGTCAGCATCAAGTAAGCGGTCGTGGTTTCCTCTTTACTTTTCCCCGGCTTCAAACGAAGTCTCTGTGCTGTCCCGTAGGAAACCCTTATTTTCTCTTCAGAATTCAATATTGATCCCACTCCCTTTCGTAAGTCCAACTTTTGGAGGCGTATTTATCTTCTAAAGTCGATGCCAGCTTTTTTTCTTCCTCGCTCAGACCTCTTTCTTCCACTTCGCCCCCAAAATGCTTTTCGTATTCTTCCTTCATCATATATATCAGCTCATCGGGGTCAGGCTTTTCTCCTTTCTCTTTCTGTATAGTGGTCACTAGGTCCAAAAAATTTTTGGCCCCTTTTTCCTTCATTTTTTTCTCATCCAATTTTAAGATCTTGGAGAGCTCTTTCAGGTCCGTACCATACATCAATGTGCCGTGCTGAAGCATGCCTTTTTTACCCCTTCTCTGGGCACTGCCAGATATCTTTTTATTTCCAACCAATATATCATTATATGGCTTGAATTTCGCATCCAATCCCAATCTTTGAAGCGTATTTATTATCGGCTGCAGATTTTCTTTGAAGCTCTTCTCGATGTCGCCGTGTTCTTTTTCAGTCACCATCGAGTAGGTTATCTCGCCGTGATAATCGTGGAAAACCGTGCCTCCACCGGTGATCCTCCTCACGTAAGGTATCTCTTTTTCCTTACACCGTTCTGCATGGATCGTCTCATCCACCGGTTGAGTGTAGCCCAAAGTTATCGCAGAAGGTTTGAAACGGAAGAACCGGAATATAGGCTCTTGCCCTTTCTCGTCGTAGTATCTAAGCAGCGCTTCGTCTATAGCCATCTGTTTCTCTGCTCCAGCTTCTATCAGCGGTATGTATCTAGCTTTCATAGGCCATGAATCATCTTTTCGATTATAATTTTTTCTTCTTAAAACTGAATTCTCCCAAACAAAAGTAAAATAAAGGTCATCTTTTATCTCCAATAAAGGAGTTCGTTATATATGAGGAGAAGAGAGAGAGATCGAAATTACTATCTCACGTCAGAGTCAGTTACTGAGGGCCATCCAGATAAGATGGCGGATAAGATCAGCGATTCGATACTGGATGAATTGATCGAACAGGACCCGGATTCCAAAGTGGCCTGCGAAACTATCTTGACCAACGGTATAGCTTTTGTAGCCGGTGAGATATCCAGCAGTGGCTATGTTGATGTAAATGAGGTGGTTAGAGATACCATAGAAAAGATCGGATACACCGAGCCGGAGTATGGATTTGAAGCCGATTCCTGTGGAGTGATGACCGCTATACATTCTCAGAGTCCTGACATCGCCCAGGGCGTTGAAAAGGAAGATCAGGGTGCGGGAGACCAGGGTATAATGTACGGCTATGCTACAGATGAAACCCAAGAGATGATGCCCGTACCTATAGTTTTGGCGCACAAACTCTGTAGGAGACTCACCGAAGTGCGGAAACAGGGGCTTATAGACTACCTACGACCGGACGGAAAGTCTCAAGTCACCGTCGAATACGAAGGTACTGAAGCTAAAAGGATAGATGACGTGGTCATCGCGGCTCAGCACGATCCAGATGTAGAGAGTGAAAAGCTGAGGGAGGATATAATAAGCGAAGTCATCGAACCGATATGTGGAAATATGGTGGACGACAATACGAGTTTCAACATAAATGAAACCGGTAGATTCGTGATCGGAGGGCCTCAAGCCGATACCGGATTGACGGGGAGGAAGATAATAGTGGACAGTTACGGCGGACATGGAAGTCATGGGGGTGGATGTTTTTCCGGCAAAGATCCCTCTAAAGTAGACCGTTCGGGCACATACATGGCTAGGTACGTAGCCAAAAACATCGTCGCCGCGGAACTCGCAGAAAAATGTGAAGTCCAACTGAGCTATGCGATAGGTGTTCCGGGGCCGACCAGCGTCTTCATCAACACCTACGGCACCAACGAGCTGGATGAGAGAGAGATAGAGGAGTTGGTGCGTGAAAAATTTCCTCTAAAACCCAGAGATATAATAACCCACCTAGACCTGTTGAGGCCGATCTACGAGCAAACGGCTGCCTACGGCCACTTTGGAAGAGATGAACCCGGGTTCACGTGGGAAAATACAGACCTAGTCGACGAACTCAAGCGGCGGTAAAAAGTAAAAGATGGTGCGTTGAAGTTTAAATACCCGTTTTCCTCAATCTAAGAGCCCGGCCTTTTTGAGCTCTTCTTTTATCTTTTCCACTCCATCTTCCAGCTGTTCTTCGTTCTTCCCTCCGGTGCAGACCATCCTTCCGGATCCGAAAAGGAGCAGAACCACCGGTGAGTCATCTAACCTATAGACCAGACCTGGGAACTGCTCGGGCTCATATTCAACTCTTTCCAATCCAAGTGTGATAGCCACAGAGTTAAGATTCAGGTCTGTATCTAACTCATAAGAAGCTACGATGTTTTGGATCTCAGCCTTAACTTCATCTGCGGTATCTATTCCTCCTTCGTTCAAAAGTCTCTTTATCTTATCTACACTCTTTTGAGGTTCATCGAGTGTGACACCGCCAGTGCAGACCATCTTTCCGCTGGAGAAAAGCAGAAGAGAGGTATTCGGTTCGTCCATCTTGTAAATGAGTCCGGGGAACTTATCTGGATCGTATTCTGAACCTTCGAGCGCTTCGTGCACGTCCCAGAGATCCAATTCTTTTCCTATCGAGGAAGAAGCTACTACGTTTTCGATTGTGAGACCTTCCATATATTATCACTCTCTTCAACCTAAATATAAAGCCCTATTTAAAGGCAAGGGTCAACCCTAGCGTATATGTACAAATCACTCCTCAAAAGGTCTAGACTATTGACGAATAAATAATTCGACAATTTTATATACTCCCTTATCATAAACTCCCTCGACATGACGGAGTTGAA
The DNA here is from genome assembly GCA_046537845.1 of Candidatus Aenigmatarchaeota archaeon. Lineage (GTDB taxonomy): Archaea > Thermoplasmatota > Thermoplasmata > Halarchaeoplasmatales > Halarchaeoplasmataceae > Natronoplasma. The sequence continues at coordinate 43,971 of JBKHKA010000004.1, forward strand.
TGAAAAGATAGCTGGAGAGATAACCGTTTCTGAGAACCCGGGAGAGATCATAAAAAAATGGAGGGAGATGTTCGATGTGTCTCAGACAGACCTAGCCGGTCATATGGGTGTGGCTCCGTCGGTGGTCAGCGATTATGAAAAAGGGCGACGGATGCCGGGAACCCCCCTAGTAAAAAAGATCGTTGGCTCTCTTATAAGTATAGATAAAGAGAGGGGAGGCGAAGTGATCGAACGTTTTTCTAAGCCGGGCCAGGAAGGTATATTGAGTATAGAAGAATACGCCAACCCCGTTTCTTTGATAGAATTAGTGGAAAGGATTCGAGGAGATATAGTATCCCAAGGGAAGTGGGAACGTGAGATCTATGGTTATACGGTTATAGACAGCATAAGAGCTATCTTGTCAATGAAATCTTTCGATTACCTCAGCATATACGGCTGGAGCACCGAACGGATACTCTTCTTTGCAGGAGTAGAATATGGGAGGTCGCCGTTGGTGGCGATACGGTCAACTCCTCTAACTCCAGCAGCCGTAGCTTATGTGAAGCCTAAAAAGATCGATGACCTATCACTAAAATTAGCCGAAGAAGAAGGCGTTCCTTTGATCAGGATCGATCTTGATGTTGATGAATTGATAAAAAAATTGAAAAAAAGGTCGTGATGTAGTATGAAACCGAAGGAAGATGTAGGTATAAAAGGATATGCAGGTTATGTACCCAAATACAGGATAACCCCCAAGGAGATAGGTGAAGTATGGGGGAAAGACGGAGAGATGATGGGAAAAGGTCTCCGGATAAAGAGTAAATCGGTACCTTCTCCTGATGAGGACGTGGTCACCATAGCTACACAGGCTGCCAAGTGGGCCGTGCAGAGAACGGAGATAGAGAGTAAGGACCTAGAGGCGATCTACGTTGGTTCGGAGTCACATCCTTACGCGGTGAAGCCAACAGCTACCATCGTTGCGGCTTCTCTAGCCGCTTCGCCGGACCTTACAGCGGCCGACTACGAGTTCGCCTGTAAAGCAGGAACTGCTGCATTCCAGACGTGTATGGGTCTCGTGGCTTCCGGCATGATCAAGAACGGTATGGCCATAGGAGCAGACACCTCTCAGGGTGCCCCGGGAGACGCGCTCGAGTATTCCGCCGCTGCGGGAGGAGCCGCCTACATAATCGGCTCCGAAAATATATTGGCTAAGATCGAGCACACCTGTTCTTACACCACAGACACCCCCGACTTCTGGCGCAGAGAAGGAGAAAAATATCCTCAGCACGGTGGAAGGTTCACTGGTAAGCCAGCGTATTTCAAACATATCACGAACTGTACGAACAAACTTTTAGAGGAGACGGGAAAGGAACCGGAAGACTATGATTATGCGGTCTTCCATCAACCCAATGGTAAGTTCCCGATGAAGGCGGCAAAGAAGATGGGTTTTTCACAGGAACAGATAGATCCAGGACTCCTGGTTCCCAGGATTGGTAACACCTATTCAGGTGCGGTACCGCTTGGCTTAGCCGCAACTCTAGATCAGGCTGAACCAGGTGATGATATATTGGTAACTTCGTACGGCTCCGGTGCAGGTTCTGACAGTTTCGATATCAAGGTCACCGAGAACATAGAGAATGTAAAAAGTCAGGCCGTACCCGCCATACAAGAAGTGATCGCTGAAGAAGAATTCATAACTTATTCGAAATACGCAAAATTTAGAGAAAAGATACACGAAGGAGGTGCATAATTTGAGAGACGTAGCTATAATCGGTGTTGGTGAGACTCAGATCGGCGAACTTTGGGACAAGTCACTGAGAGAACTCGGGATCGAAGCCGGTCTGAAGGCCTTGAAAGATGCGGGTTTGAAAGGAGATGAAGTCGAGAAACTTTATGTTGGTAACATGTCCGCGGGTAAGCTGATAAATCAGGAACATGTGGCACCTTTGATAGCGGATTATGCCGGTTTCAGTGATATCCCATCTATCAGGATAGAATCAGGAAGCGCCTCGGGTGGAATGGCCCTTGCAGAGGGTTACAAGGCTGTTGCCTCCGGGATGGAAGACCTCGTGGTGGTGGGAGGAGCAGAGAAGATGACCGACGTGGGCGAACAGGAAGCCAAAGACATACTTTCTTCTACCGCGGACCAGGAATGGGAGACCGTCTTTGGATCCACTTTCGATTCATTGTATGCTATGATGGCCCGGTATCATATGAACGAATTCGGAACCACGAAGGATCAGTTAGCTCAGGTCGCTGTGAAGAACCATTCCAATGCGGCAAAGAACCCCAATGCGCAGTACCCCCGTGAGACTTCGAAAGATTTCGTAAAAAACGCGCCCATGGTCGCTGATCCGTTGGGTATGTTCGACTGCGCTCCGATCTCCGACGGTGGTGCGGCAGTGGTCCTATGTCCCGCTGACCGGGCTGACACTTTCCGAGGAGAGCCGGTGAGCATCGTCAGTCTGGGCCAAGGCGGCGATTATATGGCCGTTCACGAAAGGGAAAATATAGGTACCATGGAAGCCACGAAAAGGGCCGCCAAAAAAGCTTACCAGAGAGCCGGTATAGCTCCAAAAGACATCGACTTCGCAGAGGTCCACGATAACTACACCATAACTGAAATAATGTCCATTGAGGATCTGGGATTCTTTGAAAAAGGTGAGGGCGGACCTGCGACTGAAGAAGGAAAAACTGAACTCAACTCTGAGATCTCTATCAACATATCCGGCGGTCTTAAAGCGAAAGGACGTCCTGTGGGTGCCGTTGGCCTCAACCAAGCGGTGGAAGCTGTTCTGCAGTTGAGAGAGGATGCCGGTGGGAGGCAGGTAGAAGACCCTGATTACGGGATGATCCACAACATCGGAGGGACCGGAGCAAGTGCCATAGTCCATATTTTGAGGAGGTGGTCATGATGCCTATACCGAGGTTCTGGAGAGAGATCAAGCAGAGGTATAAAGGGATTGGTTCGCGGTGCAAAAATTGTGGAGTGATATACTTCCCCCCCAGGAAGATCTGTCCTGAGTGCAGGAGAGAGAGTTTCCAGAACATGGAAGAATATGAATTGGAAGGAAAAGGTGAAGTGGTCACTTTTACAGAAATACACGAACCTCATCCGGAATTCGAGATGCTCACCCCTTATATCATGGCGATAGTCGAGATGGAAGAAGGCGTGAGACTTACAGGACATCTTGTTAATGTGGAGATGGGAGACGTTGAGCCAGGTATGAAAGTGGAGGCGACCATGAGAAAACTCGGAGAAGAGAGCAGTAAAGGTCTGATATACTATGGATACAAGTTTTGGCCTCTTGAATCCAAGAAGAACGACGACTGAAAAGGTCACACAGTAAAATTTAAAAATTCATGCATCTTCTCCTCCGCCATGGATGTAATAGATGCGATCAGGGAAAGAAGGAGTATCAGGGATTATACAGGCGAAGCGATAGAACAAGAGGACCTAGAACAGATGTTGGATGCCGCTAGACGGGCTCCATCCGCGAAGAACTTACAGCCGTGGAAATTCGTCGTGGTTATCGATCCATATGTGCTTGAGGATCTCGTTCCCGCGTGCCGCAATCAAGCTTTCGTGAAGGATGCAGGTGCTTTCATAGTCGGATTGATAGAGGACAAAAAATGGGCCGAGATCGACCTCGCTATAGCCCTAGATCATTTATCACTTGAAGCGGTCGAACTGGGATATGGTAGCTGCTGGATAGGAGCTTTCAAGGAAGAAGCTTTGCGGGAAAAATTGGATATACCTGAGGATCACCAGATAAAGGTCTGTATGACCATCGGCGTACCGGGCGAGTCACCTCGTCCACCGACGAAGAAAACGATGGATGAACTGGTGGACTGGGTGGAGATAGAATAGGGTTATACCACTACTCTGATCCTAGATACTTGTCGAACCAGTCTATCATCTCTTGTAATCTTTTCATCCTCTGTTTTGGTCTACCGTTCCTTGAAAGGTCGTGATTTTCATCTTCGAAGAGGATCACCTTGCTCTCAACGCCGTGGAGTTTCATGGCTGTGAACATCTGGAGAGGCTCGCTTTCCCAGCACCTGTAATCTTTTCTAGAATGGATGAACAATATGGGTGTACCGGCTTCGTCCGCATGTTTCAAAGGGGATCTATCCCAAAGCTCTTCAAAATCAGTCCAGGGCGTTTCTTCCAATTGGTCCTCAACGAAGTAATAGCCGATATCGGTGGTACATCCCATGGAGATCCAATTGGATATACTCCTTTGTGAAACGGCAGCTTTGAATTTATCGGTTTGAGTAATGATCCAATTCGTCATGTACCCTCCGTAAGAACCGCCGGTCACGCCCAAGTTTTCCTCGTCGATAAAGTCAAAATTCTCTTCCGCAGCTTCCACGACGTTCATGAGGTCCTCGAAATCTTCTCCGCCGTATTTTCCGAGTATATCAGCAAACTGATTGCCTTTCCCCGAACTGCCCAAGATGTTGGATAGAACGACCACGTAGCCGTGCTCCGCCAGAACTTGAAGTTCGTGGAACAGGATCTCTCCAAAAACTGTTTTTGGTCCTCCATGGATTTCGAGTATGGTGGGATAGCTCTTATCCTTGTTTTCATCGAAATCCACTGGTTTAATAATCCATGCATCGATCTCCTTTCCGTTGGATTCTACTGTGAAATGTTCTTGTGGGGCGATCTTTTTTTCTACCCCGTTGAAGTCGGTTATCCGTTCTTCATCTTTTAGTTCGATGTCTAGTCTGTAGAGCTCTTGGGGTCTCTGGTCTTTAAAGCTTATATGAGCCACTTCATCTTTTTGGATATCAAAGAAATCGACGGTACCTCTAAAGTCGGTGAGCTTTTTTACTCCTTCCTTCAGATCGAATCTGTACAGATTCACAAAGTGGTCTTCGGTCGCTGTGAAATAATATCTTTCGTCTTCTACCCGGGCGGAATCTCCACCACCGAATCTCAAGTCCGTGAGAACTTTATTACCTATGTCTTTGTTCATCTGGGTCTCCTGCTCCATCCTTTCTTCTTCAAGATCGTAGATGTAGAGTTCTTTATTGGTGTTCAGCCCCATCTCTTCCATGTCCGTAGCTTCAAAGATTATCTTATCTCGTTTCAAAAATCTCACTCGTTCTATGGTCAGTTCTTCCTCGGTCAGTTTTGATAGTTCATCTTTCTCCAGGTCCAAGTGGTAGATGTAATTCACGGGCTCCATCTTATCTTTGTATTCGACCATGTTCAGACAGATCTGCTTTTCTTTCACGTCGAAGTCCTGTATGCTTTTATAACCCCCTAAAAGGAGCTGCATCTCTTTTGTTTCAAGGTCATATGAGTATAAGTGGTTCCTCTTTTTGTTGCTGAAGCCGGTTTCATTGGACCAGAAAGGTATTTCATCTAATTCATGGTAATCTTCGCCTTCTTTGAGTTCGCTCTCTTCTTTTTCTTCCTCTTTTTTCTCTTCTTCCTTCTTTTCTTCTTCAGCTTTGACTCCCTCGTCCTCTATTTTTTCTTGGACCGTGAGATATAGAGAGGAATCGTGTATCTTCATGCTGGAGACATTCTTTTTTATTGTATCGAGGTGCTGAGCTTCTCCTCCACGTATGTTTATCTTGAAAAGTTTAGTTTTTTCCGCTGTTTCTTTTTCCTCTTTTTCTTCCTTTTTTTCGCCCTCCACACCCATATCTCTTTCGGATATGAACAATATCTCTTCTTCGCTCAGCCATACGAAATCTTTGTCCTTCCCGCTGTTGGTCAACTGCCAAAGTTCTTTTTCTTCCTCTTCAAAGATCCATATATTGCTTTTGTATTCGTTCTCCTTCATATCCATAGTGTGTTTATTGAAGGCAATGTGACACTTATCAGGAGAGAATCGAACGTTCGAGAGAAAGTCAAAATCTTCTAGGTCCTCGATATCTAAACCCGTCATCTTATCCCTATCCGAGAAAGACTTGCCCCTTTTAATCCTTTTCGAAATTTATCGGAGTAAAAATGAACAAAAAGATTATTATCTTTCTCACCTAATCTGTTGATGATGTCCCAACCGGATCTAGATATCAAGGAACTCATCCTCCTTCATCTGAAAATGTATGAAAAAAAGAAGTCCTCAGAGAACGAAAGGAGCGATAAAGTCCCTCTTCATCTCTCAGAATCGAGTATAGCGGATTCCATAAATAAAAATCCGACCGAAGTTTCTGAAGCACTTCAAGAACTGCAAACAGAGAGGTTGATAGAACCCTCAGTGGAGAAGATCAGGGGTAAGGACCGGAAGAGAAGGGTATATTCTCTCTCTGACCAGGGATCGGAAAAAGTCAGCAAGCTTTGGAAAGAGATCAAAAGAGAATCCATCAAAGTGGAGACAGGGAGCGGCCAAAAAGAGATCCGGCTTGAAGAATTGGATACATACATAGGCAAAAAAGATGCTTTTGCCTCTGCACTCTCGAAGCTCGATCAAGAAGGGGTATTAGACCTTTCAGATATGAATGAAAAAGACAAAGAGACATTCGTGGGACGTAAGGAAGAGCTGGAAGAACTCGCGGATGAACTCGACGATGTTAAAAGAAAAGGATCCCGTGTTCTTTTCATAGAGGGTGAAGCTGGAGTCGGAAAGACGACCCTTATAAACGAGTTCAAACCTTTTGCCCTAAAAGAGGATTTTGATTTTCTACACGGGGGTTGTTACAGCGATATCTCCGAGCCCTTTTTGCCCTTCAAGGAAGCCTTCGAAGATTACATGGAAAATGAGTCGGAAGAAGATGTGTCTCCTCTATCCTTTATTGGTGCTCCAAAAGGACCAGAGATAGAAGATAAAAAGATGTTCGACGCACAGAGGCAGGCCACTTTCCATAAGACGACTCAGGAGATCAAGAAGATCGTCTCTCAAAATCCTTTGGTGATCTTTTTAGACGATATGCATTGGACAGATCAGGCGACTCTACAGATTTTGGGTTACATTGTTGATAATCTTCAGGAAGAGAGTATATTGTTCATCTGCACCTATAGGCCTGAGGACGTCGAAGAAGGTCATCCTTTGAAAGAGATGATACACCGATTGAAAAGGAGAGACTTATCTGAAAAGCTGACTCTTTCACCTTTGGGTGAGAGAGCTACAAGAGATATAATAGTAGATGAGACCGGCGTGAGTAAAAAACACATCCCAGAAAGATTTGTTAAGACGATCCATCATAAAACTGACGGCAATCCCCTGTTCGTCAAAGAGTATATGAACGAGATGATAGAAAGAGGCGCTATCGAGCCCGAAAAGAGAGTCTTTCCTGGGTCTGTAGAAGATATGGACGTTCCAGATGTAGTTCTGAGTGTGATAGAGAGGAGAGTAGATAGACTAGACGATAAAACCAAGAAGGTTCTTGAATTAGGCAGTATAATCGGTGAGGAGATACCTTTTTCTCTCCTTCTCAAAACTTCTTCTATGGATGAGTTTGACCTGTTGGATCATATAGATGTGCTGACAGAGAACAGATTGTGGCATGAATCTATAGAGGGGGGTAGATTCTATTTTCATCATGACCTGATAAGGGATGCAGTCTATCACGCGCTGATGGACAGGAAAAGGAGAGTATACCATAAAAAGGTGGCCGAAAATATAAGAGAAGTATATTCTGAGGATATAGAACAAAAATACTTACCATTGGCTAGGCACTATGAAAGGGCTAAAGAGTTTAAACAGGCTTTAGATCATTACCTTAAAGCAGGGAAAAAAGCAGAAGGAGTCTATGCTCATGAAGACGCCATCGAATGTTATAAGCAGGCATTGAGTGTAGGGGAGCAACTGTCCGAGGAAGATGTCAAGGAAGAGGGAAGAGAAAAGATAATTGAAACCTTGGAAGAGCTCGGAAACGCTTTCCAGATAATCGGAAAAGGGGGAAAAGCTGTAGAGACTTATCGAAGAGCTTTGAGAAAAGTGGAGAGGTCTCAAAAGGAAGCCGATCTGCACCGAAAGATAGCGGAAGTTCGAGAAAAAGAGGCCGAGTATGATAAAGGTTTAGAACGATGTGAGAAGGGGATGAAAGCCGCGGAGAGAGATGCAGAAGAGGTTGTAGAGCTACTGAACACGAAAGGCTGGATATTTTTCAGAAAAGGGTCCTACGATGAAGCTGAAAAATTTTTGAACGAAGGTATGGAGATCGCCGAAGAAGTGGGGAACGAAAAACTCATCGCGGAGACACTCCACAAGCTTGGATCAGTACACTTTGGAAAGGGAGATTACGAGAGGGCATTAGAGCACCTCAAAGAGGCATTGAGCATCAGGAAGAGTATAGGGGATGAAGCGGGGATGGCAAAATCCATCAATAACATAGGGACCGTGTATTGGAACAAAGGAGACCTAGATAAAGCTCTACAGCTCTTCAAACAGAGCTTGGAACTCGAGAGGAAGATAGGGAATAAACAGGGCATAGCTCAATCTCTCAATAATATCGGGACCATCTATTGGAACAAAGGCGAGCTCGACCGGGCCCTTGAGAATTATGAGAAGAGTCGAGAGATATCTAAGGAGATCGGGGATGAAGCAGGTATAGCGAATACACTCCATAATATGGGATTGATCCATTATAACAAAGGAGACTTAGAGAAGGCTCTCCAAGACTATAAAAGGAGTGTTGAGATCAAAGAGAATATAGGTGATAAAGAGGGGCTTACAGGGTCTCTTACGGGCATTGGAGATGTGTATGCTGAGAAAGAAGAGTTCGAAAAGGCAGAGGAAAATTACTGGAAGAGCATCGAGATCTGTTCTGAGATAGGAAATAAGGTAGAACTGGTATCGAATCACACTGGATTGGGAGAGGTAAAAATAGAGAAAGAGAATATGGAGGATGCGCTCAGACACGCAAAACAAGCGGTCGAGTTATCCACTGAGCTCGGCATGAAAAATAAAGAAGGTATGAGCCGCCGTGTTTTGGGGACGGTTTATCGAGAAAAGGGAGACTTAGAGAAAGCGGTCGAGGAGTTCAAAGAGGCCATGAAGACCCTACATGGGATCGGCAGCCAGGTGGAGAAGGCGAAAGCCACATATGAATATGCTCACACCTTCAAGGAGAAAGATGAAGATTCTCTCGCTGAGGGTTATTTTAGCAACGCTCTCGAATCGTTTGAGAAGATGGGCATGGGTCTATGGAAGGAAAGGTGCGAGGAAGCTCTAGCAGAACTAGATACTAATGGATTTCAAAAAAATAAAAAAGAATAAGGTTGTTGAGATAGAGAATATCTTAGTACGGCAGTTCGTCGTGCTCTTCTAAGTACTCTTCTTCCGCTCTATCTCTTAGTTCGGTCCGCCGGATCTTACCGCTTATCGTTTTGGGCAGTTCATCCAAGAATTCGATCTCTCTCGGGTACTTGTAAGGAGCGGTGACCTCTTTAACGTGATCCTGGAGTTCTTTGACCAGTTCTTCACTCGGCTCGTATTCATCGTTCAGGATTATGTACGCTTTCACTATCTTTCCCCTGACCTCGTGAGGAGCTCCTATGACTGCGGGTTCCTGTACGGCCGGATGTTCCTGAAGAGCGCTTTCGACCTCGAAGGGACCGATCCTGTAACCGGAAGCTTTGATGACCTCGTCGGCTCGACCGACGAACCAGAAGTATCCGTCTTCGTCCTTGTAGGCTCTGTCTCCCGTATAGTACCAATCACCTTCGAAGACGCTAGCGGTCTTATCTTCGTCCTTCCAGTACTCTTTGAAAAGACCCGGTGGTCTTTCAGGTTTCACCTTAAGACCGATATGGCCTTCCTCTCCGGGAGGTAACCTTTCCTGGTTATCATCTATTATGTCTACTTCGTGCCCCGGAGTGGGTTTACCCATAGATCCGGGTTTGACCTCCATCGTTGGATAATTAGCTACGAGTGCTACACTTTCCGTCTGACCGTAATAATCGTAGATGCGCAAGCCGGTGTAATCTTCCCACTTATCTATCACATCGGGATTTAGAGGTTCGCCGGCACTGAGACAGTGACGGAGGGAGCTGAGATCGTAACTTTCTACGTCCTCGTTGATCATCATCTTGTATATGGTGGGTGGGACGCAGAAAGTCGTTACGTTATAATCCTGGATGATCTTGAGGGCTTTTGTTGGATCGAACTTACCTGTTATGTTCTGCTGTACCACCGTTGCACCGACGATCCACTGGCCAAAAAGTTTGCCCCAGACAGCTTTTGCCCAGCCATTATCGGCTATGGTCCAATTGATGTCCTCTTTACGGAGATCTTGGACGTACCTCGCCGTGACTTCGTGACCCAAAGGATAGGAATGTGTATGCAGGACCATCTTCGGCTTCCCGGTAGTGCCAGAAGTGAAGTATATGAGTAAAGGATCGTCGCTCTTCGTGGGTTCGACTTCTTCCCTATCTAAGTCGGAAGACGCCCTGGCCATCAGATCTTCGTAATTTTCCCAACCGTCCTTATCTTCCTCAGAGTTAATGAGGATAAAGTTCTCTAGTGAAGACATCTCCCCTTCATCTCTGACTTTTTCTACCTTTTCATGATTCGACCAGTCCGTCACGATAGTACTCGCCTCTGACCTTTCGATCCTGTAAGTGATATCTTCAGGAACAGCTAGATTGGGCGTCGGGATGGGAACCACCCCGATCTTCATCATGCCAAGCATGACCACGTACCACTCAGGGATCCTGTGGATGAGGACCTTCGCTCTATCTCCCTTCTTCATCCCCTTCTCTCTGAGGACATTCGCAAATTTATTGGATAGCTCACTGAGTTCTTTGAAGGTGTGCCGCTGAACTTTTTCTCCTGAATTGTCTATAGATATCAGCGCGTCTTTGTCCGGCATCTCCTTAGCTCTTTCATCTACCTCATCAAAAGCGAAATTGTAGTACTCTGGAATATCCCATTCAAATTCCTCTGTCACCTTTTTATAATCATACATATTATGTTCTTCTGTCATAGTAATCGGCGGTTAATTCAATGAAAGTGATAGATAAATTTTTTCCTTTAGATGGGGCGAAAAATGTAAGGTCTCTATGTTTGATGGAGAGGAGATATATCCCATACACCAGATATGACCGCCCTATCCGCAGGGCTCTGCACGAGGATAAAGTGGATGTGGATCCTCGTTCCAGTCGGTCGAGTATAATAAAATTTTATCTTTTTGATTGATGATCCCGTTTTTCAAGATAAACTAGAACTCCTTCTGTATTCATCCTGAAAATATGTTGTATCCTCTCATTGCCTCCCTCTCCTCTTTCCTTCACTAGGTGTCTGTATTTTCTCGTCATCTCCTCGATGATATCTTTTTTATCGTCTAGATCAACAGTAGCCTGCTCTATCTCATTTACCCATTCCTCCAATAAATTCTCATACCTGCTTAATTTTCCGTAAGGCTCACTGGTCCATCCTTTATGAGAGTAGAATAGGCGATCCAAGTCGAGGCCTTTGAGCTTAGAGAGACTCTCTTTGTTCTTCTCTAAATCGAAATTTGGAGGAGGTGTAGTGGGGAAAAACATGTCCTCTTCGGGATAATATCGACCCGCAACATCTCCTACCGCTAAGGACTTAGTCTTTCTTTCATAGTAACATGTATGGTGGGGAGCGTGGCCGGGAGTATATATGACCTGGATAGAGTGGCCTGCCCCCAAGTCGAATCTCTCTCCTCCAGTGACGGGCACTATATTCTCATCAGGGATAGGTTTGATATCTCCAAAGTATTTGAAGGCTTTGCCGGTAATCTCCTCGACACTCTTTTTCAATCTTGTTGGATCAACCAGATGTTCACTCCCCGATTCATGGACCACGACTTCAGCGTCAGGATATCTATCTAAAAGAAATCCAGCCCCACCGGAGTGGTCCATATGGATGTGAGTAAGCATTATGTAATCTAACTCTTGAACCCCAATATTGGATAGATCTTCGGCTATCTTCCTGACGGCTAGGGAATTACCCGATTCGAGGAGGACGTTCTTTTCTGCATCTATCAAAAAACAAGATCCTTCGCTGAGCCCATAACGGTCCTTTCCGACTACATATATATTATCGAGGGCGTCCACCATTTTCAATTTTTTTCTAACCATGCTATTTTTCACTTCCTTTTATTTTCCTTTGATCAAGGGAGTCGGGAAAGTAGGTTAAAGACCTTTTATAGTCAAAGACACGACTTTCTTTTAATTTTCAAGTGTTCTTGACTAGTTGTGGATGACGAAGTGGAAGTAAACCTCCACATACTCGCAAGACACCTGTCTTGCTCACGCAACGCAATTACAAATAATCACGAGTGTCTTCGACCGAGTGAGGACGAGGGAAATATTCCTCAAAGTTGCGTTTTCCACTATAATTCTTAAGTGGACCTCCTCCATTCTAGATTGATAAATGATGGCCCACTATATAGGTATTTTTATCCTTATGGTAAGAGCTGGATGGTAGTTTTTTTGGTGGACGATATTTATTGTTTGATTACAGGGAAAAAAAACTCACCAATAACTTTATTTCACCCTTTCATAATAAAGGAATAACTCTAAAAGGAGTGTTAGATATGGACAGGAAGATTAGAGTATTGATAGCGAAACCAGGGTTGGACGGGCACGATAGAGGGGCGAAGGTGGTGGCCCGGGCACTGAGAGATTCAGGCATGGAGGTCATATACACTGGTCTTCACCAGACGGCCGAACAGATCGTGGAGGCCGCGATCCAAGAAGACGTTGACGTTATAGGATTATCGCTCCTTTCGGGCGCTCATATGACATTATTCCCCAAGGTTTTAGAGTTATTAGAAGAAAATGACGCTGAGGACATCATGGTCCTAGGGGGAGGCATAATACCAGAAGAAGACGAGGAAGAACTCAAGGAAATGGGGATAAGTGAAGTATTCGGACCTGGGACTCAGACGGATAAGATCGTTGACCACATCCGAGAGAACGTCGATACAGGGTAAGGGCGGCAGAGATGGCATCAAAGATAGTACCTCGAATCCTAAATGGCGATAGGAGGGCGGTAGCTAGACTTATGACGATGGTCGAAAATTTCGACCCAGAAGCTAAAAATGCCCTGGCCGAGTTGCATTCACATACGGGAAACGCCCACATAATCGGGATAACGGGCCCCCCAGGATCGGGGAAAAGCACTGTAGTTGACAAATTAGCCATGAATTTTAGAGAGAAAGGTATGAGTATTGGAATCATCGCAGTCGATCCCACCTCTCCCTTCACAGGAGGGGCCCTCCTCGGAGATAGGGTCAGGATGAGCGAAGTTTCCTCGGATAAGGAGGTGTTCATAAGGAGTATGGGGACGAGGGGGCACCTAGGAGGACTTGCGACCACGACCAATGAGATTATAAAGATACTAGATGCCTTCGGAAAGGATATCATACTGGTAGAAACCGTGGGGGCGGGACAGTCAGAGGTCGAAGTCGTTAAGACAGCGCACACCACCATAATCGTGGAGGTCCCAGGGTTAGGAGACGATATCCAGGCTATCAAGGCGGGCATATTAGAGATAGGAGATATATTCGTGGTCAATAAGGCAGATAGGAAGGGCGCTACAAATACAGCCCGGGAACTAGAAACGATGTTGGAGATGGGAAGGTCCGACGAGGGATGGAAACCTAAGATCATCAAGACAGTCGCCACGAAGAACGAAAACATAGCTGAACTGGCCGAGATCTTAGAGGAACATATGGATTATCTGAAAGAGAGCGGAGAACTGGCCGATGTAGAAAAAGAAAAGACCCGGGAGGAATTTTTAGAGTTGCTGAGAGAAAAGATCAATTCCTATATTAAGGAATATACTGGCGAGAAAAAGATCGACGAGACCGTCGAAAAGATTACAGAAGGTGAGATCGACCCTTATCGCGCCGCTGAAGAGCTGTGCGAGCCCCTAGATGAGGTCTCAGATGAATGAAGTATGATCTCAAATTTCACTTCACTACACTAATAGATCAAAGGTTCGTCGTACTCCCCAAAGACGTCCTTCAGCACCGAGGTGATCTCTCCTAAAGTTCCGTAAGCTTTGGCGCACTTCAAAATAGCGGGCATAGTGTTCTCATCTCCTTCCGCCACTTCTCTCAGGTTATCTAACGTCTCCTTGACTTTTTCGCTATCTCTCTCCTCTTTAAGCTTGTTCAACCGTTCGATCTGCCTGCGTTCTCCTTCCTCGTCCATCTCCAAGAGCGGTATCTCGATGTCCTCGTCCAACTCGTATTCGTTTACACCAACGACTGTCCTTTTATTCTCTTCAATCTCTTTCTGGTACTGGGCTGAAGCGTCCGCTATCTCTTTCTGGAAGAAACCTTTTTCTATCGCAGGGACTACACCTCCTAAACTCTCTATCTTGTCAAAGTACTTGTAGGCTTCTTCTTCCATATAGTCCGTCAACCATTCTACGTAGTAAGAACCCCCCAATGGGTCGATAGTATTGGGGACTCCAGATTCGTGAGCTATAACTTGTTGGGTCCGCAGAGCCAATCTTACTGCCTTCTCCGAGGGAAGGGCTAAAGCCTCGTCCATCGAATTGGTATGGAGGGATTGAGTTCCTCCCATAACAGCCGCTAGTGCTTGTATCGTTACCCTGATGAGGTTCACCTCCGGCTGCTGCTCGGTAAGAGTGCATCCCGCGGTCTGGGTATGGAATCTCATCCACATAGAGCGTTCCTTTTCCGCCCCAAAAGTTTCCTTCATCTCTCTAGCCCATATCCTTCGAGCGGCTCTGTATTTGGCAATCTCTTCAAAAAGGTCATTATGGGCGTTGAAAAAGAAAGAGAGACGGGGGGCGAATTCATCAACATCTAGTCCTCTTTCCATGGCAGATTTCACGTATTCAAAACCGTCAGCGAGAGTAAACGCTAATTCCTGTATTGCCGTCGCTCCTGCCTCTCTGATGTGATACCCCGAGATGGAGATAGTATTCCATTTGGGGACGTGCTTCGAACCGTACTCGAACGTATCTACGATCAGCCGCATGGAAGGCTCAGGGGGGAATATAAAAGACTTCTGAGCTATATATTCCTTCAAGATATCGTTCTGTATGGTTCCTCTTAACTTCTCTTTAGGTACACCCTTTTTCTCCGCCATGGCTATATAAAAGGCCCAGAGTATGGAAGCAGGGCCGTTGATCGTCATAGAGGTGCTTATCTTCCCTGGGTCTATGCCATCGAAGAGTATCTCCATGTCTTTCAAAGAAGACACAGCAACTCCACATTTTCCAAATTCACCTTCAGCTTCCGGGTCGTCCGTGTCGTAACCGTATAAAGTGGGATAATCAAAAGCGATAGACAGTCCGGTTTCACCGTGGTCGAGGAGATATTTGAACCTCTCGTTAGTTTCTTCAGCAGTTCCAAAACCCGAGAACTGACGCATTGTCCAGAGCCTACCTCGATACATCGTCGGGTGGATTCCTCGGGTGAATGGATATTGACCCGGAAAATTCAAATCTTCCAGATAATCGTGGTCTTCTAGATCATCAGGAGTATAGAGTCGATCCACCGATTCGCTCGAAGTGGTGATAAACTCATCTCTACGCTCAGGGTGTTTTTCTAAAACAGGATCTAAACATTCTTCCTTCCACTTCTCCTTCGCCTTCCTTACCTTCTTCTTGTCATACATCTTATCCATCTCCTCTGGGCTTTCTCCTCGGACCTTCAGGTATCCTTGGTCATGAATCCGGGATTTAAGTTTAGAGCAGAACCAGGATATAAAAGAACCAACATAAAGTTTTTGTTTGTTTTAGAATAAAATAAAGTATGCCCATAAACTATCCTCTCTTCGCAGGAAGTCCACATCACCAGTCCTGATTACATGCCTGCTATCTTCGTCCTTTAAATGGATGTCAAAAAAGACATCTCTTCAGACATGCTTACTAAAATATATATACTCCTGTTTTATCTAATAAGACTCAAAACTCGATCCCCTTTCTTGCTTCAATACCCTCTTGATAAGGGTGCTTTATCTCCTTCATCTCTGTTACTAAGTCCGCCAACTCGATTATTTCCTCAGGGGCCTTCCTGCCCGTGAAAACTAGTTCCACTCCTTCGGGTGCATCTTCTACCAGATCCACTAGTTCCTCTAATGAGAGGAGATTAAAATGATGGGCAACGCAGATCTCGTCCGCTATAACAACATCGAATTTCCCAGAGTTCAATGCATCTTTTATCTTCTGTAAACCTCTTTTCGCCATTTTAATCTCTTCCTCCGATGGCGAATCGGTGACATGTAAACCCTCCTCACCATATTGTTCTAGGGTTATTTCCTCATCAAATCTCTCAAGTGCGATTTGCTCACCATATTCAGTCCCTTTCATAAACTGGCCAAAATAAATATTAAGATCTCTACCAGCAGCCCTCACCGCTAAACCTATGGCAGCAGTTGTTTTCCCTTTTCCATCGCCAGTATACACTTGGAACAAACCAGGTCCTTTTTTTTCACTCAAATCAAAGCACCTCTTTCTATTTCTGCTTGGGGTATGGGTTGTTGATTCATATATTTTTTGTTCTCAAAAGCCGCAAAACGGCTAAAAAATATATATCCTTATTTCCCCTAACATCTATAAGTAGAATAATCACCCTTATTGCTTTACCTGTCTCTGATCTAGTTTTGGTTTTTGAGCCTACTTACAGCCTACTTACGATGATAGATAATACTGAACAAAGACTACCGAAGACCTTTTTTTTAACCAGCCTGCAAAAAAGATTTATAAGCAGTTTCAATAAGGTCTATCATGACGTTATACGAGTTCGAAGGGAGAAGACCCAATGTGGCCGATAGTGCATATGTAAGTGGGAGTGCAGAAGTTGTCGGTGATGTGACGATCGGTGAGGACTGCTTCATAGGACCAGGTGCCAAGATAAAAGGGGATTACGGCACCGTGGTCATCGGAGATAATACGAACATACAAGAAAATTGTGTCGTTCACGCCAGACCTGGAAAGAAAACAGTTATAGGCGACTGGGTCACCATAGGGCACGGAGCGATAATCCACGGACCGGAGATCAAGGACTACGCGGTCATCGGGATGGGAGCTATAATAAGTGATTTCGCAGTTATCGGCGAGTGGAGCGTCGTGGGAGAAGGAGCTTTAGTTACAAACGAGAAGGAGATACCTGATGAGAAGGTAGCCGTGGGCGTACCCGCTAAAATAGTGAAAGAGGTAGATGAAGAATACAAGAAAACGTGGCGAGAGTATAAAGAGATCTACAAGGAACTTTCGACTCGATACGAAGAGAATCTGACTAAGTTGTGACCGAACTGTCTAGCAATCATTTGGTTATGTAGCATATTCTCTCCCCTGACCGCGAGGGACGAAAATTTTATTTAGTGCAGTAATATTGGCGACAACATGAACTTCGAACTGACCGATAATCAGAAGATGGTCCGTAATATGGTGAAAGATTTTGCAGAGAATGAGATCGAACCAGTAGCTGATGAATTGGATGAAGAAAGGGAATATCCTCACGAGATACTCGATAAGATGTCCGATCTCGGCCTTCTCGGGATCATGATCCCCGGGGAGTATGATGGAGCTGGGATGGATACCGTTAGCTTCGCCATAGTGATCGAGGAGATATCGAGAAAGTGTGCGGCTACTGGCGTTATAACCGAAGTCCATAACTCATTGGTCGCCAGCCCTATAATGCATTATGGGACGGAAGAACAGAAAGAAAAATATTTACCGATGTTAGCGAACGGTGAAAAGATCGGTGGATTCGGCGGTACAGAACCGGACGCCGGGACTAATCTCGGTGCCATGCAGACTACCGCCGAGAAGGACGGCGACAAATACATAATCAATGGCCAGAAAACATTCATAACCAGCGGCAGCGAAGCGGGGCTTTTTCTAATCTTCGCAGTGACCGACAAAAGCAAGGGTCGGAAGGGGATAAGTGCATTCATCGTCGAAAGCGATACGGACGGATTTGAAGTAGGGGACGTTTTCGATAAGATGGGTATCCACGCCAATAAGGTTTCTGAGCTCTTCTTCGAAGATATGGAAGTTCCCGAGGAAAATCTGCTTGGAGAAGAGGGCGAGGGGTATAAGATAGCCCTCAGTGCCCTCGATCACGGGAGGATAGGGATAGGTGCTCAGGCTGTCGGGATCGCCCAGGCTGCTCTTGACGAAACCATCGAATACTCTCAACAGAGAGAGCAATTCGGTAAGCCTATATCTAATTTTCAAGCGATACAGTTCAAATTAGCCGACATGGAAACCAGGACTCAAGCTGCGAGGTTGCTCGTCTATAACGCCGCGGACGCTGCAGACCGTGGTGAAAGGTTCACGAAAGAGGCTTCTATGGCCAAGTTGTTCGCCTCTGAAGTGGCGATGGATGCCGCAGATGAAGGTGTCCAAATCCATGGAGGCTATGGTTATATAGAGGAATACAAGGTAGAGCAGCTCTTCAGGGACGCGAAGATAACCGAAATTTATGAAGGTACTTCGGAAGCTCAAAAAATGGTGATCGCAAGAAGTCTTTTAAGTTGAGGTGGTAGAGATGAATATTGCGGTCTGTGCGAAGGAAGTTGTCGACGTCTCTGAGATTAAGATAGATGAAAAAACGAATGAGCCTATCTTAGAGGGTATCTCAAGGGAAGTCAGCGATATAGAAAAAAGTGCTGTCGAGGAAGCTATAAAGATAAAAGAGGAGTACGGCGGAAAGATAACTGTTTTGACCGTTGGATCCGTGGAGAACATGGAGAATATCAAGGAGTTACTTGCCATGGGGGCAGACGAAGCGGTGATAATATATCCTCCTAGGGAAACTGATTATACGGTGGTGTCGGAGCTGTTAGCCGGTGCGATAAAAGAGATCGGCGATATCGAACTAGTGCTGTGCGGTGAAGCCTCGATTGATCTGTTCTCTGGCCAGGTCGGTCCCAGGATAGCTGAATTACTCGATATCCCACAGGTTACTTATGCCGAGAACCTTGAAGTTGAAGAAGAAAAGATAATTGGGGAAAGGGATGTCGGCGGAAACAAGGTCATGACGGTAGAATCACCTTATCCTGTGGTGGTCACCGTGACCAAGGAGATAAACGAGCCGCGGTTACCGAGTCTTCAGGAGATTCTAGGGGCGGCGAATAAACCTATAAATGAATGGGAGCCGGAGGAATTCATGGACCATGAGTTAGAACCTACCACTGAGACGAGGAACATAAGAGGAGTTTCTATGGAACGCAAGAACATGATATTTGATGAGGACGAACTTGAGGATTCTGTCAAAAAACTTGCCGAGAGCCTTGCCAAGGAAGGTCTACTGGGGTGAAAAAAGATGGTGTTGATATATTCCGACGACGAAGATATAACCAAAGAGTTGATAGCTAAAGGAAAGGAGTTAGCGGATGAGAAAGGTAGTGGTAGTAAGGTTACTTCGGTAATCATCGGCGAAGAAGATGAAAGCGTAACTGATGAGTTAGCTAATGAGTTGATCCATCGTGGTTCCGATGAAGTCATCATCGCCAGTGCGGAGATAGACCAGTTCAAGGCAGAAGAGTACGCCCAGGTTTTGAACCAACTGGTAGAAAAGACCGATTCGGAGATCGTATTGATCGGTTCCGATAAGACCGGAAAGGAATTAGCCCCAAGACTGGCGGCAAAGCTAAAGACGGGCTGCGTGACCGATTGCACGGACCTTTACTTTGAGGACGGAACCCTGATCACGGAGAGGATAGCTTACAGCGGAAACGCGGTCGCCGTACAAAATTTCATCTCAGAACCTTACGTGCTGACGATCCCGGCGAAGAACTTCGATCCTCTGCCCAAGGACGAGGGTAGAGAAGGGGAGATAACTCGGGAAGAACTGGAAGTCATAGAGGCTGAGTCAAAAATCATAGATATCAAGGAAAAAGAGGGTGAGGCGGTCAACGTCGAGGATGCGGAGATAATAGTCTCCTGCGGTCGGGGTTTCGACAATAGGGAAGACCTCGACCTTGCAGAGGACCTTGCGGGAGTCCTCCAGGGAGGAACTATGGGTTGCTCCAGGCCGGTCGCTGCCGATCTTAAATGGCTGCCGGAGGACCACTGGATAGGACTTTCGGGACACGAAGTGAAGCCCAATCTTTACGTGGCCATAGGGATATCGGGTCAGATCCAGCACATAGCAGGCATGCGTGATTCTGGGACTGTAGTTGCTATAAATAAGGACGAGGACGCGCCCATCTTTGAATCCGCCGATTATGGGATAGTGGGCGATCTCTACGAAGTCCTGCCGAAATTGGTCGAGGCGATAAACGAGGAAAGAGGCTGATAACGGCTGATCCTTGAATGGGCTCACTAGGTTAATTAATATTTGAACTCGAGGAGAACCATCACTTTATCCTCTTCACCAATCTTAAATAATTGTAATCTATACCACCTATGCAATCGAAGAGTTGATAGTTAAAGGAGAGATATACATGAAAAATGCTGTAATAGTTTCTGCTGTAAGAACACCGATCGGCAAATTTGGAGGAACCCTGAAGAACGTACGAGCCCCTAAACTGGGTAGTATAACGATCGACGAGGCGGTCGATAGAGCAGGGATAGAAAAAGGAGACGTTGACGAGGTACAGATGGGATTGGTTTTGTCGGCGGGCATGGGACAGAATCCGGCCCGTCAAGCCGCGCTTGAAGCTGAGATCCCTGTAGATGTCGGAGCCGTGACTGTAAACAAGGTCTGCGGCTCAGGACTCAAGACCGTTATGAACGCCGCTAACAGCATCAAAGCCGGGGAGTATGAAACTATAGTTGCCGGAGGAATGGAAAATATGGATAAGGCTCCCTATATCTTGAGGAAGGCAAGATACGGCTACAGGATGAACGACGGGGACCTTGTCGATGCGATGGTCTACGACGGGCTATGGGATTATTTCAACGATTTTCATATGGGTATAACCGGTGACAGGATAGCCGAAAGATTTGATTTGAGCAGAGAGGATATCGATAGATTCGCTCTCCGGAGTCATCAACTCGCTGCCGAAGCAAGGGAGGAGGGAAAATTTGATGATGAGATAGTGCCTGTAGAGGTTCCCCAGAGGAGAGGTGACCCGATTCTTTTTGAGGAAGACGAAGGTATACGGCCCGATACTTCGCTAGAACAACTCAGCAAACTTTCACCGGCTTTTCAAGAAGACGGATATATCACCGCGGGAAATGCTTCACAGATTTCCGCTGGTTCTTCTGCTACAGTCGTGACGAGTGAGGAGAATGCAGAAGAAAAAGGAATCGAGCCCATGGCCAAGATAGTCGATTATTACACGTCTGGAGTTAAACCTGAGAACGTCATGGAAGCCCCTATACCCGGTATAAGAACAATCCTTGAGAGAAATGATCTTGACATCGCTGATTTAGACTTGGTAGAGCATAACGAGGCTTTCGCCTCCGCTTCTGCAGCTATACAGAATGAATTCGAGATTCCTGATGAAAAATTAAACGTTCACGGCGGAGCGGTAGCGTTGGGCCACCCCATAGGGTGCAGCGGAACCAGGATTTTGACCACTCTTCTCTATGCATTGAAACAGAGAGGGGGAGGAAGAGGTCTGGCAACCGCCTGCCTAGGCGGCGGAAATGCTGTCACGATGATTGTTGAGATGTGAAGATTGAATACAAAATGGAATAGAAAAAGAGGTAGATAAAATGGATATAGGAAAAATAGGAGTAGTCGGCGCGGGAACCATGGGTCACGGTATAGCACAGGTTTCAGCCGCTAATGGATATCAAGTGGTAATGAGAGACATCAAACAGGAATTTTTAGATAACGGCATGAAGGGGATAAAGAGATCGCTGTCTAAAGGAGTAGAAAAAGATAAGATCTCGGAAGAAGAGAAAGAGGAGATGCTGGAAAGGATCGAGACCACCCTCGAACTGGAGGACTTGAGCGATTGCGATCTCATCATAGAAGCGGTGGTAGAGGACTTCGATATAAAGAAAGATGTATTCAAGGAACTGGACGAACTGTGCGGTCCGGATACGATTTTTGCCTCTAATACCTCGACGATCCCGATAACTAAGATGGCTGGGATCACCGACAGGCCGGAGAAGTTCATCGGGATGCACTTCATGAACCCGGTCCCAAAGATGGCTCTTGTAGAGGTGATTCGATCACTGACCACTTCGGATGAAACCACGAATACCATAATCTCCGTGGCTGAAGAGATGGGAAAAGAACCCGTGGAAGTGAACGATTCCCCCGGTTTCGTCTCTAACCGGGTCTTGATACCCATGATCAACGAGGCGATCTACTGCGTTCAGAACGGCATCGCTGACCCAGAAGATGTCGACAAAGTAATGAAACTAGGTATGAATCATCCCATGGGGCCGTTAGAATTAGGTGACCTGATTGGTCTGGATACCGTACTCCATATAATGGAGGTCCTTTACGAAGAGTTCAACGACTCGAAGTATCGATCGTGTCCCCTCTTGAAGAAAAAGGTTAGAGCCGGAGAACTGGGTAGGAAGAGCGGAAAAGGATTTTACGACTACAGTTGAGGTGATCTTCATGATCGAGATAGAGAGAGAGGGCGACATCACTATAATCAAATTGGACAATCCCCCGGTAAATGCGGTATGTACTGAACTTTTGGACGAATTGGATGAGAAGTTGGACGAGGTTAAGAACGACGACAGCAGAGCGGTCATAATGACCGGTAAGGGCAAGGCCTTCGTCGGGGGAGCAGATATCAAAGAGATGAAGGAGATGGACCCGAAAGAGGCGAACCAGTTCTCCCAAAAAGGTCAGTCCGTTTTGAACTGGATAGAGAACCTTCCTAAGCCCATAATAGCGGCCGTCAACGGCTTCGCCCTCGGTGGAGGTTCCGAGCTCGCGATGAGCTGTGATTTCATCATCGCTTCGGAGAAGGCAAAGTTCGGTCAGCCTGAAGTGGGACTAGGGCTCATCCCAGGGTTCGGCGGGACCCAGCGTTTAGCACGGTTGATAGGTATGGGTCCTGCGAAAGAATTGATATTTACCGGTAAACAGATCGGCGCCGAAGAGGCCGAAAGATTGGGATTGGTAAATCACGTAGTGGAAGCGGACGAGTTGATGGATTTCTGCCGAGAGATAGCCGAGGAGATATCATCTAACGGGCCGTTAGCTGTTCGCTACGCTAAATTATCGATGAACGACGGGATCAAGGTTCCTCTCGACGAAGGCTTGAAAATAGAATCTGAACAGTTCGAAAGATGTTTTGAAACCGAGGATCAGGAAGAAGGTTTGGAGGCATTTATAGAAAAAAGGGAAGCCAAATTTAAAGGAGAATGAGTGAGTGAAACGATGAGCTTGATAGATCTAACCTCCATGGCGGAACCAGACGAAGAGCTGCAGGAAAAGATAGAGGAAACTTTAGAAGGGTTAAGAGAGGATATACCTGATTTCTGCTACCAGTGCGGTAAATGTACATCTGGATGTGAAGCTTTTATCTTATTGGAACTGGAGCCCCATTCAATCATGGGAAAATCAAGGGCCGGTTTTATAGACGAACTAGTGAATTCAGACGAGATCTGGACCTGCATGCAGTGTTTCAAGTGTCAAGAGAGGTGTCCGCAGGATCTTTCCCCGGTCAGGATGATTTTTGCACTTAAGAACCTCGCCGTGGCCTCGGGAAAAGAGATACCCAGCGGTTATCAGAAGATGCTACAGTCGGTTCTCGGCAACGGGCTGATCCAGCAGACCAAAGAGGTGCTGAACCGGGCGAACAATACCAGAAAGAGAGATGATTATGACCTCCCCCCCGTTCCCCAGCCTGAAGATATGGATAAAGTCCAGCAGATATTGATTAAAGCGACCCAGGAGAAACTGAGGTGATTATGATGGAGAAGCTTGGCTTATATCTTGGATGTGTTATCCCGACAGAACAGTATGCCTATGAGATGTCCATCAGGGAAGTACTTCCCCGATTTGATATAAAATTGACGGACCTGGACGAAGCCACTTGCTGTGGAGCTCCTCTCAGAAATATAAACTTGTTCACGACTATGTACCTTTCCGCGAGGAACATGGCGCTCTGTGAAAAGGAGGGCATAGATCTCTACGCTCCCTGCCCGATATGTCACCTGGCTTTGACCGAGGCAAAGGAGAAGTTGGAAGAAAATCAAGAGTTGAAAGACAAGATAAATTCAAAGCTGGAGGAAGAGGACTTACGATACGAGGGAACTACGGAACTATATCATACACTGGATCTACTGCATGACGTGATCGGGTTGGACGAGATAAAAGATAAGGTGGAGGAACCTTTAGAAGATATCACCTTCGCAGCTCACTACGGTTGTAATTCCATCCGACCTAACGCTCTTCCGAGACCCGATGATTCCGAAAATCCCCGAAAGCTGGAAGAACTTATGGAGGGGATCGGGATGAAAACGGAAGATTATCCGGAGAAACTCAACTGCTGCGGGGGTCAAGTAATATTGGATTACAACGAATCAGCCCTGACCAAGGCCGGCGAAAAAATCGAGGCGGTGCAGAATCAGGGATTCGATGGCATGTCGACGGTCTGCCCGTGGGGTCACAGGATGCTTGATTCTAAACAGGACAGCGCCGCCGATACCATAGGAGGATCCTTGGACCTGCCGGTGTTGTATTATATTCAACTCTTGGGGATAGCGATGGGCATCGATCAATCTAAGTTAGGACTAGAATTAAACCTGAGTCCTATAGATAAATTAGATATCATCGAGGAGGTTGAATGATATGTCAGGAATAGGCGTCTTTATCTGTCACTGCGGGACAAATATAGCGGGAAGTGTGGATGTGGAAGAATTGACGGAATATGCATCTAATTTGAACGGAGTGACCTTTGCAACCAATTACAAATACATGTGTTCGGACCCTGGCCAAGAATTGATCAAAGAGAATATCGAAGAGCACGACCTGGACGGTGTGGTCGTTGCGGCTTGCTCACCCAGGATGCACGAACCGACGTTCCAAGCCGTCCTCGAAGATGCTGGTTTAAACCCCTATCGCTTTCAGATGGCCAATATAAGGGAACACTGTGCTTGGGTCCACAGCGATGATATGGAAAAAGCTACGGAGAAGGCAGAACATTTGGTAAAGATGAGCGTGGAGAAAGCTCGCTTATCTGAAGACCTTGAAAAGACCGAGATAGATGTCAATTCAGATGCGTTAGTCATCGGTGGAGGGATTGCCGGGATACAGGCCGCACTAGATCTCGCGGATCAGGGTAAAAAAGTCTATCTTGTCGAACGAGAACCCAGTATAGGTGGAAAGATGGCCCAATTGGACAAGACTTTCCCCACTTTAGACTGTTCCTCCTGTATCTTGACTCCTAAGATGACCGACGTGGCTCGTAATCCGAATATCGAATTACTCACTTATTCAGAAGTCGAAGAGGTCGATGGCAGCGTAGGAGACTTTGAGGTAAAGGTGAAGAAGAAGGCCACCTACGTCGATTGGGACAAGTGTACCGCATGTGGAGAGTGTGCAGAAGTGTGCAGGATGGAAGGCCAGATCGCCGACGAGTTCAACGAAGAGCTGGATAAACGCTCCGCTATCTATACGCCCTTCCCGCAGGCGGTACCCGCCGCGTATACCATCGATCCGGAGAACTGCCTGTATGTCCAGACAGGAAAGTGCGGTGATTACCCGCCCTGTAAAGAAGTATGTGATCTCGACGCTATAGACCACGAAGACGAGGACGAGATAGTAGAACTGAACGTCGGCTCCATCATCGTAGCTACTGGCTACGACCTCATGGACCCGGAGAAGATGTACGAGTATGGTTATGGTAAATCCGAAAATGTAATCACAAATCTAGAATTGGAGAGGATAATAGACGCTTCGGGACCCACCGAAGGTGAGATACATAGGTTATCGGATGGAGAAGAAGTGGAAAGCGTGACCTTCATCCTATGCGTCGGGTCTAGAGACGAGGAATTACAGTCTTACTGCTGCAGGATAGGCTGTATGGGCGCCCTGAAGCACGTACACCTGTTGAGAGAACACCTGGACGAAGATGTGGACATAAACATCTGCTATACTGATATCCGATCCTTCGGAAAGGGCTATGAAGAGTTCTACAGGAGGACGAGAGGATTAGACGTGAACTTCGTTCGTGGGAGGCCTTCGGAGGTCAGCGTTCGAGAAGAGAAGGTAGAACTGAACGTCTTCGATACTACCATGGATAAGCTCCTTCAGATGGAATCCGATCTGGTCGTTTTGGTCCCTGCACTACTTCCGAGCGAGGGTACCGAAGAACTGTCGAGGCAGCTGCGGATAACCCGTTCTGGGGACGGCTTCCTTCAAGAGGCGCACCCCAAGTTGAGACCCGTGGACACTTTCACGAACGGGATATTCATAGCGGGATGCTGTCAAGGGCCAAAAGATATACCAGATTCAGTATCACAGGCTTCTGGAGCGGCTGCAAAGGCTTCTACCATTTTGTCCAAGGAAAAATTACAATCCGAAGCCACCATAGCCTCCATAGACGAGGATATCTGTAGCGGATGTAAGATGTGCATATCGGTCTGCCCCTACGAGGCCATAGAATACGATGAAGAAGACGAAGTTGCGAAGGTTACCGACGTGCTCTGTATGGGGTGCGGTTCCTGCGCGAGTGTTTGTCCTTCAGGCGCTATCGAGCATAAAGGATTTAAAGATGAGATGTTAGAGGCGATGATAGAAGCAGGCCTGTCAGAAGGCGAGGCGATAGAATGACAGAAAATAAAGATTTCGAGCCGAAGATAATAGCTTTTCTATGCAACTGGTGCAGCTACGCCGGGGCCGACCTGGCCGGTGTGAGTAGAGAACAGTATCCTCCAAACATTTTGAACATGAAGGTCATGTGTTCTTCGAGAGTTTCTCCAGAACATATTTTCGACTCATTTCAGAAAGGTGCCGACGGTGTTCTCATCGCGGGATGTCACCCCGGCGACTGCCACTATATCGACGGAAATTATAAGACCATCAGGAAAACAGAACTGATGTGGAAGATGCTGGAGGATTTTGGTATAGATCCTCACAGATTGAGACTGGAATGGATATCATCCGCTGAAGGAGGCAAGTTCGCTAGCATGATGAGAGAGATGACAGAGGACATACGGGAATTGGGTCCGCTGGAGATGAACGGTCATTCCAAGGGAGAGGATAAAGATGAGTGAAGACAAGAAAACCATAGGATTTTACTGGTGCGCATCTTGTGGCGGGTGCGAGATCAGTGTGTTAGATATAGACGAGATGATCTTGGACGTGGTCGAGAAGGCCGACATCAAATTTTGGCCGTGTGCCATGGATCCAAAATATGATGACGTAAGAGCCATGAACGACGATGAGTTCGATTTCATATTCATAAACGGCTCCATACGCTCCGAGGAGAACGAGGAGATGGTAAAACTGCTGCGGAAGAAAGCCAAAAACGTGGTGGCTTACGGCTCCTGTTCCAGTATTGGCGGATTGTTCGGTTTGGGTAATCTTCACAGCAGTCAGGAACTGCTTGATAAAGGCTACAATACTAGATCTACTGACGAAGGTCCGATGCCTAAAAAAGTAAGTAAAGTTGAAGAAGGGGAATTGGAACTTCCAGAATTGACACTTCATGTGACTCCACTAGAGGACGTCATAGAGGTCGATTATTATATCCCCGGATGTCCTCCCCTGCCGGTCCAACTTGAGGAGGCGTTCCCGGCGCTTTTGGACGACGATACCGAAGTGGGGAAATACGATTTCATCTCGGAAAAGAGCGTATGCGACGAGTGCCCCATGGAGAGAGAAGAGAAGAATATAGAGAGGTTGATCCCGATACAGGAGAAAATGGACATCGACCCGGTGGAATGTTTGCTGGACCAGGGTGTCCTATGCATGGGTCCCGCTTCGGCAGGTATGTGTGAAGCTGCCTGCCCCTCGGTTGGTCATCCCTGCATCGGCTGTAACGGACCTACAAGAGAAGTTGCGGACCAGGGAGGAAGGATGGCTTCGGCCTTGGCGTCCGTGATCGCTATCGAGGGAGAAGAGAGAAAGACGGAAGAGGATATCAGAGATGCGATGGAGAGTGTGAGAGATCCGACTGGATCGTTCTATAGATTCAGTCTTCCGACCAGCATCTTGAGATATAAAAGAGGGGATACCGATGAGTGAAAAGAAGAAGATATCCATAGATCCTATAACGAGGTTAGAAGGCCACGGTAAGATAGAGATATTTTTGGATGATGAGAAAGAAGTGGAGAACGCCTATCTTCAGGTACCGGAGTTCAAGGGCTTTGAAAAGTTCTGTCAGGGAAGAAGGGCAGAGGACATGCCCACCATAACTAGCAGGATATGTGGTGTATGTCCGGTAGCCCATCATCTTGCTTCGACAAAAGCTTTAGATGCTGCCTATAACGTAGAACCGCCCGAGCCGGCGGAGAAACTGAGAGAACTCTTCTATAACGGCTATATCTATGCGGATCATCTTTTACACTTCTACTATCTAGCCAGTCCCGATTTCCTGGTCGGCACGGACGCCCCGAAAGAAGCGAGGAACATATTGGGGGTTATAGAGGAAGTTGGAGTCGATATAGGAAAGAAGGTCATCAAACAGAGGGGCAAGGGTCAGGAGATCATCCGCATGCTGGGGGGAAAGGCGGTACATCCGAGCTTCGGTGTCCCCGGTGGCGTGGTGAAATCACTAGATAACGAAGAGAGAGAGGAACTGATAGAGTTGTCCGACGATATGGTCGATTTTGCAGAGTTCACTCTTGACCTGTTCAAAGATGAAGTGCTGAGTGAGTTTGAAGAGCCGATAAAAGAAGATCGTTTGGAGACCTATAGCATGGGTCTGACCGAGGACGGAGAACTCAGCCATACCGGAGGTATCGTGAATGTGGTGACCCCGGATGGTGAAGATCTTACCGATTTCTCTGGCGAAGATTATCTTGACGTTATCAGAGAACATAAGGAATCCTGGAGTTATATGAAATTCCCGTATCTGAAAGAGGTGGGATGGGAAGGATTCGTGGATGGTGAAGATTCAGGTGTGTACCGTGTCGGCCCGTTGGGCAGAGTGAACGCATCCGAGGGCATGAAAACTGAGAAGGCCCAGGAAGGATATGAAGAACTCTTCGAAATGTTGGGATATCCGGTCCACTCGACATTGGCTTACCACTGGGCCAGGTTGATAGAGGTCCTTCAAGCCGCTGAGTTGGTTCAGAAATTGGCACACGACGAGGACCTGGAAAGCGATAACATCCGGAACGAGCCCGGGGAACCGGGAAAGGGTGTAGGTATCGTGGAAGCGGCGAGAGGGACGCTGATCCACGATTACGAATTGGACGAAGATGGATTGGTTAAAGATCTCAATCTTATTGTAGCTACCACCCACAATGCGGCACCTATATCGATGAGTATCAGAGATGCTGCCAAAAAGTATATCGACGCAGGAGATGTTCAAGAAGGGATGCTCAACAGCGTCGAGAGAGCTTTCAGGGCTTACGATCCGTGCCTGGCCTGTGCTACACACTCCGCGATGGGAGAGACGCCCTTGAAGGTCAATATCTATGACAAGGACGGAAAAAATTTGAAGGAGGTCACCCAGGGGATAGGTGAAAGCTAGAATAGGTAGTATATATTTAAATCATGAACAAGTGATGGGGACATTTCGAAAGATGGTCTGTGCACCCCTATTCAAGTAGATTCTATCAAATCGAAGAGTTTAAATCTATCTTTCATAATTTGAAAGCGGTTTTACATAAAAAAACAAATTGGATTAGTTGGGTAAAACTTGGAAGAACAAAAAAGGTGAAAAAAATGGATGAATATGAGAAAGTATATGAAGAATCATTAGAGAACCCTAGATCATTTTGGGCAGACGCGGCTGAAGATATAGAATGGGATGAAAAATGGGATCACGTTTTAGATGAGTCTAACAAACCGTTCTATAGGTGGTTTTCAGGAGGAAAGCTCAATACCTGTTATAATGCAGTCGATTATCATATCAAAGATGGCAGAGGTGATCAAGATGCTATCATATATGATAGCCCAGTAACAGATACGATAGAGAAATATTCCTTCGAAGAGTTGAAAGAGCGGGTTTCAAAGATCGCGGGATTCCTGAGAGAACTCGGGGTCGAGAAGGGCGATACGGTAGTTATCTACATGCCCATGATACCCGAGTCTCTAATGGCCATGTTAGCGTGCGCACGGATAGGCGCCGTTCATTCCGTCGTGTTCGGCGGTTTTGCATCCAATGAACTGGCGATCAGAGTGGATGATGCCGAACCCGACGTTATACTTTCTGCATCATGCGGGATCGAACGGGACGAGGTCATAGAGTACAAACCTCTTCTTGACGAGGCGATAGAACTGGCGGAGAACAAGCCCACGAAGTGCGTTATCAAGCAGAGACCCGAGTACGAAGGCGAACTTATCGAGGGGAGAGACTATGATTGGGACGAGCTGGAAGAAGAGGCCGAACCCGCAGACTGCGTCTCTGTAGGTGCTAATGATCCTCTTTATGTGTTGTATACTTCTGGAACCACGGGTAAGCCCAAGGGAGTCGTCAGAGATAATGGCGGACACGCCGTGGCATTGAAATGGTCTATGAGAAATGTTTATGGGGTAGAACCCGGAGACGTTTACTGGGCCGCTTCAGATGTCGGCTGGGTCGTGGGTCATTCTTATATCGTCTATGCACCGCTCTTGATCGGCGCTACCACGGTCATGTACGAAGGTAAACCTGTTGGAACTCCTGATCCAGGTGCGTTTTGGCGGGTCATCTCTCAGCATGACGTCGACGTGTTGTTCACAGCTCCTACAGCCATCAGGGCTATAAAAAGAGAGGATCCAGAGGCGGAGTACTTTGAAGATTACGATGTTTCCGGTTTGGATTCGCTCTTCCTAGCGGGTGAAAGGACCGATCCCGATACCTATCATTGGGTTTCCGATCTGCTGCAAGTCCCGGTTATCGACCACTGGTGGCAGACGGAGACAGGGTGGCCAATCGTAGGGAACTTCAGAGGATTAGAGCAGTTCCCGATCAAACCGGGTTCGGCGACCAAACCTATGCCCGGATATGACCTTCAAATATTGGATCCCCAGACTGGAGAGGAGTTACCTCCTGGCGAGACCGGAGTGATCGCGATCAAGCTTCCTTTACCACTAGGGAACTTCATCACTTTGTGGAATAACGATGAGAAGTTCAAGCAGGAATATATGGATCCCTTCCCGGGCTATTATTTCACCGGCGACGCAGGCTTCGTCGACGAGGATGGCTATGTGTCCATCATGGGGCGGGTAGATAACGTCATCAATGTAGCTGGACATAGACTCTCTACCGGCAGTATGGAAGAAGCAGTCGCGAAGCATGATGCGGTAGCGGAGTGTGCAGTGGTAGGTATCAATGACGAGTTGAAGGGTGAAGTGCCCCTTGGCTTCCTGGTATTGAAGTCGGGTGTCGATCAAGATCATGAGGAAATAAAATCGGAAGTTATACAGATGGTCAGGGATGAAGTGGGTCCAATTGCGTCTTTCAAGAAGGTGCTGATCGTCGACGAGCTGCCAAAGACACGATCTGGTAAGACGCTGAGAGGGACCATGAAGAAGATAGCCGACGGTGAAGATTACTCCGTACCTTCAACTATCGCGGACGAGGGAGCTTTAGATACTATAGAAGAGGCGATAGAGGAAGAAGGGGTAGAAAAGTAATCTTCGAGCGCCCCTTCGAGCGCTTTTCAATTGGATCACACATATCATCATTACATACTCGGTAGACCGAGATAAAAGTGTGATGTCTTCCGTAAAGTCTTCACTTCCTGTAGTGTCAAGTTCGTCACTTGGAAGACCTGATCTGTCCAGGTATGGAGATCCATTGCGAACAGCAAAATAAAAATAAGAGAAATATATTGGCCCTTTATGGATGAAAAAGATCAGCTCGAGCCTCGTACGATAATCAAGAAACCGCCGCCCAAGATAGCTGATCCCGCTTGTTTGGGTTTGATCGGTCTTGCCATAGCTGCTTTGGTACTAGCTTTTACAGACCTAGGTTTTGCCTCGAGCAAAATGGAATCCCTGATTATCCCTTGGACTCTGTTTCTAGGAGCTACGGCCCAGTTGGTAGCTGGAATAATGGATTTTAAGAGAGATAACATATTTGGAGCTACTGCATTCACAACATATTCTATGCTCTGGTATTCTGTTTCACTCACGTTGTTCATAACTATATTCACGTCCATCGATTTTGATCTCACGCATTATGCGCACGGGCTGCTAGGATTTTTGATCTTCAGTATCATATTGACAGGCGCCTCGTTGATGACGAATAAAACTCTCCTGGCAGTCCTTATATCTATCGACGTCGCCATTCTGGCTCTCGTCTCTCATATCTTGGTCGGTACAGGAGCGGTTCCTGTGGGTGTTTCGCTTCTTTTTGTCTCGATATTCTCTTTCTACGGAGCCGCCGGAGTGCTGCTCAACAATATGGCGGAAAAGGAGATATTGCCTTTAGGGGAACCTCTCTGGGAGCCATAGACCGTTAAGGGTTGGAAAAGGGGTCAAAAGTTTCGGATTCATATGACCCCACGATCCTCCAATCTTTCTATTTCCTCCTCGGTGTAACCCGCATCATTCAGTATCTCTCGCGTATGTTCACCTTTTTGAGGAGGCGGTGTTCTGAATTCATCAATATCCTTCTTTGATCTAGCGGGAAATCCTATCTGATCGATCTCCATCCCAGAGAAGTCCAATGAACCGATCAGATCTCTCTCTTCGACATGTTGACTTTCGAAGACTTCTTTCAAATTATTTACAGGAGATATCATCACTTCGTTTTCTTTTGATATCTTCTTCCATTCCTCGAAAGTTTTCTTCTTGAATTCTTCCTCGATTATCTTTCTGATCCTTTCCTTCTTCTCGGAAAACTGCTGGTCTTTAAATTCTTCTCTCCCTATCAATTCACAAAAATTCTTCCAATATTTTTCTTCATAGGCAGCTAGGGCGAAGTATCGCCCGTCCTTTGTCTCATAGATATCATAAAAGGGATATCTTCCCGTCAATTCTGTCTCTCTCGCTCGCGGGACTTCCTCCTCCAAGAGAGGCTGCCAGGCGATGCCCGTGGAGAACGAAATCAGACAATCCAAGATGGAGATGTCTATATACTCTCCCCTGGAGTCATTGAGTTCTCTATCAAGGAGTGCGTTGATTATGGAAAAGGCGGAAAAGAGTCCCGCGGTCATCACCGATATGGGAAAGCCAGGGATCGCAGGTTTACCATCCTTCGACCTGGTGATATCGATAAGGCCTCCTTCGGAAGCATAATTTAGATCGTGGCCGCCTTTATCCTTTAGTGGACCGGTCTGGCCATAACTGGATAAAGAGCAGTAGATTATATCCGAGTTGACCTCTCTCACCGAGTCGTAATCCACCTTCAGTTTTTCGACGACGCCGGGACGGAACTGTTCAAAGACCACGTCGGCGTCTTCGGCGAGGTTCATGAATATCTCTTTACCTTCTTCTTTTTTAAGATCGATCTCAATTGCCTTTTTATTCCTGTTCAGCATCAAGAATGGGGCTCCTTCTCCCCCGATGGAAGGTTCCATGTCTCTAGCATAGTCTCCTGTTTCTGGGTCCTCTATCTTTATAACTTCCGCTCCCAGGTCGGCCAAAAGCATTGTAGCGTAGGGACCAGGGATCAATCTAGTCATGTCCAAGATCTTGATTCCCTCTAATCTCATGTTCTCGATCGTTTATAGGATGAGAGCCTTTTATAGATTACTACCACCTATGTATAAGACTGTCCATCGATGGCTATAAAACTACGGCTCAATCATAGTCTTTGTATCATAACGCAAGCGGATATATAAAAAAGTTTATAAAGCTTATGGGACATATTATACTTTGAGTACCTTTAGAAGAGGGAAGAGGAGAGATAATATGAAGCAAGAAAAAGACCCTATAGAGAAGTACGTATCTGCGTACGAAGAAGCTAACGACGACGAAGAGTGCAAGAAAAAAGTGGCCAACAGACTGCTAAAAGACGAGTTGATCGAAGTAGCCGGAGAGAACGGATTAGATGTCAGTAAAAATCAGACCAAAGATGAGATAGCAGAGAAGCTGATAAAACCGGAAGTCTACAATCAGATAGTCAGCGAAAGAGAAATTTCCCAGGAGGTAGGGGAAAAGAAAGAAGGAATTGAAGGCGAACTTACTCCCCCAGAGCCGCCTGAGGTCAAAACAGAGGTCCTCGAACCCTTATCGGACCTAATATCCGATTCAACCTTGAAAGGATCCGAAAAGGTTAACGAGTTATGGATAGACGGGATGAAAGGGATCGAAGAGAACTTGGAAGGAGTAACGGAACAGAACCTCGAATACTGGGAGGAACTTGAAGATGAATGGATGGAAAAGGCAACTGAATTCCAGGAACAGATCGACGAACTAAGAGAGAGATCCGTCCTGCCAGAGGACAAGACGAAAGAACTATCGGTGATATGGAGGAACTTCTTCAATAAGATGATGGCCAGAGTGAAAAAGGCAAATCAGCGTACAAGGGAAAGGCATGAATCTTTAACTCAGCTCGTAGAAAAACATACGGAAAAAGCAAGAGAGACCTTCGATGAAGAGAGCGAGAGTATAGATACGGGGAAACTACTTGGTCTTTGGTCGGATTTTTCAAAAGATTTGGGAAGCGAGTTAGAGAAGACATTGGATAACTATAGGAGAGATTACGAGGCAGTAGAAGAGACATGGAAAAATTTTGCCGATAAGACAGAGGATCTCATCGACGATCTCCAAGAAAGTCAAGAGGAACAGGTAGAAGAACTCTATGAAATGTGGAATTCAAATTTTGAGTTCGTACAAGATAACGTGGAAAAAGGGTTTGAAGATTATATGGATGCCTATGAAATCACGAGAGAGGAATTCGAAAGACATAGCCGGAAGGTGACAGAATCTCTTTTTGAATTGGCGGAGAACGTAGAAGAAAATTATTCCAGGTTGATGGAGAGCTACCAGAAAACCTTAGACGAAGGGTACAGCGGTATGTTTTCCATGGCAAACCCATTAGTTCCAAAAAAGGATGAAAAAGAGTTGGAACGACTCAAAGAAAGAGTGGAAAAATTAGAAAAGAAAATAGAGGAGGATTGAGAATAATGGACGAAAAAAACCGAGGAGATAGAAATCTGTTCAGATCCATGGATTATCTTTCCAGCATGGATTTCAGTGGATTCACAAGAGAATTCGTAGATCAACAGGAAAGGTACATGACCGACGTAGACCAACTGTTAAACCAGTCTTCAGAATTTGGTAAGGACGTGAGGAAAGTGGTCGAAGAGACCAATGATCAGTATGAAGAACTGATGGACCTGTGGTCCGATCTTTCCGACATGTCCGAAGAATTGGTCGAGAAGAACGTTAAGGAAGGATTTCAAGAGG
This sequence comes from Candidatus Aenigmatarchaeota archaeon, assembly GCA_046537845.1. Classification (GTDB taxonomy): domain Archaea; phylum Thermoplasmatota; class Thermoplasmata; order Halarchaeoplasmatales; family Halarchaeoplasmataceae; genus Natronoplasma. Next base: position 79,200 of record JBKHKA010000004.1, read on the forward strand.
ATATCCAAGAGTATAACAGGGAGGTTGGTGAGAAGCTGAAAGAACTGGTCAAATCCAGTTATCAAGATGCTGAAGAACTCTATTCGGCGTGGACAAAGATGTCCGATAGCATTTTCAAGGGCATCAAAGCTGGAACGGGTCCGGATCCTGAGGAGATAACCGAGGCGACGGCAGATTTCCAGGAAGCTGCTCTTCATATAGCAAAAAGAAACATAGAGGAAAACAACGAATCATTGAGAGAGCTGAGAGAGACACTCGAAGAGATCGCAGAAGAGAGTTCGAACCGGTTGAAAGAGAACGCTGAATCTAGCGGAGAAGGGTACGAAAAGATGGTGAAGGGCTGGCTTAATACCATCGACGAGATGGAAAGCAAGACTGATAGTTATTTAGAGGACCTGAGGGAGAGCTACCTTTCAGCATTCAAACCGTATTTTGGAAGGGGATGGATCTTTCCCTTGTTCCCTTGGCAGCCATCTAGGAAGATGAGTGAATACGAAAGCGATATAGAGGACCTGAAGAAAAAGATCGAAGAGCTAAAAACTAAGGTGGAGGAATAAAACCTCCATCTTTATTTTTTGAGGTAGATAACCATGGATAGAGATATTGATATGGAAGATTATTATAAAGAGTTGAGAGAAGATATGCTGACGGTCTGGGAAGATTTTTCTTCTGAGATGGAAGATTTTCTGGGAGAATTACAGGAGGAAAACGTTGAAGCTTACGAGGAGATGTACGAGGAATGGAAGGACTTCAGCGAACAGATGATGAATCAGAAGAAAAATTTTGGAGACATCGAGAACTACGTTTCTCTCGCAGATCTTTTTCAACGGTGGGTAAGAGCTTCAAAGGACTTCAGAAATGTAGTCCAGGAAAAGAGCGGAGAAGATATCCCCGTCGCTGATTTCGATAATATCTTCTCGGAGTATATGGAAAACCTGAGACTTCTGTTAGGTGAGACCATCGAACTCGGGATGGAACGACAGAGAAAGGAACAGGAAGATCTTTATGACCTGTGGATGGACGCTTGGTCTAGTCTGGGTGAAGAAGAAGGAGAAAGCATCCCGGACGTGGTCAAGGACGTTCAAAGTGAATGGATAAAGTCCTCAACCGACCTTTTAAAGATGTGGTCGGAAAGTTTAGAGGAAGGTCAAGCCGAGGACCTTTTCCAGAAAACACAGAAAGAGATGCTCAAAAACGCCTCGAACAGCATGGAAGAACTCTTGAGCTCCGAGCCTTATGCTATGTTCCAGGGCAGCTATCTAGATAACTTGCTTGATACGAAGATCACGCAGAAGGAACTGCTGAACACCTATCTCGAATCCTTTGGGGTCCCCACTCGGGACGATATACTGAAAGTATACGAATCTATCCACGAGCTGACCTCTAGAATCAGAGATCTGGAGAGAAGAGTAGACGAGCTCTCAGTAGAGAAGTGAACAGGTGGGGGATATTATATGAACGAAAATCCTGATCTCACTGATCTACCGTCCCAAAAATGGATGGAAGGACAGATACAATACATGAAAGACCTTACAAAGAACGTAAAGAAGTTGAATGATGCTCTTGAACTCCTAGCTTCTCAACCCGAGGTGGAAGTCGGTCAAACTCCAGCTGAAGTGATCTGGGAAGGTGATCTCGCAGAACTTTTACATTTTAAGCAGGAGAACGTGGAGCAAAAACCGCCGGTACTTTTGGTCTACGCTTTGATTAACGAGGAGTACATATTGGACCTTCAACCGGGCAGGTCGGTCGTAGAATCGTTGTTGAACGAAGGATTAGACGTGTACATGATCAATTGGTACAAGCCGGATAAACGTCATCGGTTTGAAACTTTGAACGATTACGTGAATTATTTTATGGACGTCTGCGTGGACAAAGTCAGGAAGAAAAGGAACAGGGATTCGATCAATATCCTGGGATACTGTATGGGAGGCACGATGTCTTCGATGTATGCCGCTTTATACCCGGAGAAAGTCAAGAGCTTGACTTTGATGGCCGCTGGATTGGATTTCGAGGAGGATGAAGGATTATTGAGTCATTGGGCGAACTCCGATTATTTCGACCCAGAAAAAGTGGTCGAGGCCTTTGGTACCTGTCCTGGAGATTTCCTGGACGGGGCATACCTTGCTTTAGCACCGGTCAATAACACCGTGGGAAAACTTTTGAATCTGGCAGATAACGCTGAAGACGAGGAATTCGTCAAGATGTTCTTCAGGATGGAAAAATGGATACACGACAGTAAGGATATACCGGGACCAGCTTTCTCAAAATTCGTAGGAGATCTCTACCAAAAAAACAAGCTCATAAAAAATGAATTCCATATCGGAGGTGAACATGTAGATATTAACAATATCACCATGCCCCTGCTAACTATTATCGGAGAGTACGATACCTTGGTACCTCCAGAAAGCAGTCTTCCCTTCAAAGATAAGGTTCCGAGTGAGAAGACCGAGGTGATGAAAGCGCCGGTAGGTCACATAGGACTCTCTGTGAGTTCCAAGGTTCATCCGGATTTATGGGGGAAAGCCGCCGAGTGGATAAAAGAGCACGATAGAATCCCATTGAAGAGCATCAAAGGCATCGGCGAAAAAACGGCGGAAAAATTGAAAGAAGCTTCGGTTAAAGATGGAACAGACCTGAAGCGAGCGGATACAGAAGAATTGTCTGAAAAGACAGGCATCTCTGAAAATAGGATCGAAAAATGGAAAAAGAGGGCAGAGTGATAAGATGGTTGGTGACAGCGAACCCTACAGGGACCGATTCAAAGACAGGAATGCCCTAGTGACCGGAGCATCAAGAGGAATCGGAAAAAAAATTACGAACACACTAGCAGAGTACGGCGCGGATGTGGTCGTCAATTACAACACGAGCCACGAAGAAGCGAGCGAAACAGCCACGACCGTAGAGTTGGCTGGCGAAGATAGTTGGGTCTATCCGGCAGATATCAGCTCTTTTAAAGAAGTCGAAGAGATGAAAGAAAACATTGAAGAGAATTTTGGAAAGATAGATATACTGGTGAATAACGCTGGTATAAACAAAGATAAGTTCTTTGCTAAGATGGAAAAAGACGATTGGGAAAAAGTTTTGTCTGTGAACCTTGACGGAGTTTTCAACTGCTCCAAGATATTTTTAGATGATCTAAGGAGATCCGAATCGGGAAGGATAGTGAACATTTCTTCGGTTGTAGGCCAAAGGGGTAACCAAGGACAGGTCAATTACGCCTCATCCAAGGCAGGCATTATAGGATTCACCAAGGCGTTAGCGAGAGAGTTGGTGAGAGATGACGTAACTGTTAACGCTGTTGCCCCGGGATTCATCGCTACGGAGATGGTATTGAACATGCCAGAAAAAATCCAGGAGAAGATAAAAAGTGATATACCCATGGGACGCTTTGGAGACCCGAAAGAGGTGGCCGAGACGGTAGCGTTCCTTGCCTCTTCGGATGCATCTTACATCACAGGGGAAGTTTTAAAAGTCAACGGTGGTTTCTACATCTGAATCTATCGAAAGAGGGATACATATGAAAAGCGATGAAGACCAACAGTTAAAGCTAAAATCATATTTTGAAAACGACGACATAGAAAACCTAGATCCCAGCAGTAACCGTTTGGAGGGATTGAATGCACTCGTAACAGGCGGAGGACAGGGCATCGGCAGAAGGATATCACTAGAGTTCGCAAACGAGGGGGCTAACGTGGCTATAAACGACTTGAGCTCGCAGAAAGATAAGGCGGATAGGGTAGCCCAATATATAGAAGGAGAATTGAACAAAAATACATGGATAGCCGAAGGAGACGTTTCGGACTTGGACGATATGAAAAAGGTCAAGGAGCAGGTAGAGGAAAATCTAGGTAAGATTGACATATTGGTGAATAATGCTGGGATCAATAGAGATTCTTTATTCATAAAGATGGACAAAGAAGAGTGGGATCAGGTCTTATCGGTGAATCTTGATGGGGCTTTCAACACCACTCATGTGTTTCTAGATCATCTCCGAGAGTCCGATCAGGGCAGGATAATCAATATGTCCTCTGTTGTAGGAGAAACTGGAAATATCGGTCAGGTGAATTACGCCTCCTCAAAAGCCGGATTGATAGGGTTCACTAAAGCTCTAGCTAGAGAGTTGGTGAGGGATGAAGTCACCGTCAATGCTGTAGCTCCGGGTTTCGTGGATACCCTGATGGTAAAAAATATGCCTGAGAAAGTCAAGAAGAAAATCCTCGATCAAATACCGATGGGGCGTTTTGCGGAGCCCAAAGAAGTGGCGAAGGTCTTCTGCTTTTTAGCATCAGAAAAAAGCTCGTACATCACCGGAGAGGTGATAAGGATGAACGGAGGTTTTTACCTATAACCACTTAGAGGATCAAAAAACAAGAGGGATGACCGACCGAAGGGGGGTCAAATACCCACAGCTTTCGAGGAATTTTTGAAAATTCCTTTGTATCACGAAGAGTTATTCTGAGTGAGAAGAGGAATTCATTTCCTCTGTATTGCTGGAATCATATTCCACCTATCTCTAGAAATCCTAGGGATTTCAAGAAATTTGCTGGAAAATCTTATTTCCCATCAATTGATGGAATCTCTGATTCTAGACAATATCACAGGAAAGCTAACTTTCCTGTTAGTTTCGGCTGTGGGAAAGGATCATCAAACGTAGAAACCCAAAATTTTTGCACACTTCCAAAAAACTCTATAGAAAGATCTCTGTCCAAAGCGGTGGAAAAAGACAAGCTGTCCGCTGAAAAGTAAGAAAAAATCCTCTCCAAGATCGAAACGACCCTTGATATAGAGGACCTCCAGGATTGTGACGGTGTGATCGGAGCGGTCAACGGCTACGCCCTCGGAGGCGGTCTTGAATTGGCCTTGAGTACTGACTTTTTGATAGCCTCTGAAGCGGCTAAATTCGGTCAACCAGAGGTCGGTTTAGGAGTGATACCCGGTTTCGGCGGCACCTTTTTACTAGCCCGGCAGATCGGACCTGCACGAGCTAAGGAATTGATTTTTACAGGTAAAAGGATAGATGCCGAAGAGGCAAAGGATATAGGGATAGTCAATCATACCGTTGAAAAGGAAGAACTGATGAACGAAGCCCAGGAGATCGCCCAAAATATAGCCGATAATTCCCCTGTTGCTTTGGACCATGCTAAAAGAGCCATAGAGCATGGAACGGATCATTCGAAGAAAGAGGCACTCCTGCAGGAAAGCGCTAACTTCAAGGAGTGTTTTGAGAGCGAAGACCAAAAAGAAGGTATGGAAGCTTTCCTAGAAAAGAGAGAACCCGACTTTTGAATAAGTACCGTTAACCGTCGACTGGACCTACTGAATTTCTGTCTCGTGGTAGAACTGCCTGTTTTAGCCTAGATAAATATATCTTTTTTCGAGACTTGTATACCGACGAAAATTTTAATCCGAAGATATAAATATTCGAACTCCGATGAGCTCGCCGAAAAATCTTATGGAGGTAAGAAAGTATGAGTTTAAATGAGAGTAAATCAAGGATAGCCCTGGTAGGGCTTACAGTCTGTATTTTGATCGCTGCCGGTTTTGGAAGTACATTTATGGGCAGCGCCGAAGGACCGACAACATCGTCGGATGGGATCGGTGTTGAGGAGAAAGGTCCTATTGAGAAGGTGCGTGAAGTAGAAAGCACAGAGTCCGTTCAAGACAGAAAAAATAAGTACATTTCTACCGACATGAGAGATGCTGCTGAAGAAGAAAACTTATCCCTTAAGTTCGATCAAAGCTATGAGAACGGTTCTATCGCCGCTACCAGCGTATATGAACCGGATCCTTATGGCACCGATGATCCAGAGTTACTCGATATGGAAGCAGCCGAGAACTTCTGGAGTGCGTCAGGGACCATAAGAAAGATCGGAGTTTACGGTCTAGCCTTATATTGGGATTATGAAGCTGAAGAATGGCGTGAAGAGACCCCCGACCTTTATGAGCCCTTCGATGTACGATTTTATGAGGGTGCCGGACCCAACGCTGGGGAACCGGATTGGGACAACCCCGATAAAGAATGGAATCTCGATGGAGAGAGATTCGTTGAAGATGATGATTGGCACTGGGAAACCGCCGATGTCCTATACAGGTACGAGATCGAGCTGCCTGAACCACTCACTTGGGACGAAGGCTGGGTATCGGTCCAGATGGACAACGAGGAGAGTGTAACTAACTCCTGGATACTATGGATGGAATCACCGGGTGAAGGCGACGGCCAGGGTTGGCAGCGGGCTAGAAAGATAGAAGGAGGCGAGGGTTCTACAACATACGACCAACTATCGTACGACCTAGCCTTTGAGTTATGGGGAGATGAAATAAGAACTGAACCCGCGGCGGCCTTGGACCTGAACAATGCAACCTTGAAAGGAAACCTTACCGGCTTAGCCGAAGGCGATGAAGCGGATGTATTTTTCAGATACAGAAGAGCTGGAGACACCGAATGGTCTGAAACTCCACCGGTGACCAAAAGTGATCCGGGTACTTTCACTGAGAACTTGACCGATCTCTCGCCTATGCAGGAATACGAGTTCCAAGCGGTAGGTGAAGTTGAAGGAGTCGAATTCACTGGAGATATACTTTCATTCACACCCGCTACTGTTTCTTCTACGACGCAGCTCGAAGAAGAATGGAAAAATTATGAAGAGATGAACTCGCTAAAAACCGTCGAAGACGACCTCGCTCTAGATGCGGTAGAAGTGGGCAGCGAAACATTCAATTTCACTGGCGAAAAGGAAACCGTCGATGTATCGGGATACTCCCAAATGAAAGTCGAGATGTGGGGTGCCGGAGGCGGTGGTGAAGACGGCGATGATTACTATGCCGGCGGCGATGGGGGTTATGTTGAAGCCCTGCTGAACGTCTCCGAATTTGATGAGCTCGATATCTGGGTGGGAGAAGGTGGAGGATACGGCGGTCCAGGCGGTTGGGGCCGCCACAACGGTGGAGACGGCGATACCAATACTGGGGGAGGCGGCGGCTCTACGGAGATAGTGGCCGACGACGGTACGTTTTTAGCCGCAGCTGATGCTGGAGGAGGAGCAGGCTATTTAGGGTGGATTATTGATTATGAAGGTGGGGGGGGAGCCCGAGGCGGCGAAGGTTACAACGACGGCGAAGGTGAAGGCCGCGGCGGTGACGGCGGTATAGGCGGTTCAGACGGAGCTCCTGGAAGCGGCGAGATCAATTTCGACCTGCTGTTGGATGAAGCAGAGATAACAAGAGGAGATGGATCCAGCGGCGGCCTCGGCGGAGATGGCAGCGACGGGTTGATATCTACCACTTATTATGCGAACGAATACGAAGGAGAGCGCATTTCCGAGCCTATATCACTCGACGAGATCGAGAGCGTAGGAGATAATGTCATAGATTGGACTGAAGAAATTCAGGAAGGTACCAACGTTACCGTCTATACGGGAATATCTGGCGACAGCGAAGCACTTCCTGAAACTTGGGATCATGCGGAAAAAGGTGAACCGATCCCGAGCATAGACGAGGGTGAAGACCTCACGGGCCGGTACCTGTGGACAAGACAAGTATTGACCACTACCGATGCTTCAGTCACTCCCCGTCTGTCCGATCTGAGGATTGGAATAATAGACGGATTAGAGACCCTGAATCTCGAAGTGAGATCAGAAAAAGGCGGCACAACGGATCCCGCCCCAGGAAATTATACCTATATGGTTGGTGATGAGGTCACCGTACAGGCCCTTCCGGACGACGGTTGGATATTCGACAACTGGACGGGAGATGTATCACAAGGCGAAGAAGACCAAGACGAGATAACCATGACGATGGATACAAACAAGGAAGTAACCGCCCACTTTTTAAAAGAAGCAACCTTCGAGGTAGAGATCCTCTCGCCTGAAGACGGCGATAGGTTCATCGAGAATGAAAGCGTAGAGGTGGAATACCGGGTGAACAATACAGGGGACTTCAACGATACGCAGACGATAGCATTAGAAGTAGATGATGAACAGATAGATACTAATGAAGTCACCCTTGAAAGCGGTGAGAGCTATACCGACACGTTCACTTGGGAGCCTAGTGAGAATTTCATAGGTGAGAATAACGTGTTCGTGAGCAGCGATGATGATCAGGATAACATCTCCGTTACCGTGTTAGAGGAAGGTATATTCTATACTGAGATAATCGACTCTGATGAAGAAGTAGTAGAGGGAGAGTCAGCTAGTGTGACGAGCGAGATAACCAATACAGGTAATGAGGAAGTGACTCAGGATGTATCCTTTGTGGTTTATGATCAGGACGATGTCGTTTACGAAGATACAGAGACCGTAACACTTCAAGGTGAAGAGACCTCCGTTGAGGCCTTTACCTGGCAGACAGAGGAAGGAGAAGCTGGAGAGTATGAAACCGTAGTGGCGAGTGAGGGATCTGAAGATAGAGTCAATCTAACGGTCCTAGAAGACGCCTATTTTGATCTAGATATAGTAGACTTTGACGAAGAAGTGCTCGAGGGCGATACCGCCTATGTGAATTTCACGGTCATGAACACGGGAGAAGTAGAGGGTACAAAGGATGTCGAAATAAGTATTTATGATGAAAATGGAGAGAGCGTCGTAGAAGAACATCTTGAGATAACTCTAACGGCTGGAGAAGAAAAAGAAGTATCCTTTCCATGGGAGACCGAAGAAGGAGACGCTGGCAATTATGATGCGGTGATATCGAGTGAAGATGCCGAGCAAAGCGTTGAGATGGTGGTCCTACCTCAGATTTATTTCGAAGTAGAGATGATCGATTACGAGGATAATATCGTTGAAGGTGATGATCTCGAAGTGACCGTAGAAGTAGAAAATACGGGCGTGGTAGAGGCTACCCAGGACATAAAGCTTTTAGATTTCAACGGAGATGTAGCGGATGTAGAAGGGGACGTGGAGCTAGGGCCAGGAGAATCTACAGAAATAACCTTGACCTGGCAGATCGAAGAAGGAGATGAAGGAACCGATGAGATAACGGTGGCTAGCGAAGACGAAACGGTCAGTCAACAGGTAACGATAGAAACTAGAAGTCCTCATTTTGAAGTGGAAGTAACCGATCACGATGAAGAAGCGGTCGAAGGAGAAGAGCTCCTTGTCAATTATACGGTCACCAATACTGGAAATGTAGAAGACACTCAGACAATAGAGGTGAGTTTAGACGGCGCATTAGAAGATAGTGAGGAAGTCACACTGGGTCCTGGTGAAGATCATGACGGTGAGTTCAGCTGGCAGACGGAAGAAGGCGATGCAGGAGAGTACGATATCGTGGTAGCCAGCGAGGACGAGGAAGCGGAGATCACAGTTACCGTGATGGAGCCCGCATTTTTCGAGGTCGAAATAGAGGATTACGACGAAGAAGTGGTCGAAGGAGAAGAGATCGTGATAGACTACACCATCTCTAATACAGGAGATGTTGAAGGTAGCCAGTTGATAGAGATCAGGATCAACGGCGAAGTAGAGGATGGCCAAGAGATTGATGTGAGCGGGGGCGAAGATTATGACGGTGAGTTCAAGTGGCAGACGGAAGAAGGCGATGCTGGAGAATACGATATCGTTGTAGCAAGTGAGGACGAAGAAAAAGAGATCACGGCGAGCGTGTTAAAGCCCGCATTTTTCGAGGTCGAAATAGGGGATTACGAAGAAGAAGTGGTCGAAGGAGAAGAGGTAGTGGTTGATTACACGGTCACGAACACGGGAGATGTGGAGGCTACCCGAACGATAGAATTCCGTGTTGACGGCACGGTGGAAGACAGTGAAGAGGTCACACTAGGCCCGGGTGAAGTTCACGACGGAGAGTTCACCTGGCAGACAGAGGAAGGCGATGCTGGAGAGTATACCATCGGAGTCCTCAGCGAAGACGACGATCCCGGAGACCCGACTGCACAAGTCGATATTTCTATAGAAGAAGAACAAGATATATTGTTCTGGGTACTTCCTATACTCGGGATATTGATCGTTGTGATAGTGATACTGCTGATATTTAGACAAAGGAAAGAAGAGAGCGAAGCTGAAGAGGAAGGAACCAGTGAAACTCCACCGGTCCTTGCAAAGAAGATAGAAGAAAAGCAGGCTAGTGAATCAGAAGATGCCGGTGATGAAGGAGAGGGATATGAGTTTTTAGAAGTCGACGAAAGTGAGAAAAAGGATTTCGATGAGGATCTAGAGGACGCTCTGAAAGATATAGAAGATTAAAGAGCAGAGAAAAAGCAATACTCTGAACCTCTAAAAACCTCTTCTTAATCTTTCAAATATTTTTTATTTTACACAGTCAAGCAAAGAAAAATGTATCAAAAATGTATCGATATAATATAATCTATAGTGGGAAGAAAAGGTTTTGGAAGAGAAAGGTTTAGGGTGTTTTAGAACAAAGACCCTAATCCTTCAGCTGCTTCCTCTTTCTCTTTTTCTTCGTCTCGTTCTTCTTCCTCTTCTTCCTCTTCTTCGGCTTCTTCCTCTTCTTCTTCAGCTGTTTCTGGAGCTGGAGCAGCACCACCAGTAGGCATAGCAAAGCCTTCTTCGATGGCCTCGTCTATATCCACGTCTTCCAGACTAGCGGTCAACGCTTTGACCCTGGCTTCGTCAACATCTATGCCCGCAGACTCCAAGACGTCGGTGATGCCTTCTTCCGTTATCTCCTTACCTGCCGAATGAAGCAGCATCGCGCTGTACACATATTCCATATTTTATACCTCCTTTGAATAGTACTTTTTTAGATCATTCATTTTCTTCTTTTTCTTCATCGTTATCTTCATCTTCAGTATCAGCTTCTTCGACCTCTTCGTCGCCCTCAGTCTCATCTTCGGCTTCTTGCTCTTCTTCCACCTCTATGCCGAGTTCCTCTCGCAACTCATCGTCGAGTGCTTCACCGTCGAGCTTAGAGGCCAAAGCCATCATCTGTTGAGAACTCTTAGAGAGCATGGGTCGAAGAGTCTGTTCGTTGATCATATCGGTGTTGAAAGCCAAACTCATAGCATCGCTGTGACCTTTACCTATGAGGGTTGAAATGTTCTCTCTAGTCGGGTATCCTACATTTACGGACAGAGCGAAGGCGGAACTCGCCCCGGTTTTTAAGCCTTCGATGAATTCCGTTGGATCGATATCCAGATCGTCTTTCTCATACACCAACCCGTCTTCATAGACCGACTTAAGGTCGAGACCCACTGTGATAGGATTTATATCTAGCCTTCTGAGCATCGCAGCTAGATCGTTACTTATGGTTTCGCCTTCCTTGACCACGGTCTTCGTTGTATTTATCACCACTTTTCCACCCTGGATCGAGGCGGGGATACCCACTTTCTGAAGATCTCCTACTATCGGCCCGGGTTTGAAGGGAGTCTCACCTTCTTCTACCTCGACGGACTCTGGAGCGATTTCACCGCCGCTAGCAGGGGCTTTAGTTTTAGTTTCCTCCATCCGGTTGAATAATTTGAAGGGATTGAGATTGGTAGAAACGATGGCGATCTGTCCTTCGATGAACTCCTCAAGTTCTTTTAGGCCTTCCCGTTTCTCCGATGCTCTTTCGATGGCTTTCTCTAGAAATGTGTTCTTCGAAACTCTCAAGTTAGCGGTGCCTCTGAGTTTACTCCTCATTTGCTGCATCTGATAAGCTGGTATACCTTCTATGTTTACCACGCCTATGACCGGCGAAGTCTCCAATAGATTGGTGAGCATTTTTACTTCTTTTTGTTTCCACTCTGGGATTTCTTCGCTCATCTTATATCCCTCACATGATCCTCATGGCGGGTCCCATGGTCGTTTTTACATACACGCTTTCGATATTTGCTTCCCTTCTGTCAAGGTTCTGGATGATCCTTCTTAACACTGTATCTATATTGTCGGCTATATCTTCAGGTGTCAGTTTTTCCGTCCCCACCGGTACATGGAATGTCCTTCTGTCTCTAGATCTGACTCGGACCGTACCTTTTAGGGATTTTACGATCCCTTCGAGGTCGTCATCTGGTTTTAAAGGATTGGGCATCTTACCCTGAGGGCCGAGTATAGAACCGAGCTCTCTACCGATCACCGTCATAAGCGGGGGTTCGGCCAAGAAGAACTGATGTTCATCAGCCAATTTTCTAGATTCACTCCTATCATCTGCCAGATCTTCTATCTCTTCAGGTTCTATGACGGTATCGGCAACGTCTCTCGCCTCTAAAGCCAATTCTCCGCTTCCAAAAACACCCACTTTGATCTCTTTGCCTCTCCCTTGGGGTAAAACGATCTCCTCATCGATCCTGTTCTGAGGTTGAGAAAGGTCTACATCTCTCAAGTTTATAGCTAGCTCTATACTCTCTTCAAAATTCCTCTCGGGTGCGGCTTCTAAGGCCTTCTCAACTGCTTCTATTGTTTTATCATCTGCCACGGTGATAACCTCCTGTAGTAGATACGGAACCTGAGAGACCCTCTCAGGGGTTTCCTCCTACAGGTTGACCTTTGACAAAGGTGGTCCGTATTTAAACGTTTTGGTTCCGCTCTTGAGAAATCTGGGTTTACATAATAAAACGGATGTTTGAGTCAAACTCCCGGGATAAGGCCCCATAGACTTAGAAGTATATAGAAAAGAAGCAAAGAGGAGATACCAAGGGGGATGAAGGGTAGATCGTTATCGGTCAGCAGTACTGAAGCGACTCCCAAGCTTGCGAAAACTACCAGATGATGCCATTCATTGAACATCAAAGCGGGTAAAAAGGAAAGCAGGAGTAAGATCGCCGGCAGAGCTAAAGGGGAATCTATCCATCCAGATAAAAGCTCTTTATCCAGTACATAAGTCAGGATACTCACCGATAAGATCAGTAAAAATATTATGAGCCCGAGTCCAATCACTTCAGCCGTCAATTCGGGTGTCCTTGGGAGATCCACGGTCATATGCCCCTCTACATCGTATATCCTCGTTTTCCAGATGGTGGGGCTGTATACCCCGATCAGATAAGCGAGGAAACAACTAGAAGAAAAAATAAAACTGCTGAGGAGATCGAACGTCTTTTCTCCTCTTCTAAACGAGAGATACATAAGGATAGCTGCGAGGCCGAAGATCAATGGGATACGCAGAGGTCCCATCAGGAAGGCAAATGAACCTCCTGCTAAGAGTGAAATTATGCTCATCTGTTTCGAGGCGGTTTTTGACAGGATATTTTCTTCTCTATGATAGTCGGATATAAAACATCCAAAGCAGCCTAAAAAGAACCCCGCGGCCCCTATGTAGAAGATATAAGGAAAGTGGAGCACATAACTGGGGTTGAGAGCCCATCCCTCGGTAAAATCAGGATCGGTAAGGTGAAGCACCGCACTGCCTAGAAGAGCGGAAACGGTGGTGGGGAGCAGTACGGTCAGTCTCAAAGAAGAAAATATCTTTTTTAGAAGAGAGCGGTACTTTAAATGCATGGACAATAGCATGAAACCGAACGAGAGCACAGAAAAGATCATCGTCAAGTAAAGCGCTCTCTGCTGTAAGGCCATGTTCCCGGCAAGTCCCCCCGTTTCTGAGAATATCTCTCCTGTGTTGTAACCGTACTGTTCTATGAAAACGTAATATTTACTGTAAGGGAGGAAAGAGAAATAATCAAAGATCACTACAGTTCCTTCTTCTAGAGAGATAGAAGTGGGGACTATCGCCACGATGAACCACACCACCACCCATATCCCAAAGACGCCGAAAAAGATGGAACATATCTTTTTAACGATCGGCTCGAATTCTCTTTCTGAGAATAGGCGTATAGACTTCCATATCTTGACCTTGACCGCTACGTACAAGCCACTAAGGGTCATGATGGAGATCACCATACGGCGAAGCCCCGAACTAATCTCTTCGGCCATCAATATGTTAGGAGGGTAAAGATCGCTTATCTTCATAAAAAATGGAATATCGGCCGCATGATAAGAGTAAAGGTAAGAGTACTCCGCCCCAGAGTAGCCCAAAATAAAATAATCGACAAAAGGAGGTACTATCACGATAGCGAACCCTGGTAGTATCGCATTGTATGTCTTGCGGAGAGGTGTATCCGCTGCTAGGGAAAGGATCAAGGAACCCATTATCAGCACGGGAAAATTGAAAGCGGTATGCTGCACGACAAGATACATAGAAAAAACACGGTACTCGTAGATGAGAGATTCCGAGACCGAACGGATTATACCGAGTATCACCAAAAATATGAAGGCGGTCAGTGGAGTGAATCGGTCCTTCTCGAATATCTCGATCAGATATTCTAGTCTTCTAGAGATCGGACCTAGATCGTCGTCTTTTTTTTCTTCGTTCTTTGAATCCTTAGACATGGAGTGCTGCCTCTATTATTTCTATCTCATATAATTTATTTTTGGGCCTCGTTAGCAATAATGTGCTCATAATTTTTTTCCTTAGAGCTTCTTCTTACCTACATACGCTGCGATCCAAACCAACATTAAAACTATCGCGAACATATGTTCCTGGGTAAATTTTTCTTCATCTTCCAGTCGCTGGTGTTCCCCCTTTAGCTCGTCTTCATCAGCTTCTTCAACAGTGAGCGTGTAGGATCCAAAATCACCCTCGACCTGTCTATCGCCGTTATGTGGTGCATATATACCTATATAATAGGTGTCGCTCTCTTCGGGTAGGAGTATAACTTCTTCCCCCTGGTATTCGGACGGTTCATCGAAAGGGTATCCCTGAGTGGTTATAGGTATGGATGGGTATCCTTCTTGAGAAACATAGATACTCGGCTTTGTTCCCTGATCTGAGCTTATAGAGATCTTGGTAGGTTTTTCGATGTTAAGCTTGTAAAGATCCCCTCCACCGCGTCCCATCATTTTAGTAACTGAACCGAATTCGGGTTCGTGTTCACCTGCGCCGATATAGGCGTCGGTAACTTTCTCAGTAGGAGGGAACATCTCGTCTTCGGGCCCAAAGACGTATAGATCCCGGGTTTTCCACCTCTCCTCGAACAGTACATCTATCACCCTCATGTAGTTCTTCCGTGAAGAGAAAGTCTCACCGACCGGCATCCAAAAGACGGGGTCTGCGGTGTGCCATCTCGCATTCCATTCGTCCGCATCTAAAACGTACCATCCGCCCCCTTCGCCTTCCTCTTCCCAAGAAGATTCGTACATCGGTTCTTCGAACCAAGCTTCTACCATGAAATGCCCCATGAGGTCTTGATCGACTTCAGAGGTCGGATGTATCGAGACCACTCTACTGGGGATACCGATAGAACGCAGGAGGGCGGTCAGAGCGAAAGAGACCTCATCGCACCAACCGTTGATTATCTTGCTTTTCCCCTCGCTTTCAAGGTCGTGGATAGACGCTCCGTTAACGGCCAACCTTTCCGCATCTTTCAAGGTCAACCCTTCGACTTCTTTTACGTCGCCGTCCAAGTCAGTATAGGTTATAGGTTTATCATATATCCTCAATATTTCTCCGTGCTCTTCGATCCCCCCCAGTTTTTCTCCGTCGACCACGATCCATATCTTGTTTTCGGCTCTTGAGATCTGAGCGTTCTCGGGAAGACGGGTGTTCTTCTCTTCGAACTGTTCCCTCAGCCAATCGGGCACCTCACCTTCGGTCAAATCACCTTCTTTATCCAAGTCGAACAAGTATTTTGTATAAGGGCTCTCGTTTCCATAAAATAAGATATCAGAGGCGTCCCGGATATTGAAAAGACCAGTGGGCTTCGCATCGTTCCTCTGAGCGACGATACGGGTCAACCTTCCGGCACTCTCTTGAGGATCGGAAGAGTTACCGGCTCCGGCTAGAGCGAAATCAAACATACTCGGCCTGTCTTCATGATCGTCTCCGAAGGGGACCAGATTAGGAGGATGCCCTTCCCGCGGATACTCATTGTAACCAGTGGTGAATATATAGCCGTATTCGTCTCTAGTTCCTTCTTCATCGTAGGCGTAGCCCTTCAATTTTTCTTCGGATAGACCAGTCTGCAAAGGATCGAATATGACGAAGATATCTATCCTCTCGCTCTCCCCCTTTAAAACGTATTTCCCTATGGTGGAATCTTCTGGTATATCCACTTCCCAACCACCTTCCACTTCACTCATATCTAGATCATCCATGTTACTCTTTGACGGGCTCAACACGACTTTCTTTTCTGTGTCTCCCTGGACCAAGACCGTCGAACCTCTTCTTACCACGGCCTTTTCCGTAGCTATGGTGATCTCTTCCCCGTCAACGGTCCGAGTTTCCCATCCCTCGTACTTCAAAGTATTGTACCTTCGCCGGTAGGGGATGTAGAGGTCGGAATCTACATCAACTGAAAATTTTTGGATAGAGGTGTTTTCATCATCCCCGTCATCGTGCTCATCCCGATCTAGACTTGAATTTGATGAGACCGCTGGAACGATCACTACCAGTACCAAAGAAAAAAGGATCAAGCAGGTCACAGCTTTGAGTATCTTTTCTTTCATTTCATCAGTATCATCTATCTGGCATCTAAATAATATTTTTGGTGCTTTGATGGGCTCTTTTGAAGCCATATACACAAAATATATTTATGCCTTAA
>JBKHKA010000021.1:0-30824 GCA_046537845.1 Candidatus Aenigmatarchaeota archaeon
TAGCCCCAAGATTATTATTAAATCTTTCCTCATTTGGGAGAGGTGTATCTCTACAAGGGGAAGAAAATAAATATAATCGTAGTAAATTTACCCTTGGAGTCATGCTGATAAGATGGTTTATGATGTTGTGATCGTTGGAGCCGGACCCGCGGGCCTCTTCGCCAGTTACGAATTGAGTGAAGGAGACAACGATGTGTTAGTAGTGGACAAGGGAAAAGACGTTGAAGAGAGGACCGAAAAGGACATAATGTGCGGAGTGGGCGGGGCTGGAACTTATTCCGACGGCACAGTTAACCTGAGACCGGACGTAGGGGGCAATCTGGCCGATTTTACAAAGAGCGATAAGCAGGCCTGGGACTTGGTGGATGATGTTTCCAGAGTCCTGTCGAAACACGGCATGCCGAAGCCGAAGACCAAGAATTCAGAAAGGGAAGAAGAACTCAAACGGAGGGCGGCCTCGGTGGGAGCGAAGTTCAACCCTATAAAACAGTCCCACATCGGTTCCGATAAGGCTCCGGCGGTGATCAGATCCTTCAAAAGGGAACTGGAAGATAGGGGTGTGAAGTTCAGAGTGAGGACCGAGGTCGAGGACCTGCTGATAGAAGATGGAAAATGCCGCGGGGTTTTGAAAGCGGAAGGTGAAGAGATAAAGAGCGAGTATGTGGTCCTAGCTCCGGGTCGTGTCGGCATCGACTGGGTCCAAAAATTGACTTCCGAGCACCCTTTAGAATCGAGTTTTGCGCCCATCGATATAGGGGTCAGGGTCGAAGTACCCAGCATAGTCATGGACCCGGTGATAGAGGTGAACCGTGATCCCAAGTTCCACCTTTACACCAGAAGCTACGACGACTTCGTCCGGACATTCTGTACCAACCACCAGGGATTCGTTGTGAAGGAAAAGTACGACGGATTCATAGGAGTGAACGGCCATTCTAGAAAAGACAGGGCCTCTGAAAATACTAACTTCGCCTTCTTGGTGCGAACCCACCTCACCGAGCCTCTGGAGAACACAACTCAGTACGGTAGAGCTATAGCCCAACTAGCCACCACCATAGGCGGCGGAAAACCCATAGTGCAGCGCATGGGCGATCTGAGGGACGGGAGAAGATCCACGGAGAGCAGGATCGGCAGGAACCCGGTCCATCCCACCCTGAACGATTACACCCCCGGAGATATATCGATGGCTCTGCCGGAAAGAGCGGTCATCGATATAAAAGAGGGGCTGAAGATGCTGAACAAGATAATACCCGGTGTGAACTCCAGCACAACTCTTCTCTATGCACCGGAGATCAAATTCTACGCTAACCATCTTGAAGTCAACGAAGACTTAGAAACCAGTGTTGATGATCTCTATGCAGCGGGCGACGGAGCCGGTCTATCCCACGATATAGTGAACGCTGCAGCTACGGGGTTGATGGCGGGAAGAGGTATAAAGAAAAAACTTTGATCACGAGAGCTCACTTGTACTGGTAGCAGTTGTCGCAGTACCATCTTCCATATTCTTCTATATACCTGAGCTCTTCGCCGCAGTCAGGACAGGACTTAGATCCCTTCGCAGGTGATCGGGGTGGAGTCTTTCGACCTTCTGATTGGAAACCCTGACTTTTCGACGTTCCGCTCTTTCCTGGCTTCATCACTTCGACTCCTTCCATATCTTCGAGCGTGCCGCCTTCACTCGCGCCGCTGCTCGATCGAGAACCCCCGGCAGATCTTTCAGATCTAGACCCCCATCCCCAAGTGCCTCCTCCGACGGCGCTGGGTTGTGCATCTGGAAAAAGATCTTTACTGTAAGGCCCTGGCAGCGTTCCTTCGGTAGCGAACTGGTAAAGAGCCGTAACGAAGACGCTCTTCATGGCGGAGTAGAGTGCAAATATCACTAGAAGGTATATCACCAGCAATACAAAAGCGATCAGGAAAGGTGCTCCTATCATCAGGGCCCCGATAAAGGCCAGGACCCCGAGTAATCCTAATCCAGTAAATATAAGTCCAAAACCGATATTTCCAACCACGGTTTCTCCCCAAGTGTCTTTGAACAAGGACGCGCTCTTCTTGACCGAGGAAAAGATACCTTCATCCTCCATCAGGAGCACTGGAAGTACAAAAAAAGTGGCGTAGGTCCACCCCACTCCGAGGATGCCGCCTATAAGACCTCCGAGGACTCCGAATTTCTTTCGTAGAGCCCTTCTAAGGATTCTGATAAGCATGCCAACTATCGCCGAGAGTATAGACCAGCCGAGGAGTTTTGGCCATCTGCTCAAAGCGAGGTCCAGCCCGTCGCCGAAATCGGGTTGTCTCCCTTTGAACTTCTCCGCCGCATAGCCCACGATGGAGGCGTTGAACAAGACGCCCACGAAGGATAATACTAGATAAAGTAAGAAGAGATATGCTAGAAGCAGATAGATGTTCTCTACAGGCATCCAAAAGAAGAGTGGCACTATAAACGACGCTAAAACTATGATGGATACGACAAGAGTCACTACCGGGTAGAGCATGAGTTTTTTCTCCGACATGACCTCTCCCCAGCTCGTTTTCATCAGTTTCCATGCTCTCTTGATCCTGGCGATAAATGCCATATCTTCACATCCATAGGCCTCTTCGAATCTTATCACTTATTAACGGAATCAAATTATTTATAATTTATCACGGATATTATGAGTTTTTATTATCTAAATGGAACTTTTAGTTATGGTAAAGCTAAAAATTTTTCAACTTCCAAGGTAACTGTTATTTATCAGTCCCCGATAAACAGTTCGTATGTTGATCTCGATCGACATCGGAGGGACCTTCACCGATTTCATCGTGATAGACGAAGATATAACTCACTTCAAAGTGCCTTCGACTCCTCCGTCGCCAGAAGAAGCGATATCTGCTGGGCTGGACAAGAAAAATATAGATATCGAGGAAAACTCGGAAGTTTTTCACGGGACCACCGTAGCCACCAATGCCTTTTTGGAAAATAAAGGGGTCGAAACGGCCTTCATCACCAACAAAGATTTTGAAGATCTACTTTTTATAGGAAGGCAGGACAGACCTGAACTTTACCAGCTCGATGTTAAAAAGCCCAAACCTCCCCTTGAACGAGAGGATTGTTTCGGCGTTCCCTGCCGGATGGACCAGGAAGGTAAGATCGTCGAAGAGATCTCCGAAGAAGAAGTTCATAAAATAGCCAAAAAGATCGAAGGAAAAGACCTTTCGGCCGCTGTTTGTCTGCTCCATTCCTACAGAGATCCGAAGCAGGAAAAAAAGATAGGACGGATATTGGAGAGGTACGAGATTCCACACTCTCTTTCGAGCGAAGTCACCGGAGAGTTCAGGGAGTATGAAAGGGGTCTAACGACACTCCTCGACTCCTACCTCGATCCTCTGGTGAAAGATTACTTTGGATCCGTGACCGAAATTTTGGGAAAGGAGCCGTACATAATGAAGTCCGGTGGAGGTCTCGAAAGGGCCTCGAGAGTCAAAGCCGTGGACTGTCTCTACTCCGGACCGGCGGGAGGCGCTGCAGGAGGAGCTTACATCTCAAAGAAGATGGAACAATATAATATCATCACTTTCGACATGGGTGGAACTAGTGCCGACATGGCGGCGGTAGTGGAAGGTGAGATGGCATGGAAGGATGAAGGCGAGATAGGTGGCTTCCCCGTTCAGACCAAGATGGTCGATATAGTTACGGTGGGATCCGGAGGTGGAAGCATAGCTAGGTGCGACGAAGGAGGCGCCTTGAGAGTGGGGCCCAAAAGTGCGGGGGCCGAACCCGGTCCGGTCTGCTACGGCAGAGGGGGTGAAAGACCCACGGTCACGGACGCTCTGCTCTTGATGGGATATATAGACGCGGATTACTTCCTCGGAGGTGGTATCGACCTGGAGGTCGAAAGAACGGAAAAAGCTCTCAGGGGACTCTCTGACGAGTTGAACATGGATCTTCAGGAGACGCTCACGGGGATCTTCAGAGTGGTGAATTCGAAGATGGCCAGGACCATGAAGCGCATAACAGTTGAAAGAGGTCTTGACCCAAAGGATTTTTCCATCCTGGCATTCGGAGGGGCGGGTCCACTCCACGCCGCCTTCTTAGCGGAAGAACTGGGGATGAAGAAAGTCATGGTCCCTCCAATGGCTGGAGTCTTCTCCGCTTTAGGCATGGTCACCAGTGACGTGGTTCACGATCACAGTAAGACCGTACTCACCTCCTTAGACCGGTTATCCAAGATCGAAAAGATCGCGGCCGAGCTGAAGAAGCGCAGCGCAGAAGAAGGCGAACAAAAAGTATTGCTCGGACTTCGCTACAAGGGTCAGAGTTATCACATCAACGTCCCGTACACTTCCAAAGAAGAAACCGTAGAAAGGTTCCATGAAGAACACGAAAGGAAGTACGGCTATTCCGATCATGATGCGGACATAGAAGTAGTAAGGGTCCACCTGGAAGTGAGAAAAGAGAGAGAAGTAGAAGAGATACCTCACAGCGCCGAAGAAGGAGAACATCCTCCGGACCGGAGATGCCTTTTTGAAGAAGGCTGGAAAGACACCTCCATATACTACCGCAGGTATCTGAAATACGGAGCAGAGGGAAAGGGACCCAGCGTGATCGAGGGAGTGAATTCAACCATCCTGGTACCTCCTGGCTGGGAGTGGAGATGTTCTAGATCCGGCACGATAGAGATGGAGGAAATATCATGAAGCGAGTCCCCAAACAAAAAAAGTTGAGCCCCACGCAGCTGGAAGTGATGAAGCACGCTTTCACCGCCATACCCGAGCAGATGGGGGCCGCTCTTCAAAGGAGCGCCTACTCCCCGAACATAAAAGAGAGGAAAGATGAATCCTGCGCCCTTTTCACCGCGGACGAGAAGATGATAGCCCAAGCGGAACACATACCGGTGCATCTAGGGGCGATGCCCAGCGCTCTAAAAAGCGTGGTGGGATCGTGCGAGATGGAAAAAGGCAGTCAGTTGATCTTGAACGACCCTTACTCCGGTGGAACGCACCTCCCGGACGTGACGCTCATAAAACCCGTCTTCAGAGAAGGAGATATCCTGGGTTATGTGGTGAATCGAGCTCATCATTCGGACATAGGAGGAAAAACCCCGGGATCCATGCCCGGAGACAGTAAGAGGCTAAAAGACGAGGGTATCGTCATCTCCCCTAGACACCTGATCAAAAACAACGATTACGTGGAGGAAGTACTGGAGCTCCTTGAACAGGCCCGTTCCCCAGAGGAAAGGATAGGAGACGTGAAAGCACAGGCGGGCGCCAATGAAAAGGGTGCGGAAGAGTTAAAAGATACGGTGGATAAGTTCGGATACGATGATTATCTAGCATTCAAGGAAGAGATATTGGGGTACTCCGAGGCCAGGACGAGAAGGATGATAGAAGACGTGCCTTCAGGCGTTCTATCATATGAAGATGAGATGGAGTGGAAAGACACCGTTAGTTTAAAGGTGGAGATAGAGGTGAGAGAAGATGAGATCGACTTCGATTTTTCTGGCACATCTCCACAAGTGAACGGGAACATAAATGCACCGAAACCGGTCACATACTCCGCAGTATACTACGTTATCAGGTGTCTACTCCCGAAGGACGTCCCGGTGAACGAGGGCTGTTACAGACCTCTGAATATAAAGATACCAGAGGGTTCTCTCCTCAACCCGAAACACCCTGCCGCTGTTTCCGCCGGCAACGTGGAAACGTCACAGAGGGTCGTGGAGCTGCTGCTGAGAGCTCTCTACGACGTATTCCCCAAAACGATACCCGCTGAAAGTCAAGGGACCATGAACAATCTGACCATAGGGAATGAAAGGTTCACCTATTACGAGACCATAGGAGGGGGTGCCGGAGCCTCTTTTAACCAAAGAGGGGAAAGCGGCGTTCACGTGCATATGACCAACACGAAGAACACCCCTATAGAAGCTTTGGAGAACGATTATCCTTTGAGGGTCGCAGCTTACAAGTTGAGAGAAGGCTCAGGGGGCGAAGGAGAGCACGACGGCGGCGACGGGATGATCAGGGAGATCAGATTGTTGGAGAGAGCTGAAACATCCATACAGTCCGAGAGGCGGGAGAAAGGGCCGAAGGGAGCGAACGGAGGCTCGGACGGGAAGCCCGGTAGAAATCTTAGGATCACGGATGAGGATCATGAAGAGCTGAAGAGCAAGGTGACCGTTTCCATGGAAGAGGGTGAAAGGATAAGGATCGAAACTCCAGGCGGTGGAGGATGGGGTTTAGAAAAATTTAAGTGAGTCGAACTATTACGGCACAGTAGATTAGAGATTAAAGGAGTGGTATAATGGCAGACAAAACGGAATATTTAAGAGAAAGATACGAGGAGATGAAGGAGCAGGGACTCACCTGGACTATCAGGAAACTGGAGGGTCCTTCCCAACCCCACGTGACGGTCGACGGCAAAGAATGTATAATGCTGGCATCAAACAATTATCTTGACCTGGCGAACCATCCACGGCTCCGTGAAGCCGGTAAGAAGGCCGTAGAGAAATACGGCGCGGGAGCCGGCTCAGACTGGTCCATCGCAGGCACTATGGATATACATGAAGAACTGTGGAACAGGATCGCCGATTTCAAGGGAACTGAAGCGGGTATGACATATCAGACCGGTTTCGCGGTAAACGCCGGCTTGGTACCTCAGTTGGTCGGAAAGGGAGATGTCTTGATATCCGACGAGCTCAACCACGGCAGCATAATAGATGGCATCATGATAGCACAGAGGATGTACAAAGCCGACAAGATGGTCTACAGCCATTCCAACATGGGCGAGCTTGAGGAATGTTTGAAAAAGGCTGAAAAAGAAGGTTACGACAAAAAAGTGGTATTGACCGACGGCGTTTTCAGTATGGATGGAGACATAGCCAAGATGGACGAGATCCAAGAGCTGGCGGATGAATACGGCGCCCTTACCTATGTAGACGATGCACACGGCGAAGGTGTACTCGGCGGAGGGCACGGCATAGCCAAAGAATACGACGTCGAAGACGATATAGACATCCAGATGGGTACGTTCTCCAAGGCTTTCGGCGGATTCGGAGGCATGCTGGCAGGCACCGAAGGACTCATCAAGTTCGCATACAACACTTCCCGGTCCTGGCTGCTGAGCGCGGCTTTCCCACCTCACGTCGCGGCCATAAATATAGAGGCTCTCGATATCGTGGAAGAAGAGAGCGATAGGGTCAAAAAGCTGTGGGACCTCACGGAGTACTTCAAGAGTGAGATGGAGAGCATGGGATTCGACACCGGTTTCAGTGAAACACCCATCGTTCCCGCCATGGTCGGCGATAGCAAGAAGTGTCAGAAGTTGGCCGATCGGCTGTACGAAGAAGGCATCTTCGGTCTAGCTATAGTCTATCCGATGGTCGCCAAAGGAGAAGCTAGGATAAGAAACCAGATAAACGCGGGTCTGACGAAAGACGATCTGAACGAGGTCCTGCGTATCTACGAAAAACTCGGAAACGAACTGGACCTCATCTGAAGCTGAAAATAGTACGGCGAAAAACCCTTTCTTTTTTTATCAGCTTTCTCAACCTGATCACTTGTCCCTTTGACAAGCCGGTGCTCAACGGTTTTTGCTCAAAGATCTCCACTCTAGTTCAGCAATTTTATTTAGCCCCAAATCCACCATATACTTCGGCTATCTTTTCAGCGATATCTTGCATATCGCTTTCATCCATGCCTCTACGCGTTACCTCTGCCACGCCGATCCTGCCAGTGATATCGATGAATATCTTCTCTTTTTCTAACAGTTCACAGAATTCCTTCGATCTCTCCCACTCCATATCGATGAATATCTGGTGGGATTCGGTGTAGCCTTTTTCGGCGAACTTTATGGGGACGCCGTTCTTTTCCAACGAGGATGCGAGAGTTTTGGCGTTCTTCACCACCCTATCTCCATAGCCAGGATCTTCGAGCATAGCTTCAAGCGTGATACCTAAAGCGGCTATCCTGTTGACGTGGGGGTTGTCGACCAGACCTATACCCGTCTCGAGGTCGATATCCTGGTATCTTCTTATCTCTTCAGCGTATTCATCCCTGTCCGTGAGGATGAGTCCGCCCTGGGGGCCGTAAAAAGACTTGTGAGTACTGCCGATGAGTATGTCGGCCCCTTCTTCTAACGGGCTTTGGAATTCACCCGTAGCTATCAACCCGAGGACGTGAGAACCGTCGTAGACCAGAGGGCGGTCCTTTTCAGACATGAATTCGGATATCGCCTCTACGGGGTGAGGGAAAGGGATGTAGGAGGCGCCCAATATGGTGAGGTCGGGAGCGTCACCCCTGTATACCTCTTCCGCCATTTCTATGTCTATCTCATACGAATCCTCTTCGGTGGGGATATCGATCCTCTCTCGATCGAACTTTTCCAGGCCCAAAGGGTACCCGCCGTTATCGTAGGGTATCATGGCCACGCTGTCTTCAGGGTCGGTGAAAGAAAAGAGGACGTTCAGATCACATATGTTGCCCGACACGGGTTTTATGAACGCATGCTCTACACCAAAGACCCGCTCCGCCATCTTTTCTGTCCTTTCCATGATCTCTCGGATCACCTCCGTACCCCCATAGTAATCGGAGTGGTATCTTCCGGAGAGATCGGAAGAGAGCGCTCTTTTGGCCTCATCTAAAAGCTTATTTTCCGAAGCGATGAGGTTCAACCCGTCCTCTCTCAATCTTTCATGTCTTTCGATAAGGGTCTCTATCTTCGTCTTTTTCATCATCTCACCTAATGATTCCGTTCTTGAAGCCGATCTTCAAACTCAGTAACGATTTCTCGTAAATATCTTTTTGGAATAAAGTTGAGCGATTCAAATCGGAGGGTTAATTATTTATACAGAAAAATTAATCCGGCCATAAAGATGGAATGCAGAGTGAAGGGAAAGGAGAGGATCTTACTACATCTGCTCGATGTGGAGGAGCGTAACCTGAGAGATGATTCCAGTTCTTATTCTTTTCCTTTTGCCTTATCACAAGAAGGTATAGCCGATGCGGTAGGCTTTTCTCGAAACAAATCGGGCAAACTGCTGAAGGAGCTGGAAAAAGAAAAACTGATCCGGAGGGAATCGAATAGAGTCCCGGGAGGGCGTCAAAGGAAATTCGTCTACTTTTTGACCGGGAAAGGAAGAGTGAGGAGTGAAGATATCAGGGAAAGATTTGAGGAGAAGACCGTTTCTATCCGAACCGATGACGGTGTCTTCGAAACAGAATTGAAGGATATAGATGAACATGTCAAAGGCCCCGGTAACTTGCTATTCGTCCTCAAACACCTTGATAGCAACGATCAAGCTGATCTGCGAGATCTAGGAAAAGACAGGCCATTTGTCGATCGCAAGGAAGAATTGAGATGGTTAAGAAAAAGGATAAATCTGTTGAGTGAAGGAGAGAATAAAGACGAAAATGTGATCTTATTCACCGGGCCTTCGGGCATCGGGAAGACGAGGATGGTCGAAGAGATAGAAGGGTATGCGGAGCAGAAAGGTGTAGCTTTCATCCAAGGCAGGTGTTACGAAGACACTATGGATATGATTGAACCGGTCCGTGACGGTTTCTCAAAGATCTATGATGAGCTGCGAGAATCGAAAGGATTGGAGGTTAACAAACCGGAGATATTCGACCAGCTCGATAAAAAGATAGAGAAGATAAGAACTTCGGGGGAAAACCTGTCAACTGAGAAGGAGATGCTATTTCACGAGATGAAGGAAGGGATAGAAAAGATAGCAGAGGAGATACCTCTGCTGCTCTTCATGGACGATATGCACTGGGCCAACAATGTAACTCTCGAAAATTTAGATTTTCTAGCGGAGAATCTAGAAAGAGGAAATGTCTTAATCATCGGAGCCTACAGAAAAGATGAAGTCCGCAGCGGGATAAAAGAGCGGTTCGAGGAATTAAAGGACTCGGATCACTGCGTGGTAAAAGATGTAAAATCCTTCGGATGGAGAGAGACCAGAAAATTGATCATCTATAGGACAGGAAGGATGAACGTTCCCGATGGATTCATAGATATCTGCCAGGATGTATCTGGTGGTTTCCCCCTTTTCCTCGATGCATTCATAGACGAGATGTTGGAGACTGGAGAGTTAGATCCCGTGAAAGGAAGATTCCCAAGCTCTAAAGAAGAGATAGACCTTCCCCAGAAGGTCAAAGAATTGTATCATCAAAAAGTAGACCGTTTGGGTGCTGCGGAAAAGAAGGCATTGGAGATATGCAGCTATTTCAAAAAAGAGATACCTTTAGAGCTGGTCAGAGTATTGATCGATGAGAAAGAAAAGTTAGATGATTCGATAGAAAAGCTCAAAGATACAAATCTTATAGAAGTCGATCTCAGCGGGGATGTGAATTTTTCAAACGACCTTATAAGACAGGTCATTAAAGAAGAGGTCCTAGATGGTAGGAAGAAGACCCATCAAAGGATAGTAGAAGGGCTTCTTGAGGTATACGAGGACGAGATCGAAGAACATCACTCGGAGATAGGAAGACATCACGAGAAAGCTGAGAACTATGAGGAGGCGATGGAATACTACATGAAAGCCGGCGAGAAGGCCGAGGAAGTCTATGCCGTGGAGGACGCATTGAACTTCTACAAAGAAGCTCTTAGCATCCAAAAATATGTGTCCGATCCTGATATAGATAGTTCACTCCTTTTCGAAAAATTGGGAGACCTAGAGGTGGAGAGAGGACAGATCAAAAAAGGTGAGAAATATCTGCACAAAGCGTTCAAAAAGATAGACTGTCTCATAGATAAGCAGAGGCTCAGCAGAAAGATAGCGGAGACCCTCAGAAAAACTGGAGAGTTCGACGAGGCCTTGGAATTTGTCGACAGCTCACTCGATATGATAGAAAAAAGAGGAACTGAAGACGAAAGGCTGGAAAAAGAAAGATGTAAGACCCTGAAAGAGAAAGGCATAATCTTGATGAGGAAAAACGACTTCGAGGCCTCTGAACGGACCTTTAAAGAGATCATGAACTCATGTAGAGAGATCAACAGGAAAACGGAAGTAGAACTGGAAAGAAACGAAGTCGATGAAGTGAGAGGAGAGGCGCTTCACTACCTCGGCTCTATAGAATTCTACAGGGCTAATTTTGATAAGGCGGAGGGATATCTTCAACAGGCTATCCGAATCAAGAGGAGTATCGATGATCTGAACGGGGTTGCAAAATCAAGGAATAACTTAGGTGTGATCTACAGGCATACACAGCGCTATGACCTCGCGTTAGACCACTTTAAGGAAGCCAACAGGTTGAAAAGAAAAACGGGTCTAGAATCCGGAGATCCGGATGCTTTGGCCAACATAGGGATAATATACAACGATAAAGGAGAACTGGACAGATCGCTCGAGTATCATAAAAAATGCTTGAATATCGAGAAAAAGATAGGGGATAAAAGAGGGATGGCCGCGACCTTTGGAAACATGGGTGTCATATATTTTGATAAGGGTGAAATGGATAGAGCTATAGACCACTTCAATAGAAGCTTACGATTGAAGGAAGAACAGGGCGACAAGCATGGCATGGGACTCTCATATTATAACCTCGGCAGGAGTTACAGGGAAAAAGGCGAATTGGATAAAGGCATGGTCTACTTGAAGAAGGGTTTGAAGATAAGGGAGGACTACGAACTGAAACAGGAGATGGCCGAATCCGAGATGGAGATCGGGATCATACATCTCGAAAGAGGAGAGCTTGAAAAAGCTGATGAATATCTGAATGATGCTTTAGAGGTCCTCCGAGACGTGGAGAACGAGTACGGGATGGGTATGGCGTTGAGTTATATCGGAAAGTTGAATCTATTGCGTGGAGAGATGAAGAAAGCGAAATTATATGTGAACCACAGCGATAACATAGGTGAAAATTTCGATGATATAGAGTACGATATAGCGAACCACCGTCATCAGGCCGAGGTCTACTTCGAAAATGATGATCTCGAAAAAGCACATGAACATGCGAAGGAGGCCCTAAGGTTATCTACGCAGATAGGGGCAAAAAATCACATGGGTAAGTGCAGACACCTGATAGGATATATATACTTGAATGAGAATCACTGGTATCAGGCTAGAGAGGGGTTCCGTAAAGCTTTTGGGCTCTTCGAAGAGATCGGAAATGAAAAAGAAAAGGCGAAGGTCCTATTCGATTGGAGCTCACTGTTGAAAAAGATAGGTGATGAAGAAGAAGCTTTGGAAAAATTAGAAAGGTCTGCTGAGCTTTTTGAAAGATGCGGGATCGAAAGATGGTGTGCCATGGCTAGAGACACAACCTACTCGGATATACTCAAAGAGCTCGATAAGGAGTGATCTTTTCTCTGATTTTACTTCACACCTGGACCTCTACCAGCCTGTATTCTCTGAAGCCCTGGACCACTTTCATATAACCCTTCTCCCGTATCATCTCGTTCAGTTCTTCATCTCCCGTATCGGCTCTTAATTTCGACGTCTTTTTCAGTTTGGTAGGAGTGGATAATATGTAGATATTGTTCAGGCCGGCTTTTTTGACGACTTCCGGGCTTATCTGTTGGTTTCCACGCCCTAAGAAGAAACCCTGATTTCCTATCATGGAGACAACGATCTTCATCCCTTCAGCTTCTTTCGAATGCTCAAGTATATCCTTTTCAGCAACATCCAATTGAACGATGCTTTTTTTCTTCAAAAGATCCACGCCTAAGATGGTATTATCCAGTTCCAAAACTTCCTGTATCTTCGCCGTGGTTGAACCCGGACCGATCACGATGAGGTGTTTGGGGTTCGCCTCCATCTCCTCGATGATGAAATCCGCTATATCTCTCTTCTGGTCTTCCTGGTCTATTGATCTGAAACTCTGCTTTCCGAGTTGGATGTAGTGCGGCTCGTATATAGTGAGAGCTTCGCCGTGAAGCTTTATCTCCCACTCCCCCTCTCTGTACCGCTCTTCATCAAGGTCCATTATCTCCACTTCAGATATATCCGCCTCTCCAGAAACATACTGGTTGAAGAGATGAGCGCTGGCTTCAGGAGTCACTCCAAAGCAGCCGCTGTGCATCTTTACACCCGCAGGTATCCCCAGTATCGGTACTTCCTTGTCCACCTCTTCAAAGATGTCTCTAGCGGTACCGTCTCCCCCGCAGAAGACTATCAAGTCTACGTTTTCGTCCAAGAATGCTTTCGCCGCCTCGTGAGTATCTTCGGCCGTGGTCTCTCCGATCCGGTCCGCATCATTTTCGTAGACCACCGTTATCTCGTCTTCGGGAAATACCTTTTCTAGAGATTTTTTCCCCAGTAATCCAGCCCCGGTATACCAGTGACGAGGTCCCTTCATCTGTCTCAGAGCTTTTTCCGCCCTATCCTGTGCCACGGGCTCGGCACCCAGCTCCACCGCCTTTTCGTAAACTCCGTCTGTGCCCTTCAACCCGACTCTTCCTCCCATACCCGCGATGGGATTTACGACGAATCCGACTTTCATATTTTCATTTCAGTATGAGGTTCGGAAAATAAGGTTTTTGTTCCATTTTCTATAGAGGGCATAGCAAAATGATCCCTTATGGAAAATGATAGGTTGTTGAGAATCTAAACGATTTTGGGCCGTTTCAATACTGAACCCAAGATGCCCCATTGATGATTGTGCCGATACTACGCTCCTAAGCCTATCCCGAAAGTAATAAAAAGTCTTTATAATGTAACGGCGGTTGGAGTATCTATGAAGATTGTCGAGATATTTCACTCACTGCAGGGCGAGGGAAACAACATAGGGAAGCCCACGGTATTTATCCGCACGGCGGGATGCAACCTCAGGTGCGGATGGTGCGATACGAGGTATGCATGGGACGGAGGCGAAAAGATGAGTGTACAAGAGATACTAGAAAGGGTAAAAAGATTCGATACCCAACAGGTCTGTATCACCGGTGGAGAACCTCTGCTACAGGACGAGTTGAACGAGTTGATAGATGGACTGTTGAAAATGGATAAAAAAGTCGATATACAGACCAACGGTTCTTTGGACATAAGCGATCTGGTAAAAAAGGACGTTTCCGTTTCAATGGACTATAAAACTCCTTCATCCGGGATGAAAGACAAGATGCTGAAAGAGAATATAAAAAGACTCAGAAAAAGAGACGAACTGAAATTCGTCATAGCTGACCAGAAGGATTTCAAATACGCCGTGGACCTGTTACGGGGACACGAATACCTTTCAAACATCATATTCCAGCCCGAAGGAGGAGAAGATCTGAAAGAACTAGCTGAGTGGGTCCTAGAGGAGGATATCGATGTCCGGGTACTCCCTCAGCTTCACAAGATAATCTGGGGAGATGAAAGAGGAGTTTGAACTCGCTTCTTTTATCGATGCCCTCATCCCATCAACACGACGTAAAAGAACCAAAGCAGGACAAACGATAATACTAGGGAAAAGATGGTGACTGGTAAACTTATCTTGGTGAAATCCCTAAAGGATATAGGATAACCCTTGCCTTCCGAGATATTAGCTATCATGAGATTTGCTGGGCCGCTTATCAGAGTACCGTTGGATCCGAGACAGACGCCCAAAGAAAGAGCCCACCACATCGGATTCACCACGTAACCCCTTCCTAATCCACTCAGCTCGATGAATGTTCCTATCGCGGGTATCAACGTTATAGCGGCCGGTATATTGCCGACCACGATAGAGAATATCCCACTTACTAACATCACCATGAAGAGAGCCATCGTGAGGTTGCCCCCGCTGGCGCTAGCTACGCCTCGAGCTATGATGTCAATGACCCCCGCAGCATCTAGCCCTCCGACTAGAATGAAGAGACCGACCAAAAATAAAAGTGTGGACCAGTGAACATGGGCAAGTGCTTTTTTAGGTTCTGTAAAAGATAGCAGTAGCAGAACCGATGCACCTAACATAGCTACAACCCACGGGTCGATACCTATGACATGATGGATAGTGAATAAAACCATGGTAAAAAGCAATGAGATTATAGCCTTCTTGAACATACTCCAATCTTTTATTTCCTCATTTTCGTCCATCTCTATGACATTA
Organism: Candidatus Aenigmatarchaeota archaeon; assembly: GCA_046537845.1. GTDB lineage: Archaea > Thermoplasmatota > Thermoplasmata > Halarchaeoplasmatales > Halarchaeoplasmataceae > Natronoplasma. Next base: position 14,980 of record JBKHKA010000021.1, read on the forward strand.
TCGAAATTCATCATATCTTTATTCAATATATTGCGAAACATCAATTCAAAAACCAAGAGGGTTGAAAACAATACGATCAGCACGATGGGGCCAAGGTAGATCAAGAACTGAACGAAGCTGATACCCGCCTGGCTCCCTATCAATATATTTGGAGGGTCACCGACGAGTGTAGCTGTACCCCCTATATGTGCGGCAATACCTTCACCGATCACAAACGGGACAGGTGTTATCTCCAATTCCTCCGCTATGGTTATGGTGACGGGGACCATCAGTAAAACCGTGGTTATGTTATCTAAAAATGCAGAAGCGAATCCAGTAACTAATATGAAGAGGGTCAATAATCTGTAATAGCTGCCGTTTGAAAGCTTGGCTGTTTTGACTGCCAGATAACCGAAGAACCCACTATCCCCCAGCATACCGACAAGCATCATCATACCCAGTAGTAATCCGATAGTATTGAAATCTATGTAATCCAAAGCCACAGTTTGGTCGTAAAAACCCATAGAATGCCCCAATAAAATCATGGATAGAGCTCCGACCATCACAGCTACTGTCCTGCTTATTCTATTACTGACGATACCTATGTAGGTCAGTCCGAAAATTGCAAGAGCTGCTAGTATTTTTATAGAGACATTCACTATAACACCGGCTTTTTCTTTAATGAAAAGTCCGACCTAAATAGAATTTTCGACTCGACTATGCTGGGAGGTCTTCAAGGAACCATAAGTTAAAGAAAAAAGTGATTTTGTATCTTGAATAAGGTATAGTTTTTGCAAAACAGATCCCGGTGAAGTCCAATCGAAGGGTTTAATTATTTCATCTATATCCCCCATACATGGGCATAATTATAGATGAAGACACAAAGGTAGTGGTCCAAGGTATCACGGGCCAGCAGGGTAAGTTCCACAGCGATTACATGATTGATTATGGTACCAAAGTCGTTGCAGGCGTCACTCCCGGAAAAGGAGGAAAAGAGGTCAACGGCATACCTGTCTTCAATACGGTGGAAAGAGCTAGAGAGGAAACAGGAGCTAACGCTTCCATAATCTTCGTACCCGCGCCTTTTTCCAAAGATGCGGCCATGGAAGCTGTAGATGCAGGTATGGATCCCGTGGTGATAATAACCGAGAGTATACCGGTCCAGGACACCGCAAAGGTGATGCGGATGGCCGAACTCAACGATACGACCATAATAGGACCCAACACTCCAGGTATAATCACTCCCGGTAAGAGCAAAGTCGGGATAATGCCCAATCACATCTTTGAAGAAGGAAAGGTGGGTCTGGTCTCAAGGAGTGGAACCTTGACCTACGAGATAGTCAACACCATAACTAAAAAAGGATTTGGACAGTCAACAGCCTTCGGTTTGGGCGGAGACCCCATCGTCGGTATGAACTTCATAGATGCATTGAAGCTTTACGAAAAAGACGATGATAGTGAAGCGGTGATAATGATAGGTGAGATCGGCGGCAGTGCTGAGGAAAAAGCGGCGGAGTTCATCTCGAAGGGTTACGAAAAACCCGTTATCGCCTACATCGCTGGAAGGACCGCACCCAAAGGAAAGCGGATGGGACATGCGGGTGCGATAGTCTCTGAAGGCGGTACTGGAACAGCCGAATCGAAGATCGAAGCTTTAGAGGGTGCGGGTGTTTCGGTAGCTAGGATGCCCACCGAGATAGGAGACATGCTGGAAGAAGAGCTGTGAAAGTACCATATATTTAGCTGCCGACTATTCACGATCTCTCTAACACTTCCGGTAGCACTTGTCCAGCTTTCCCTTCCAAAAAATGATCGGCTCTCGGAGTCAAAGGTGTCTTTTCCACGTTAATCTCGACAACAGTGGCACCTTTCCTCTTAGCCAAGGAGGGAAGTGAAGCCGCGGGCTGTACCACGGCAGATGTTCCAACACTCATGAGCAGGTCGCATTTTTCCACCGCAGACCAAGACTTTTCCAGTATTTTTGCAGGCAGAGGCTCTCCGAAGAGCACCACATTTGGTCTCATCACTTTCCCGCACTCGCAGCGCGGTGTTTCCCCGCTCAGTATATCCTCCACCAATTCCTCGGTCTCCTTTCTCTCGCCGCAGGAATCACATACCAGTTGGTTCAGCGTCCCGTGTAGCTCTAAAACGTTCTCGCTTCCAGCCTTCTGGTGAAGACCGTCCACGTTCTGAGTGATCACCGCATATAACCCTTGATATTCCATCTCTACAAGGGCTGAATACCCTTCGTGAGGTTCCGCATCCAGGCACTCTTCGATCTGTAATCTGAAGAGGTTCCAGCACTTCTCTGGATGGCGCCTAAAACCGGTTACACTGGCCATCTCTTGAGGATCGAACTCGTTCCATAGACCGTCTTCTCCGCGAAAGGGCGCTATCCCGCTCTCTACGGACATCCCGGCTCCAGTGAGCACGACTATATTTTCAGCTCGCCGGACCGCTTCTATCGCCTCATCCATGGTCAGATCTATCCTACAGTTCCGCTTTCACTCTTTCCAGGTTCTTCTTCACTTCTTCATCCACCTCATCGTGGACGCTGTTACCGTGGGAGTCCATTGTGACCAGGAAGGGACCGGCCTCTTCAACTCTGAACATCCATACCGCTTCAGGAACGCCGAGCTCTTCCAGAAAATGTACGTCTTCCACTTCCTTTATAGCGTTGGCCATCAGAGCCCCGGCACCACCGGTGTATTGACAGTAAACGGCGCCGTTCTCTCCGAGCGCTTTCAACGTCCTTTCAGCCATACCGCCTTTTCCTATGATGATCTTGGTGCCGAACCTCTCGATGAATTCGTCCTCGAATATCTCCATCCTTATACTTGTGGTGGGACCCGCGGAGACCACTTTCCATTTTCCATTTTCTTTAGTTATGGCGGGCCCGCAGTGGAACATAGCATATTTAGAGGGATCTATCGGTACCTCGTCGTCGTCCAGATCCAGTAATTTCTCGTGGGCTGCATCTCTCGCGGTGAAAATGGTTCCAGTGATGTAAAAAGCATCCCCGACCTTTAGTTCTTTGATCTCTTCTGGATCTATGGGGGTTTCTATGACTTTCATCATATCACCTCTATATTTCCTTCAGAATCTATCTTAACTTTCGCCTGCCTGTTCGCCCAGCACTGAGGGAGCACAGCTACAGGGAAAGATGCCGGATGTCTGTGAGCATATTCTACCTTCACGTCCAAGACCGTTGTCTTTCCACCGACACCCATGGGACCGACTCCCAGCTCGTTCGCTTTCTCCATCAGTTCTTCTTCAAGATCCGCGACTCTTTCCTCTAGATGTCTCTCGCCCACCGGCCTCAGCAGGGCTTTTTTCGCCAACTCCATGGCCAAGTCCGCGCCCCCACCGATTCCGACACCTACGACGGTAGGAGGACAGGGCTTTCCGGCCATCTCTGCGATCCTGTCCAGAACTATCTCCTTGACCCCTTTCATACCTTTACCCGGGGTCATCATGACCAGTTCGCTCATGTTCTCGCTGCCTCCACCTTTCGGGATCACGTGTATAATGGCTTCGTCTCCTTCTACCACGTCCCAGTGGAGAGCGGGTACGAACCTGCCGGTGTTATCCTCGCTGTTCACATCGCTGATAGGATCGATAGCGTTTGGTCTGAGAGGTACTGAGGCTGTAGCTTCCTTGACGGCGTTCCTCACCGCCTCTTTCAACACACCTATGGATGGGAAATCTTCACCTATCTCCAAAAAGAACGTCTGTGTGCCGGTATCCTGACATATCGGTCTTTTTTCTCCTTTACCCACGTCTATATTTTCCAAGATGGCATCCAACTGTACCTTTGGGCCTTCATCCTCTTCGCGTTCCCTCGCCTCATTCAATGCATCCTCCGTCTCATCAGTAACGCTGGTGACCGCTTTTTGTATGGCTTTAACGAGAGCGTCTTCGACTTCAGCTTGATTCAGTTCCATGATTATCATCTTGGAGGATTACAACCTATTGTAAAAACTTTTCGAGAATAGGGTAGAGGAAACACTAGCAGGGAAATTCACAACGATGATCTTGACGCTCACACTACTTTACATATCTCACACATCAGGTCATCTATTTTATCCTTAGTGACCTCATCCCTCTCGTTCAGATGATAGATCTCCTCAGCGATCTCGTCGGTCCTTTTCTTCATCTTTTCATTCAACTTCTTACCTTTGCCCCTGGTTCCCTGGAGGTATTGAGAGACCGCTGGCTGAGTTATATCCAATATCTCAGATATCTCGACCTGCGTGAGACCGTACTCTTCATACAGTATTTTACCTATCTTAGCCTTGACCGTCGGTAAATATTCACTCACGAACTCTTCACAGCGCATATCGAATCTCCTATGTCTTGAGGGGGTTATTAAAGTATCCCTCTTTTACCCTGAAAAATCCTAAAATAGTATAAATACCCCTGACTCTTTCAACCCAACTAAGATGTACGATGTAGTAGAACCCTGTTCGGATTCGGGTGCATATCGTGCCGAGCCCACCGTGGAGACAAAATTGGACCCTCGCTCGTTCGAAGAGGAACTGATCGAAAGAGGTTATGAGATAGAATTCTCTTCTGAAGTTCTCTTACTGGTGAAAGATGAGAAATCCGAAGTCGAAGTGGGGATCTACCCCTCCGGTAAACTTTTGTTCAAGACCACGGATAAAGACATGGTAGACGAGCTATTCGAAGAGTTCACTCCCTTGGTGGAAGAATATGTGAAGTCTACTGGATGAGACTCTTTATTACCTCCACGAAGCGTACGACCTCTTCTTCTGTATTGTAGAGGTAAAAGGAAGCTCTATTGCCACCTTCCAGCCCCTTATGATGATACCAGGAGTGGACGCACTGCATCCCTCCCCTCAACAATATATCCTCTTCATCCAAGAGCAGCGTGATCTCGTGACAGCCCAGCTTGTCGAGCTGGAAATTGAATATCCCAGATCTCTTTTCCGGTTCCTCGGGGCCCAATATCTTGACGTGGTCCTTCAACTCTTCTGTAGCGACCTTGTTCAGTTTTATCTCGTGCATCTCTATCTCTTTTAACCCCAGATCCATCAGGTAATCCACCGCGGGTTTCACGGCGGCAAGACTGGCAAAATTCTGCAGACCTGCTTCGAATTTAGCTGGTGTATCCTGAAGAGTTACCTCGTCATACCTTGTTCTCTTCACCGCCCCGCCCCCGTACATCAGCGGTTCCAATCCATCCATCAATCTTTTTTTACCGTACAGGACTCCCACCCCAGTAGGCCCCAACATCTTGTGCACGGAAAAGGCTAAAAAGTCCACATCTATATCCTGCACGTCCACGGGCTTATGAGGTACGCTTTGGGCGCCGTCCAGCATGAAATAAGCGTCGTTCTCGTGAACTATATCCGCCACCTGAGAAGCCGGTATGGTCGTACCGTCCAGATTGGAAGTGTGCACCATGGAAACCAACTTCACGTCCTCGTCTATCTTATCTTTGAGATCCTCGATATCTAGTTCTCCGTGTTCATCCGTGGATACCTGCTCGTACTTTATCCCTACCCGTTCTTTGAGCTTGATCCAAGGGGCGAGATTGCTGTTATGCTCTTTATCGGTGGTCAGAACTTTATCTCCTTTTTCCAGGCCGAATCCCTGGGCTACAGTGTTTACCGCCTCAGTGGTGTTTTTCGTGAATGCTATCTCTTCAGAGGAAGATGCGTTCAATAGACTTTTCAGCGCTTCTCTACCTTTCTTGATCTCTTTGGTCAGGCGGGTGGAGAGTGTGTGGGCACTCCTTTTACCTTCGCAGACAGGGAACTCGGTATAGTACCTATTTACTGCTTCTATAACAGATTCAGGTTTCAAACTCAAACAGGCGCTGTCAAAATATATATAATCTTCGACCACTGGGAAATCGTCTCGTATCTTTTTCACGTCTAAATCAGCCGACATCATATCCCTTCAAAGTTTTAACGCTTGCACCTAAACATAGATATTTCATATTTGAAACTTTCACTCTGTTCGATATGATGTAAGCAGCCCATCTTTATAAATATAACGACGTTATTAGAAGGTAGCTTCTGACCTTAGTCAGTCCTTTTAGCGTTCTGGACAGTATTCTTTTAGGATTATGATGCTTTATAGCTCTGGTCACATCACTCTCGCTGGCTTCTTCGAACATATCTCCGTTAAGTATAATGGTGTTATATGATATTTTCCTTTTCCTCTCAAGAATTTCGAGCACTGCAAAAAGATTAATAATGTACTTCAACTAATCACGTTCTCCGGAGATATAGATGGCGGATTACGAATACCAGCGAGACGAGATTAGAGAAAATTTCAGGAACCTCTTCGAGGACGAGGAGTTCCACTCCGAGCTTATCAAGGTGGCAGACAACTATCCCGATGAAAGATCGATCACTATCACCTATGAAGACATGACGCTGTTCTTTGAGGATCTGGAATTCCCTCGGTACGTTATCCAGAACCCGAAGATGTGTTTGAAGGAGGGGATGAGCGCCATAAAGGAGGTCCTGGGGAGCTCTTATGAAGGAGTACATATATTTCTAAGGTTGAAAGGACTGCCGGACGCCAGAAAGAAGATGATAAGAGACCTGCGAGCCGACGACCTGGCAAATTATTTGGCTATAGACGGCCTGGTTCGGAAGGCCACTGAGGTGAGGCCCAAACTCTCTAACGCGGTCTTCCGATGCAGCTTCTGTGACGCCGAATTCAAGGTGAAGCAGAACGGGAGCGATATAAAGGAACCCCTACAGTGTGTGGAATGCGGGAAGTCCTCTAACAAGACGAGCTTCATCCTTCTTCCTGACAAATCCGAGTTCGAAAATTTTCAGAACATAGAGATACAGGAGAGTCCGGATGAATTGAGAGGGGGTGAACAGCCGCAGAGATTGAAGACATGGGTCAAGGACGACCTGGTAGGCGAGGTCTCACCGGGCGATAGGATAACCTTGAACGGCATATTAGATGGAACACCTAAAAGGAAGAGCAGCAGATCCAAGAGCCGGGTTTTCGATATATTCATGAGAGTCAACGGTATAGAGGTCAAAGAATACGAATTCGAGGATCTAGAGCTTTCTGAAGAGGATAAGAAAAAGATAGAAGAAGCGGCCCAGGATCATCGCATCTTCTCAAGGATCGTCAACTCCATAGCTCCCAGTATCCACGGTCTTCACCATGAGAAGATAGGGTTGGCCCTTCAATTGTTCGGAGGTGTCCGAAAAGAGATGCCCGACGGCTCGATGACGAGAGGTGACATACACATATTACTGGTGGGAGATCCGGGCACTGCAAAATCACAGTTGTTGAGATATATAGCCGATCTCTCTCCGAGAGGTATGTACGCCTCGGGAAAAGGTTCGACTGGGGCGGGGTTGACCGCCGCTGCGATAAGAGAGGAAGTCATGGGAGAGAGCCGCTGGGTCCTCGAAGCCGGTACTTTGGTCTTGGCCGACGGGGGCATCGCCTGCGTGGACGAGCTCGACAAGATGCGGGGCGAGGATAGGAGTGCGATGCATGAAGCCATGGAGCAGCAGACAATCTCGGTGGCGAAGGCCGGTATAAACGCCACTCTGAATTCAAGATGTGCTGTTCTGGGGGCCGCGAACCCCGAGTACGGCAGGTTCGAAGTTCATGAGAACATTTCTCAACAGATCGACCTCCCTCCACCGCTCATATCCAGGTTCGATCTCATATTCGCACTTATTGATGAGCCAGATAAGAAAAAGGATGCGGAGATAGCCGAACATATCCTGAATCTTCACGAAGAAGGTGAACGGATCGAGCGTGAAGGGATAGATGCAGAGAAGGAATTCAGCCCAGAACTAGATAAAGAATTTTTACGAAAATACATAGCACATGCCAAATCGATAACTCCCGTTATGACGGAGGAAGCGATGACAAAATTGGAAGATTTCTATCTGGATCTCAGAGGGCGTGGAGGTGAAGGAGCCATACCCGCCACCGCGAGGCAACTTGAATCGCTGGTCAGGCTCACGGAAGCCAGTGCCCGTGCGCATCTCAGAGAGCAGGCGACGGTGGAGGATGCGGAGAGAGCGATCACCGTGACCAGCTACTTCTTGGAACAGGTAGCCTCTACTGAAGGCGACACTTTAGATATCGATATCGTGGCTTCCAGCGTTTCCGCTAGCGAGAGAACCCTTCTAGCTCAGATCAGAGATATAATAAAAGAGAAGAGAGAAGTCCACGAAGGAGGTGTACCTGGTGAAGATATCCTCGAAGAGGCGGTATCAAGAGGTCTTTCAAGGGAAGAGGTCAGAAAAGAGCTTCAAAGGATGAAAACGAACGGCCAGATATATGAGCCGTCCCCTGACAGCTACGATCTGGCATGAAAGGAGTCATTTTATGAAAGTGAGTTATAGGATATATGATCAAGGTGAAGACGTCCTTTTAGCCGCGTGTGATGAAGAGCTTTTAGGCAGAACTCTAGAAGATGAGGACATCCAGTTGAAAGTGAAGAAAGATTTCTACGGCGGGAGTATGATCGATGTGACCAAGAGATCAGATGAAGAGAGGCTGCACAAACAGTTCAAGAGATCGACCGTTGCAAACCTCGTTGGAGAGAACGTGATCGATACCGCGACGGAATTGGGATTCGGAAGCGAAGAAGATATAATGTGGATCGAGGGTGTACCCCACCTGCAGATAGTCCGGCTGTGATAAGGAATAAAAGAGTGAATATCATGATCTGTGTGGAATGTGGTGCTGAAGCCGAAGAACTCAGAGATGGACTCTGCCCGGAGTGTTATGTGGAAAAACATGCCGATGTGGATGTAGAGGATCCCATAGAGATAGATATCTGTTCAAAATGCGGAAGCGTCAGGAAGGGAAAGAAGTGGATAGAAAGACCCGATCTACAGTCGGTGATGCTTGATAGGATAGAAGACGCACTCACCCTTTCTCCCTCTGTAGACCGATTTTCCTATCAAGTGGAGTTCGATGAAGGGGACCCCCGGAACATCAAAGCGGACATAACGGTGGAGATGCTCATCGATGATCTCAAAAGAGAAAAGAACCTTTCGACAAATATGATCCTGAAAAAAGACCAGTGCTTGAACTGCAGTCGAAGAGAGGGTAATTATTACGAAGCTATACTCCAGGTAAGACCCTCCGATAAAGAGATGAGCGAGGAACAGAAAGAAAGCGTTATAACAACAGTCCACAAAAGGATAGAGAGCGACAGAGTAGACAAAAGAGACGTTTTCATCACCGCGGAAAAAGAGATACACGGTGGGTTAGACTTTTACTTGAGTGATAGAAAAGTAAGCAAAGATCTTTCGCTCGATATAGCGGACGATTTCGGTGGAGTCGTCACGACCTCTTCCGAGTTAGCGGGCAGAGAAGACGGACAGAACGTTTACCGGATGACGTACTCGGTAAGATTACCTCCTTACGAGGAAGGCGATTTCATAGGTTTTAACGGCGAGCTCTACAGGGTGAAAAATGTGAGAAGCGGCAGCAGGCCAGTGACCGTACAGGATCTGAAGAAGGATAAACTCACCACGCTCGATAAAAAGAAGATGGAAGAGGCCAAAGTATACGGTGGGGAGGAACTGATAAAAAAAGCCGTCGTGGTCTCAGAGAAGGAAAAAGAACTGCAGGTGCTCGACCCCGAGACCTATGAGACCGAGACACTTTTGAAGCCCGAAGGTTATCGGAGGGGAAGAAAAGAGGTCGAGGTGATAAAGGTGAAGGGAAGATTGATCATGATCCCTAAAGAAGATTGACAAGATTTATACCTGACTTAACCTTTCTTTTATCATGATGGGCGAAGATGACGGGAAAAAGTTAAAAATACTCCACACCACCTGGTTCGGTGCTTTCATCCTGGAAGGAAACGAAGTTATAGATAAGGAACTCTTCTCTAAAGATCCAGATGAGTTGGCTGAGAAGAAATTTTTACGGGAAAAAGGAGAGATTTTGGAGGAAGAAAAGAGATTATCCCAGAGGTGGAATGATGTTCATGTCCCTTCGAAAAGATTGGCCGAACTGGGAAAACCCTACGAAGATGCTGAAAAACCAAAGATAGACCCAAAGGAGTATTCTTTCGCCGATTCCCTGCTGCAGGAGGCTCTCTTAAAACTGGGTTCAAAAAAGGTAAGAGAATCGATAGATTTTGGAGAGCACTTGGCCAAGGCGGTACACGCGATCCAGGACTTCAACGAGATAATCAACATCAAGATGGAAAGACTGAGAGACTGGTATTCCTTACACTTCCCCGAGCTGGAGTATAAAGTCAGTGACGAGGATTACGTAGATCTCATCTCTAAGTACGGCACTAGAAGCGATATAATAGAGAACACGGAGCTAGATATGGATAAAGACCACACCGGTGGAGAGATCACGGACAGAGAAGCGGAACTCTTTCAGGAGTTCGCCGAGAGAATAAAAAATGATATGGCGTATAGAGAGAGATTACATACTTATGTAGAAGAAAGGATGAAGGAGTACGCACCGAACATCACGGCTCTTACCGGACCAAAATTGGGTGGAGAACTGATTGCACACGTGGGATCGCTGAAAGAACTCGCTAAACAGCCTGCGAGCACCATACAGGTGTTGGGAGCCGAAAAAGCCCTTTTCAAGCACCTTAATAAAGGTACCAAACCTCCAAAACATGGTGTCATATTGCAGCACCCCTACGTCCATCGCGCGCCCAAAGATAAGCGGGGTAAGATAGCCCGGACCTTTGCAAACAAGATCGCCATCGCAGCTCGTTTAGACCACTTCGGAGGCGAGTACAAGGGCGATGAATTGAAAGCAGAAGTCGAGGAAAAGGTCGAAAATGTGAAAGAAGGTTAGGACTTCTTCAAGAGGTCAAAAAGATGGTAAAAGGACATCTCGAACCCGATGATCTTATAGAAAGAGTGGTAGAGATGGGCGCTGAAGAGGCGAAGGTGATCTCTCCTGAAAACGTTTTCACCGCTGAATGGGTGAGGCTCAAATGTCAATTCGGATGTGGCGGGTACGGCAAAAGACTGACCTGCCCGCCTTATTCGCCGACCCCTGAACAGACAGAACGGGCTTTGATGGACTACGAAAAAGCTCTTTTGATACATTTTCCCAGTGATGTTGAGCATTTGAAGACCGCCATGGCCGATCTAGAACGAGAAGCCTTCCTTTCGGGATACTACAAGGCCTTTGCCATGGGTGCAGGTCCTTGTTATCTCTGTGAAGAATGTGAAGTGGAAAGTGGATGTGTATACCCCCACAAAGCTAGACCCGCCATGGAAGCCTGCGGTATCGACGTCTACAGGACCGCTAGAGAGGCTGGCTTCACTATCGAAGTGGTCGAGGACCACTGCTGCACACAGAACTATTACGGACTACTTTTACTAGAATAGTCTGTAGCTTTAAGTAAAAAACGAAAGATTTATTCAAACCTAGTTCAATATAATATGGTAAAAAGCGTCGATAAAAAGATTCTGTCCGATGAAGAGCTGTACAATAGACGTTCGAGCGAGTAGAAGATTAGAAGGAATGGATAGAAAGGAAGTGGATTGAAGATGAAAACGATCCTCTACACTGATCTGATCAACAGAAGGGTGAACTTACCCGATGAGTTCAAAAGGGGCAAGATCAAGGATGTGTTAGCTGAGCCGTCAGAAGGCATCTGGACGGTCCATGAATTGATGGTCACAACCGGATTGTTCAGAAAAGAGAGCAGGTTCTTCTTCACTTACGAACTGCAGAACGTTGGAAAGGAGGGTTCTATCAGTGTCATGAAGACCATGGAAGAAGCCCGGAAAGAACCGAGCGAGGCTAGCGAATTTTATATGGACGAGATATATGGGAGAAAGGTGGAAACATCCCACGGGCACGAGATAGGCAGAGTATATGATTATGAATTGAGTTTAGACCTAGAACCCTGGACTGTTTGGAAATTACTTGTAGAACCAAGCAGCCTTTCGCCTTACAAAAGACGAAAAAGGCTCTCGATAGAGAACGTAGAGAAGGTGGAAAAAAACAAGATCATCTTCAGGCCAGAGTAGTTTTGACGCATCTTTTTTTTAAAGGCTGTCGTAGATAGCCTTACATGTTTTTAATGCATTTTTTTATCAAAAAAATCCTTCCGTCTTTCACTCGGGCTAAGCCCTCGTGATTCGTAAGGAATCAAAGATTCCTTCTCTCCTGCGAGCAAAGCTCTCGTGATCTTCAGGAACACCGTGTGTTCCTTCGATTTTCAATATCTTCCACTACGTTTCAGATATGTGAAAATGCGAGGGAAGGAAACCTAACGCCAATTTGTATACAACTCTATGGTCTAAATCATTTCTGTCCAATAAATCCTCTATTCACTCAACTATCTTGATAAGGAAAATGAAGTAGGAAATGGTTTTTTCGTCTCTCGTTGCTACAGTTGAATATAGTCTTTTCACTGCTTATTACTTTTCTTCTGGTAGATAGCTACAGCAATGATGGAAGCTACTAACAGAAGTAGCGATGTGAATCCTGGGATACCTTCCTCTTTTTCTTCGACTTCCGATTCCGTTGTAAACGTTAAGATACTACCAGGTTGACTATGATTACTTACACATCTAAATTCATACTCGTTTTCAGGCTCGAGATCCGTTAATTCATGATTGAATCCTCCTGTTGAGTTCATTGTCTGCTCTGGAGTTTCGTTCCACATCTCATCTCCAGTTTTTCTCCACTCAAAGTGTACATCAACCTCAAAAGTTGTACCTATACGTTCAAGAGTACCGTGTAAAGTAGCCGAATTATCTGTGATATTATCAGCCTCACCAGTTGATACATTAGGTTCTTCTAGCTCCCCCCACGTGAGGAATCTCCAGATAGCCGAGCGAGCACTCTCTTCGCCATCATCCGTAACGGCATACCATTCATATTTAGCTGCGTTGGCAAGTTCTTCCCAAGTTGTATTGGCTCGCTCACCGTTCTCTACATCCTCGTCAGTGCCTATCAAACTATCATCCGATGCATCGTAAAATTCAACATCCATTTTCTTTTCAGCTTCATGTTCAACTAGAACGCTAAGGTTCACATTTACCTTGTCGTTGCCAACATTTTTGGCTTTATCTTCAGGTACTGGTTCTTTAGGAGGTAAGAGAGTCCCTGTTTCCGTTTCACCATTAACCAAGCTGACCGTAAGTTCTACACCCATCCCCATAAAAAGTATTGACACTGTCAAGAGGACGAAGATTTTCGATTTCTTCATTGCCACATACCTCTATATTATAACATTGAAAGATAATAAAACTTTTGTTTTAGATAGGAGAGTGAAGTAAAATGATCACTCGTTTTCATCCTGCTTGTGTCTTTCCCGCATGATTTCAGGCAAACTCGTCAAACCCAACTTCAGATTTCAGGTGAAGGATAATACCCGTTTGTCTGATGAATCGCATTTTCCTGTATATCTTCGCTAGAAGGTTGTCCTGAAAGCGGAAATTCAGCTTACTTATGGATTCTCTAGCTTCATAGCCCTGCTGAAAGCCTTGGTGAAAAGCCTCGTTGTAGATCTTTTACCAGTAGATGGTCGTCTATCTCTTCAAAGGCCTCCTGTTCAACATATTCCTACTGACGAAATCTCACAGTTGTATAACTTTTTAAGGGCTATCGCAGATAGCCCTACAGTGTTTTTAGTGCATTTTTTTGCGAAAAATCCCTTCCATCTTCCGATAACTTACTCACAAGTTCGTAAGATTATCGACACGGAGGAATCACAGATTCCTCCTATTTCCAAATTTTTTCGTTTCACTCAAAAATATGAAAATGCGAGGGAAAGGAACCTAACGCCAATTTGTATACAAATATCCTTTAAACCGCTTTTGGAGCATAAGAAATACGATGGGAAAGGTGTTTTTTTACTTGCTTCAGTCACTATAGTTCTTCTGTATCCTCAAAGAAGTCTTCCTCGGATCCCTCTTCCTCGCCGTATTCTTCTCCTATTTCCTCTTCACTTGTTTCTTCCTCGATCGGTCCTTCTTCCTCGGGTCCCTCTGTTCTCTGTGACTTCCAGTAAAGCAGACCACCAATTACGATGATCACTATTACGATCGGGATCAGGTATATCAAAACCGAATCAAAAACATTTAAATGGCTGTACATTGATTTGCGTGACCAATGACTATCTCGGGCATAGATGAGAATCTAACTAAGTTCTTGAAAAGTAAAGAGATACCTGAAAAAGAGATAGAAAAATTTCTCGAGGGCTCTATGAATCTGGAAGAAGTCGTGAAGGGCACAGCTGAGAAAAGATGGGAGATAACCGATAAAAGAGAAAGAGCTTTAGCGCTTGGTAAGATCTCAGGTGTGATGATGGAGAAAAGAAATAAAGAAAAAGCTGAAAAACTTTTCAAAAAGGCTCTAGACATCCTGGAGGATTTTGCACTCGATTACCAGAAAGCTCTGACCCTCAAAGATATCGCTACTATTATGACACAACACGATCAAAAACAAATTAGCAGAAGAATATTCAAGAAAGCCCTCAAGAGGGCTAGGACCATCCAGAAAGATTCGATAAAAAATTTCACCCTCAGTGAGCTCGCCATTGCATTGGCCGAAAACCGGGAAGGAAAAAGAGCAGTAGATGTCGCTAAAAGCATCTCGGATAAATCAATAAAGATAACTTCGCTAATCAAAGTTGCTCAAAGAATGATTGAGAACGGAAATGAAAGCGATGGCGACGAAATTTTAAAGCAAGCAGTGGAAAGGGCAAAGAATATCCCCAGTAAGCAAGAAAGGGCTACCGCTCTGAAGGAAGCCTCAGTGGCCTTGGCGAAGAACGGGCAGGATGAGATGGCTATGGATTTAGCCAAAAATATCAATGTGAAAAGTTCAAGAAAAAAAGCCATAAGCCAAGTGACGGAAGAGATCACCAGTTAAAGGATATATTTATATTGAAAAGTTGTGAGCCCGTTAGATCGAAGAGTTCTGACCCGTTGTACTTCGCTGGAACGGATACAGCTCCCTTTATGCTCTCTTTTCTGTATGAGTTCACTCAGGAGTTCTACTAGATCTAGCATTCTTTCTAGCATATCTTCAGAATTGCATACTGGGAAGTGTTCTTTTTTTCGTCTTTTTCTTCTGGATAAAAAGGGGTCTGAAGAAACAGCCGAAAATCAAGAGAAAAACGTCGAGGAACCGGTTGGAGAGGAGAACATCGAGGAAAGCAAAGAGGACTCCTAAGAAGTTGACGAAGATCAAGACGAAGAGAATGAAGCCACTAAAGAGATGGAGAAGAGGGAGAGAGAGGAAGATTAAATCTAATACCGCCCACTCCCAACAGTTTACATGCAAAGGGAGAATAGGTAGGAATGGTCAGGCGATGGGATGCACTTTCACCTAGATCCTACATCTACACTCTGCTCTGACAGCATTGCAGATCAACTACCGCCACATTTTGCCCCTCACTCGTCCAGATATTCCTCTATCGGTTCACCATCAACGAGGGTCTCGAACAGATCTGTTTCTTCCGCCGTCTTCTTCAGAAGCCTGAAAAGTTCATCCTTATCGATGTAGAGAGCATCTAGGGTTTCCTCTGCTTCCAACTCCTCTTCCTAACCGTGACCTCGGAGTTTAATCTTCATAATAAGGGTAAACGAATGTCCATTTTTAACTTCTTCTGTTCTTGTATCAACTGATCATCGGTTTTTATCCATCACTCCTTCCTTTCAGCAATTTCTTCCGGCGGAGTTGTCACCCCCAATTTGAATTTCAGGTGGTTGATTAGCCCCGATCTCACGGATGAATCGTATCTTATGATATAGCCTCGCTAGAAGATTGTCCCGAAACCGGAACTTCCTTTTGCTGATCACGCCTCTCTCTTTGTATCCCTGCTGATAGTCCTGATGAAAAGACTTGTTGTAAATCTTTACCGGTACCGAGTCATCTATCTCCTC
>JBKHKA010000022.1:0-29794 GCA_046537845.1 Candidatus Aenigmatarchaeota archaeon
GGTAAAGCAACAACAGAGCCAACAGCAATGGCAGCAGCCGGGACAACAGCAGCCGGGACAACAGCAGCCACCAGGACAACAGCAGCCGGGACAACAGCAGCAGCCGCCAGCGCAGCAGCAGAACACTTGCCCTGACTGCGGCAGTCAGATGCGCTACATAGATGAACACGACAGATGGTACTGCGACAGCTGTCAAGAATACAAGTGAACTGCAAGTTAAAACCAAACTAAAAACTTAAAACCTTTTTCATTTTTTAATTTTTACCACTCATTGTGTTTTGGATATTTTGTCTGTATGTTAAGAAATCACAGAAACTTTTTTATCTCTTTGCCTTTGATTAGGCTACCTAATGACTTACGGAATAGGGGAAACCTCTCTGGTGAGAGCAGAGAAGCTCGAGGACCACCTTAGCCTTGACGAGCTCTACCTAAAGCTCGAGGGTGAAAATCCGACCGGTACCCACAAGGACAGGTTAGCCATACAGCATGTAGACGATGCTATAATCCGTAATCATGAGACTTTGACCGTCGGCTCCTGTGGAAATTACGCCGTAGCGATGAGCTTTGTAGCCAGCAGATCAAAACTCGACTGTAAGGTGTTCATACCTGAAAAATACACAGGCGAGATGATCGAGAGGATAAAGAACTATGGAGCTGAAGTTTTCAGGGTGGAAGGAGGGTACGAAGAAGCTGTTGAGGCCAGCAGGGAAAGAGCTTCAGAGCAAGGCTGGTATGACGCCAACCCTGGGGGTAAAAACACACCTATTTCATTGGTCGCCTACGTGGATATAGCGGAGGAGATACAGGAGGAGTTGAACGAACCACCAGTGAGTGTGTCTGTGCCGGTTGGAAACGGCACCACCCTAGCCGGCATACATCTTGGCTTTAGGCTCCTCTGGAGGAAAAACAGGGCCGAGCACATCCCAAAGATGTTGGGAGCCTCCAGCCTCGAGAACAATGCGATCACGGAGACATTTCGCCGAGGTAAAAGAAAGATGATAGAGTTATCCCCTGAAGATATAGACGAAACGGAAGTGAACGAACCTCTGTTGAATTGGCGTTCTTTGGACGGTCAGGAAGCCATCAATGCTATCTATGATACCGGCGGCATAGCTCTCGGCCTTGACGACGAAGAATTGCTGCATTATCAGAAACTTTTGGAGGAAAAAGAGGATATAAGCTGTCTTCCATCGTCGGCTTCTACCTTGGGTGCGTTAGAAAGTTTTGTTAGGCAGGATGAAGATCCTCCTGTAGGAGCACAAGTAGTGGTGTTAACTTCGGGTGTTAAGGATGAGATGGCATGAAGAAAAGATACCGGCGCTGATATTTGCAGAAGGAGAGTTCGGGAAGATAGACGGTAAAACAGCCAACGGACTGGTGAGGTTCTCGGAAAAGTATGAGATCATCGGCGTGTTGGATAGCACGAATGAAAGAGCTTTCGCCAGCGAAGTTTTTGAAGACGTAGAAAAGAGGATACCGATCTTTGACGATCTTGAAGAGGCGCTGAAGAACCTTGAAAAAAAGCCCAAAGCCATAATCAATGGTATAGCTAGAGATGGAGGCGCGTTCCCCTACGAACACAAAGAGACGTTCATCAAGGCGATGGAGAACGGGATGGATTTAGTACACGGCTGCCACGATCACATATCTGAAGATGAAGAGTTCAGCAAAGTCATGGAAAAAAACGACGTGGAGATATGGGATGTGAGAAAGGAACCAGAAGATCCACATTTCTTCACTGGAAAGCTCAGAGATATCGAATTTCCGTTGAGGATATTGGTCTCCGGCACTGATTGTGCCATAGGAAAACGAACATTCTGTATAGAGCTTTATAAAGAATTAGAGGATAGAGGTTACAACCCTGCCTTCGTGGCTACGGGCCAAACCGGGATGATCCAGGGAGCTGAATACGGTTTCCCTTTGGATGGGATAAGAGGTGATTTTCTGAGTGGTGAAGCGGAACACGTGGCCTGGAAAGCTTCCACTGAAAACGACCATGATGTTGTTATCATAGAAGGTCAGGCCTGTATAGCTCATCCTCAGGGAGGGAACCCCTTGGCGTTGATGAAAGGCGTACATCCTCACGGCGTGGTCCTGATCCATGCCCCAGGAAGAGAAAAGAAGGACGGTCTCCCCTCTGAATTTGGCCCTCCCGATCTGGATGAAGAGAAAGAGACGGTAGAGTTTTTCTATCCCGATTCGGTGATAGCTATAGGGATAAACCACGAGGGAGGCATAGACGTGAATAATTGGATCGAAAAGTATGAGGAAAAATATGGCCTTCCTACAGAGGACGCTCTTCTGGGAAGACCGACCAAGACAGCCGATAGGATAGAAAAAGAGATCATTAAGAGGAAAGAAGATCGGGATCAAGATGGATGAAAAAATAAGATACGTGCGGTTGGAAGACAGAACAGAAAAGCTCGAATCGGTCTTAGACCTCCTTTATCAATACCTTTCTCAATTCATCTCTAGAGAAACCTTAAAAGAAGATATAGAGTACTGTTTTAAAAAAGGAAGAGTCGTTGCTGCTTATCACAAGGAAAAACTGATAGGAGCGGTGGTTGGGATTCACACGCCATTTTTCGATAAATTCCACATCGCCCACATAGCTGTGAAAGAGGGTCATCAGGGAAAAGGCATCGGAAAAAGATTGACCGAGGAGATAATACCCGAAGGTACGGGGGCTAGTGTGCACTTGAACATCGGCAATCCGGGCGTGGAAAGGTTCTACGAGAAGATGGGTTTCAGCCCGACCCACAAGCGCTTCAAAAAACCTGCAGAAGAAGATTCAGATGTGAAACCCAGCGATTAAAAAAAGAAAAGATTTTGGGCTGGAAGGTTTCAGTAACCCTCCACACCTTCGTCCACTTCCATCTCATCTTCTATGACCACTTGTGCTGCGGCTATCCTAGCCACTGGAACCCTGTATAGGGAACAGCTCACGTAATCCAAGTCGGAGCGGTAGCAGAATTTTATAGAGGAGGGCTCTCCACCGTGTTCTCCACAGATACCTACGCTCAAGTTTGGTTTTGTCTTGCGTCCTTTCTCCGTTCCCATCTCGACGAGTTGGCCTATACCATCTTGATCTAGAACTTGGAACGGATCTTCATCCAATATACCTTTATCTAGATAGTTGGGGACGAAGGTGCCCACGTCATCTCTGCTGAAACCGAGTCCCATCTGCGTTAGGTCGTTGGTTCCGAAGGAGAAGAAATCGGCTTCTTCGGCGATCTCGTCAGCGGTAAGTGCAGCTCTAGGTATCTCGATCATGGTGCCGACTTCATAATCGACTTCATCATCGCTTGAGAACACTTCTTCTTCCACTGGCTTTATGATATTCTTCTTAACATCTATGAGTTCGTTGACATTACCTATCAGCGGTACCATGATATGTGGTTCTACAGGAATACCGTCCTTTTCGCATTCTATAGCCGCTTCGAGAATAGCTCTCACCTGCATCTTGTAGATCTCTGGGTATGTGATCCCAAGCCTGCACCCTCTGTGTCCGAGCATCGGGTTCGCTTCTTCCAGTTTAGCTACCTGTTTCTCTACCTTCTCCATACTGATACCCAGCTTCTCAGCTAGTTCTTTCTGTGTTTCCTTCTCCGTGGGTGCGAACTCGTGAAGTGGCGGATCCAGCAATCTGATAGTGATCGGAAGCCCATCCATGACCTCGAAGAGTTCTTTGAAATCCTTCTTCTGCATGGGCAGCAATTGATCGATGGCTTTCTGCCTGCTCTCCTCTTCCTCAGCGATTATCATCTCTTGGACCACATCTAGCCTTTCAGTGTCGAAGAACATATGTTCCGTTCTGGTCAAGCCGATGCCTTCCGCCCCGAAGTCCAGAGCTTTCTGAGCGTCTTCTGGTGTATCCGCGTTTGTCCAAACACCCAGTTTACGGATGTCGTCCGCCCAATTAAGAAGATCTTCGAATTCTGAAGTGATTTCCGGCTCAACAAGTGGTGCTTCACCCAAGACCACATCTCCGGTCGTTCCATCTATCGTGATTATATCATCTTTCTTTACTGTGGTTTCTCCGACTTTGAATATTTCATCTTCCATGGATATAACTATCTCCTCAGCCCCGGCTACACACGGCTTTCCCATACCGCGGGCGACCAAAGCCGCGTGACTTGAACCACCCCCCCTGCTGGTGAGTACCCCTCGGGATGCAGCTAATCCGTGGATGTCTTCTGGAGTGGTTTCCGGTCTTACTAATATGATCTTCTCGCCCTCACCGCCTCTTAAAGCAGCTTCATCAGTATCGAAAACGACATTTCCAATAGCGGCCCCTGGTGATGCGTTCAAACCACTTGTTATCTTTTCTATCTCAGCATCTGGATCGATGTGTTTGTGGAGTACCTTTTCTACCTGCCCCCCCTCTACTCTAAGAAGGGCGAGTTCCTTGCTGATGACGCCCTCTTCTGCCATGTCGTGCGCGATCTTGACCGCTGCGTAGGGTGATCTTTTCCCCGTTCTGGTCTGTAGGATGAAAAGCTCTCCGTCTTCAACCGTGAATTCCAAGTCCTGCATATCCTTATACCTCTCTTCCAGTATATCGCACACCTCGACCAGTTCTTCATATATATTCGGCCAAAGTTCTTTTAGATCGGAGATATGCAGAGGGGTTCTTATACCCGCTACAACGTCCTCCCCCTGGGCGTTCTTTAAAAACTCTCCGTAAATTTCGTTTTCTCCGGTCGATGGATTACGTGTGAATGCAACGCCACTTCCCGAGTCATCACCAGTGTTACCGTAAACCATGGTCTGGACATTCACAGCGGTACCCATATCATGTGGAAGGCCTTCCAATTCCCTGTAATTGAAAGCCCTCTCGTTGTCCCACGAAGCGAAGACCGCTTTGACCGCTTCATAAAGTTGATCCCATGGATCGGAGGGTATATCACCTACAAGTTCTCTGTATTTCTGCGTGACTTCTCTCATCCCTTCAGCATCGAGGTCAACGTCTTTATCCGCGTTCCTTTTTTCCTTAACCTCATCCATGATCTCTTCAAACTCACTGTGCGGTATACCTCTGACGACCTCACCGAACATGTTAACGAAACGTCTGTAGCTGTCATAGGGGAATCTTTCATCAGTCTTTTTTATAAGACCTTGTAGAGTTTCTTCATTCAACCCCAGATTCAATATGGTATCCATCATACCTGGCATCGAAACCGCGGCACCGGACCTCACTGAAACGAGTAGCGGTTCTTCCGGGTCACCGAATGTCTGGTCCATATTCTCTTCGAGCTTTTCCATGTACTCTTCCATCTGCTCTTTTACCTCGTCGGAGAGACCTCCTTTTTCTAGGTACTTCAAACATGCCTCTGTAGTCACCGTGAATCCGGGAGGAACTTCAAGCCCTATAGAAGTCATCTCAGCCAGATTGGAGCCTTTACCTCCCAACAGATCCTTCATATCTGCACTACCTTCCTCAAAAGAATAAACATACTTGGTCATGGATATCAGCATAGCAGAAAAAGAAGATTATAAAAAAATTGCCCCGCCGAAGGGGAATAAAAGAAGCTAATTGTTTTTGAATTGGTCCCAAGACATCACTTCTAAGGAGGTGGGCAGTTTTGGGATGTTGCCTACTCTCCTACCTATCAGTTTTTCTATGTTCTTCTCCACGCTGATGTCCACCAAACGCTGCGTCACTATACCGTTGAATATCACTTTTTTCACCCCGTCGCCTTTCTCTACTAGAGTATCGGCGAGCTCGCTGGTAGAGACTTCATCAATAACGTCGTTGTTGCCGTTCAAAAGTTTTGCCTTCTTGCTGTTGCTGATGCTCTTGATGGTCTTCCGGTAGGTATCGTATTCAGTCTTTTTTTTTGAGTCTTTCTTCCTTGAACTCTTGCCCTTAGAAGCGGATTTGCCTTTGCCCTTTGAAGGGGACTTCTTTTTGTCGTATCCGCTGGCTTTTGGGAGATCGCCTCTATCCACGTCTATATCGTACATCTCTACGTACTGATCGACCGGGATCTTGCTTCTCAGTCCCTTCATTATCTGTTTCTGGGTCAGCTCTTCTACTTCCGTGTTCTCCGGAGCCTGGGCCACGTAATCTATCTCCGTGGTCTCGAGCAGTTCCTGGAGTATCAAGGTACCTCCGCGGTCACCGTCAACGAAAGCGGTTGTGACTCTCTCTGAAGAGAGCTTCTTTATCTCGTCCGGTACGTCCGTGCCTTCCACCGCTATGGCATTTTTTATACCGTACTTCAAAAGATTGAGGACGTCTGACCTTCCTTCGACCAAGATTATGGCGTCAGAGTCGCCCACGTTCGGTCCGGCGGGAGAACGTGAATCACCATATTCGCTTATCTCCTCCATCTGGACCTCCTGTCTTACGGATTCTGTTAGGTTCCCCGTTGGCACTTTGCTTTCTTCCACGGTTTCGGAAAGTAGTTCCTTGGCTCTCTCGACTATCCTGTTCCTCTTGGATTCCCTCACATCTTTTATCTCTTCGATCTCTATGTCCGCCTTGCACGGTCCTACCCTATCGATGGTTTCGAAAGCCGCCGCGAGTATCGAAGTTTCTACCAGGTCTAGACTCGAAGGAACGCTGATAGTGCCCGAAGCTTTGCCCTTTGACGAGCTGACTTTGACTTCGATGCGCCCCATCCTTCCGCTCTTCTGTAGATCTCTAAGGTCCAGTTCATCCCCTAAGAGTCCTTCGGTCTGCCCAAAGATCGCACCGACAACATCCGGCTTTTCGACGACTCCATTAGCTTTCAAGTTTGCCTTGATGACATATTTAGTTGTACTCGGGTCAATATCCATATCTAACACCTCTTTTCATACCCCGAAAACAGTTGAAACCGTCACACCCCATCATCCTCTTCTTCGTGTCTTCTAACTGGCTTTACTAGTCGATTTATTGCCCTGATCGATTTTTTGATCGAAGCTCGAAAGGGATTATGGAAACTTACAGAGTTAAGCAGATTAAGGATGAAGGGGGATCGGATGATCTTTATTTGAATCCAACCTTTTGACTCATTTCCTTTTTTACATCCTACGGATTTCAACTGATTCCGGTAGTATATGCTCAGGAAAGAAAAGAATATATAAATCTTACTATCCGGGACATCATGATATTATTTCTTTGAAAGCTTTCGAATCTCTCATCCCATCGTAAGCTTCGTCTTCCTTGGCCCTCTCTTTGAACTTCTCATCCAACCGCACCGCTCTTTTCAAAAAATTCATCGCCTTTTTTTCTGCGCCTTCCTGGGCCCCGATCTTGCTCTTATAATACCACGCTTTCGCCTCGTTTTGGTCCCTTTTGACCACTTCGTTAAATGTGTCTTCCGACTCCTCATATTCTTCTATCTCGTATAAAACGAGGCCCTTGCTCATACGGACTTCTATATCGTTCTCGTCTCTTTCAAGGGCGATGTTGAAGGCGTTCAGAGCTTTTTCGTATTTCTCCTGGTGATAAAGGCAGGCACCTTTATTGTGCCAGATATCTATATTGTCTTCACCCAGTTCTATCAATCTATTATAGGTGTTGAGAGCCTCTTCAAATTCTCCTTTTTGATAATGATATTCCCCTTTATCGTAAAGGATATCGATATCCTTTGGGTCGAGTTCTAGGGCTTTTTCGTAATAACCCACCTTGTCTCCTTTTTTCTCGTAGAGTTCTTCGTAAACCTCCTTCGCCTCCTCGATTTCACCCTCATCTTCAAGGGATTGTGCCTTTTTCTCCAACAGTTCAAGATCGTTGGGGTTCTCTTCTAGGGCCTTGTCGATGAGTTCGGGATGATCGGGATGATCTTCCAGCCCATCTTTGTACAGCCTCTTGGCGATCTCTTCACTGCCGCCTTTCTCCAGCTTTTCCGCATGTTTGATCAGACGATCGACATCGCCTCTTAGGAGTCCGAGGAATTTTTCGAAGGTTTCTTCATCTTCTGGATCCAAGGCCAAAACTTTCTCATATGCCTTTATGGCCTTCTCGGTTTTATCCACCCTTTCAAAATATTCACCTTCTATCTTCCACAGGTCGGGGTCATCCGGATCCTGCTTGACCAGCTTGTGAACATAGGATATGTTCGATAAATCTTTATCTATCAGCTCTCTGAAGGCGGTCATAGCTCTTGATTTCCAGCCGAGCAGCCTTAATACCTTGGCTTTGTTGGACAGAGCTTTCTCGTTTCCAGGATCCTTTTTAAGCACTTTTTCGAAGCATTCAAGAGCATACCTATTCATCTCGTCCATGGACAAGTAAACCAGTCCCTTTTTGAGGAGCGGGTCAATGTCGTTCGGATTCCTATTGATGGCTTTTTCAAAACATTTTATAGCTTCTCTGTTTTTACCCAATTTGAACAAGCCTTCGCCTATACTGGTGAATATCTGGGAAATATGATAAGGTTCAGTTAAGTTTCCTTCGTTGTTCATCACGTAATCTAAAAGACCAAGATACTCTGAACTCGCCTTCTGATTTTGTCCTTTCTCCAAGAATCTTTGGGCCTTCGATAGCCTTCTTTCGATCTCCTTCAAAATTTTTTTACCGTCGCTTTTACCGAATCGCAATATAGGCCTCCATCTGCTTGCTATTTTTATTCTATTTATGGAACCATCAAGCTGTTGTCTATTCTGAATCGTACTTCAACTTGAATCGAATCTCTATTTGTCGAAATGGCATATAAAATCTTCGGTGAATCCGATTCAGTACCTCGTCACGAAAACATTAAGTAAGCTCTCTTGATTACCCTCGGACATGACTCCTAAATTAGCTTTCATCGGATTCGGCGTAGTCGGACAGGGTCTTGCGGAGATACTTTTGAAGAAAGAAGAGATGCTTAAAAGGAAGTACGATCTCGAATTCGAAGTGGTCGCGATTTCAGACATGAAATTGGGCTCAGTTTATGATCCAAATGGGCTGGACCTGAAGAAAGTCACGGACATGGTAGAGGAAGGGACCCCTTTGTCGGAATATCCCGAAGGCAAAACTGGCTGGGATCCGATAAGGACCATCGAAGAGAGCAATGCGGACACGATCATCGAAGTGACTTTCACCGACATGGAGACCGGCGGTCCGGCTTTAGATCATGTGAAAACAGCCTTGGATGAGGGCAAGAACGTGGTCAGCACCAACAAGGGCCCAGTTGCCCAGGATGTCAAGTCACTTCAAAGACTGGCTGAAGAGAACGGAGTCCGCTACAGGTTTGAAGGTACTGTTTTGAGCGGTACACCAGCCATAAATTTGGCCCTGATGACCTTGGCGGGCTGCGAGATAAAGAAGGTAAAAGGCATAGTCAACGGGACCACCAATTACATCCTCTCGAAGATGGAGGAAGGCATGGGGTATGAAGAAGCCCTTCAAAAGGCTCAAGACCTGGGGTACGCCGAGGCGGATCCCACCGGCGATGTGGAAGGCATAGATGCCCAGGGGAAGACGCTGATCTTGGCGAATACATTGATGGATGCAGACCTTTCACTTGAAGATGTTAGACGAAAGGGTATAACTGAACTCACATCGGACGATATCGAAGAAGCTAAAGAAGAAGGCAAGCGTTGGAAATTGATAGCGCAGGCTGAGAAAGAAGATAGCGGAGTGAAAGCGAAAGTGAGCCCCCAGAAAGTACCTCTTGATCATCCTCTAGCCGGGGTCATGGGACCTACCAATGCGCTCACATACACAACCGATCATCTGGGAGAGGTCACGATCATAGGTCCGGGCGCGGGCAAAGAGGAGACGGGATATGCTCTACTAGTAGATCTGTTGTCTATATACACCTGAATCTATAGAACGGTATCTATACTCAATTCCTTCAATTTTTCCTCCGTCGGTACGCCCTTCTCATCCCATCCTCTGGCCTCATAGTACTCTTTCAACATCTTTTTCACCTGTTCTTCGGTGAGTCTTGCCCCGTCGAGGTGTTCCACTGGAGTCGGAGTGGAGAACTGTTCTGGGACGTGCAGCGTTTCTTTTATCTCCGGTTTCTGTTGGAGGTTGTAAAGCCGCTCAAGGTTGTATATCCTTTCTCCCACCCTGTAGATCTCCTCGCCCGTCAGGTCTAGACCGAAAAAAGCGTTGATGAATTCGCTCATGAATTCAGGCGAATAAACGCTCCTTCCAGTCAGTTTGCAGGATCCCAGAGTGTCATGTAGAGTTATGTAGTTCTCCCTCCATGCCACGTACCTTTTGTCTACAACAGCATTCCTGTCCTTCTCCATGTCAACCCAGTTACCGTCTTCGTCTGTCGATTTCCCCCCTCCGAGCTGTAACCCGTCGCAGTCTGAACGTAGGTGGCATGCACCTCTAGTAGAGGTGTAAAAACCAAGCCCCATGCCTTTCAGTGCCCTAGGGTCATAAGCCGGTGGACTTAGACCGTTGACGTGAACAGCTAATTCCTCTCTATCATAGAACTCACCTATTTCTCTAACACCTTCAGCGATCACATCGCCCATCTCTTCTCTGAAGGCCGTTTTCCTTATGAGTTCCCTGACTTTGTCTCCATCTCCAAAGGAGATCTTTTCCTCTATCACACCCTCATCTGAAAGCTTCATCATGAAACCGAGGCTGTTACCTAGGCTGATAGTATCCAAGCCGAGGTCGTCGCACAGATAGTTCGCCTTCGCCACTTCTTCTATGCTGCCTATCTCGAGGTTGGAACCGAGAGAGAAGGAAGTTTCGTATTCCACGTCTACTATGTCCTCGTAGACCTGGCCGCACCTGCACGGACATCTGTGGCAGCCGTTGCTCTCGCTGATATGGTTTTCCCAGTGATAGCTGCTCAACTTTTCGGCATCTTCGAAAGAGCCGGACTCCCAGTATCGTGTGGGGAATATGCCAAGTTCGGATGCCATACCGGCGAACTTGACAGTCCCGTGAGAACTGTAGGCATCGTAGCTCTCCTTTCCATCTCCGCCTTCCTGTGTGAATTCAGCGAAAGCCTCACTCTTCAATTCTTTGAGCTTTTCGGGATCCGCGGGTTCCACTTCTTTCCAGCCGTTGGCCACTATACCTTTGAGGTTCTTCCATCCCATAACGGCTCCGAGCCCTGTTCTGCCCACTTCTCTGTCGTCGCCCGTTATGATGGCAAACTTCACCAGGTTCTCTCCAGCTGGACCGATAACCGCTGCGCTCCCACCATGCCTCTTCTTGAGCACTTCTTCTGCTTTTTTGGTGCCCATCCCTTCCAGCTCCGTAGTCTCCTCTACTCTTATACCATCCTCTTCGATAACCAGGCAGCTCAGTTCGTCACACTTTCCTTTGACCACAAGAGCGTCTAAACCACACTTTTTCACCTCTTCTCCGAGCGATCCTCCGAACACACCTTCGGCCATGATCCCGGTGAGAGGTGACCTGGAGTAAAATGCGCACTTCTCGGTCATCGGTATCTGGCTTCCGTTCAAGGCTCCAGGTACGAAGATAAGGGGGTTTTCCTCTGAAAATGGTTCGACTTTACCTTCTGTCTTCTCGTGAAGCAATTTGATCCCTAAACCATTTCCTCCTAGGTAATTTTTGATGACCTCTTCATCCAATTCTTCGGTTTCCACTTCTTTTTTCGTCAGATCGACCTTCAATATCTTGTTCCAAGCACCGCTCATCTCGATACACCGTTTGCCCTAACGATTTCTCAAATATAGATTTAATCGTTCGCTCGAATAACTCTTGTAAATTATAAATAGTGAAAACTCATCACTATTTGATATGCCCAACTTCTCCGTGGTACTAGTAGAACCCCAAACACCCGGCAACATAGGTGCAGTGGCGAGACTGATGGGTAATTTTTCTTTTAGTGGTATGTATTTGGTGGAACCGGTATCCATCGATGACGAGGCGGAAGCCAGGGCGATGCATGCCAAGAATTTGCTGGAAAAAGCCGAGATCGTGGAGGACCGCGAAAGACTGCTGCAGAAGTTCGATCTGGTGGTGGGAACTACTGGTGTGCATACGGAGAAAGAAAAAAAGTTTTTAAGGAAAGCTGAAACACCGGAGGAGTTCGTGAACTCGGTAAAGGATCATGATGGTGAGATAGCTCTGGTCTTCGGTAGAGAGGATACTGGTCTCAGCAACGAGGAACTGAAGAACTGCGACAGGTTGGTCCGGATACCGTCCTCGGAAGACTATCCCATCCTGAATCTTTCTCACGCTGTCGGCATAGTGCTCTACGAGGTCTTCAAGGAGATGGGAGCTTCGGCGGTGAGAAATGAAGACAAGATGAGCGAAGCGAGCGAAAGGGAAAGACTGATAGAAGTTTTCTCCCAGGTGCTAGAGACCTCCGGATACCCGGAACACAAAAGAGAAAAAACTGAGATAATGTTCAGAAAGATACTGGGGAGAGCAGTCCTCACCAAATGGGAGTACCACAGGATGATGGGGGTCTTTTCTCAACTACTGAAAATGCTGGAGGAATAAGGTTACCGTTTTTGATATCTAGCCGGGAAAATATTCTTTTCCGGTTATATCTATTCAGTCACACCCGCTTTCTCCGCCATCAGTTTTTTCAGCTCGTTCCTGTCTTTTGCTTCCAGGCCGAAGTATTCCTGAAATTTAGGGCTGGTCCTTAAGGAGTAAGTTCTCCCGTCCCTTTCCGATAGTATCAGATCCTTTTCTTTTAGTTCATCCACGTGATCGTACACCTTCTCCCCGATCATCTTTTTCAATTCGCTCTGCCTGATGGGCTGGTAATAGGCGATCAAAGCCGCGGTTTTGAGAAGAGGTCTGCTCATCTCCTCGTCCATCATCTGCATCCCGTACTTGTTGAATTCGGACTTCAACTGGAGAGAAAATTTTCTGCCGATCTTTCTTATCTCCAGGGCGGTTTTTCTGTTCTGATACATCCTCCGCAGTTTCTTGACCGCCTTCCTGACTTCCGTTCGAGGCCTTCCTATGGACTCCTCGATCTTTGGGACTGTCAAGGGCCGTCCAGCGGAGAACAAGACCGCCTCTACCATCTGCTCTATATCCTTCTCTTCCTCCCGTTGGAGTAAACCCCCGTGGACTTCTTCTTCATCTAGTTCTTCCGGTGGTTCTTCCTCCTGTTCTTCGTCCCGCTCTTCTTCCATGATATCCTGTCTGACTAAGAAAAATAATTTTAGATATATTAACCTGTCGAAAGTTTTCTATCCAAAAATCCAAATATCTCGATTTGTATGCCGCAACTATGCCCGTAATATCAGTGAACTCAGACGACCTCCTTGAACTCACCGGTTCCGATCAGGTCACCCTTCTAGAGGTACTACCGAAGATAGGAGTGGAGATAGAAGAGATAAAGGGAGAAAGATGGGAATTGGAAATTTTCCCTGACCGATGCGATATGCTCTCGGTTGAAGGCGTGTCAAGGTCGGTAAGAGGTTTCTTGGGGAAGGACGTAGGCCTACCAGAATATGAGACCTTTACTTCTGAGGTCATCACGGAAGTCGATCTGAGCGTTCAGGACGTCAGACCTTACGTTGTGACGGCCCTTGTGAAGAACGTCGAACTTTCACCCCGGACTCTCAAATCGTTGATGGAACTTCAAGAAAAACTGCACCTAACATTAGGTAGAAACAGGTCAAAAGTGGCTATCGGTCTGCACGACTTCGAGCCCATAGAACCTCCTATAGAATACAAGGCGGTAAAACCTGACGATGTGAGTTTTGTTCCGTTAGAGAGATCCGTAGAGATGAACCTAGAGCGGATACTGGAGAGACACGATAAGGGGAAAGAATACGCTCACATCCTTGAAGGAGAATATAGGTATCCATTGCTCGTTGATTCCAAAAACGACGTGCTTTCATTTCCGCCGATCATCAACGGTGTTATGACCGAGGTGACCCCTGATACCAGGACCTTTTTCATAGATATGACAGGGACTGACATGCGTGCTCTTGAGCAGGCTCTGAACATATTCTGCACCACTTTAGCCGAGAGAGGAGCGGAGATACACACTACCGAGGTGAAATACGGCTCTAAAAGTATAACTTACCCATATTTTACCCCTAAAAAAATCGATATCTCTTTAAAAGAATGTGAAAGAGTATTGGGCGTCGAACTATCGAAAGAAGAAACAAAGGACATACTGGAAAGGATGAGATACGCTGTGGAATTGAAAGATAACGAGTCCGGATTCGAGGTCACTATACCTCCTTATAGACACGACATCCTTCATCCCTGGGACATCATCGAGGACGTGGCTATCGGTTACGATTACGACAACTTTGAGGGCGTTTTACCCAGGGAAGTGACCGTAGGAAAGGCTTTACCCGAAAGCGAGCTTAAAGAAGCGTTGAGAGAACTGCTCATAGGCCACGGATTCAACGAGGTCATGAACTACATGCTGACCAACGAAGAGTTAGGATTTGATATGATGGGTGAAGAAGCCGGTGAGAGCGAAGAGTCCGCACTTATAAAAAATCCAGTCAGCGAAAACACTGGGGCGGTCAGAACTTGGCTCCTCCCTGGTTTACTTTCCAACCTGAGAGAAAATAAAACCGAACCTCTTCCTCAGAAACTGTTCGAGATAGGGGATGTGGTGATGGATGGAGAGCAAAAAACTAATGCTGCAGGTGTCATGGAGAGTTCGAAGGTCGGGTTCACGGAGAACAAGTCCCTTCTAGACGGGGTCTTCACCAACCTGGGTATGGAGATGACCGTGAAGCCTAAAAAACATCCTTCTTTCATACAAGGCAGGTGCGCAAAGATAGTCGAAGGGGAGCAGGAGCTGGGTTTCTTCGGGGAGGTCTCACCAGAAGTCCTCGAAAACTTTGATTTGGAAAATCCCGTGGTAGGGTTCGAATTGGATTTTGACCGTATACTTGAAATCAAAGAAGCTGAGCCCAAGTGAAAACCGTTCTGAGCGAAACCAATACCTTTAAGTAACCACCTTATCTTTCCCGAATTGATATCATGGATTTCAAAGTGCTTCAAAAAACTGATAGGACGCTTGAGATCAAAGTGAAAGATGCCGATTCTACCGTCATGTACCCGCTGATAGAGCAGCTGTTGAAAGATGAAGAGGTCACTACCGCGGATTACTCAGTTGAACATCAAGAATTGGATGACCCAATACTGCGTATAGAAGTGAAAGAAGGTACAGATCCAAAGGAAAAGCTGATCGATATTTCGAAAACTTTTAGAGACGATATAGACGGTATCTATTCTGATATCTTTGGAGAGGAAGAGGAAGACTAGGTGAAAAGGCCATCGGTGGATCGGTATGGAAGAAAAGGTGGGGCTGGATCTGTTCTTTACAGATACTCCCGGTGTTGGAGGCAGATTGAAAAAATATCCTGAGGACTTCAGAGTCCATGAAGAGATAGATCTTTTCGATGAGACTGAAGGGGATTATGCTATAGCTAAAATATGGTCTAGAAATTGGGAGACCAACAGGCTGATCAAAAGATTAGCGGACGAATTGAACATACCTAGGAGCGACATAGCTTTTTCAGGCACCAAAGACAAAAGGGCGATCACCACCCAGTGGATGTCTTTCAAAACATCACCCGAAAGGTTGAAGGAACTTTCCATAAAGGATGTAGAGATCCAAGAGGTCTTTACTTCTCACCGCTCTCTGAATATAGGCGCCCATACGGGCAACCGCTTCGAGATATTGATCAGGGACATGAAGGTGGGAAATAAAGAGGCGCTGGAAAGAGCGGACTGGACGGGAAGTAAAATAGAGGAAGAAAAGGGCTTCCCCAACTGGTTCGGAGTCCAACGTTTCGGCACCATGAGACCCATCACCCATATAGTCGGTAAGAAGATCACGAAAGGTGACTTCGAGGGGGCGGTGAAAACTTACATCGCTTCACCCCAGGAGGGCGAAAATGAAGAATGTTACGAGGCTAGGAAATTTTTAGAGGATACGTGGGACTTCGAAGAAGCGTTGGAGAGGTACCCATCGATGTTGACCTTTGAAAGGGGCATCATCGACTACCTTAAAGATAATCCCAGTGATTACGTTTCGGCTTTGAAGATACTCCCTCATAACCTCTTGATGATGTTCGTACACGCCTATCAATCCTACCTTTTCAACAAGATGGTCTCTATACGCCTGGAAAGAGGTCTGCCGCTTAACGCGGCTATGAAAGGAGATATAGTTCTCCCTGCGGACAAAAGCGGTCTTCCAAACAAGAACACAAAAGTCATAGTCCATGAAAGGAATATTGAAAAAGCCTCAAAGATGGTGAAAGAGGGTAAAGCATTCGTAAGCGCGCCGCTCTACGGCCACAATTCTGAATTTTCAGAGGGCGAGCAGGGAAAGATCGAAAGACAGGTTATAGAAGAAGAAGGAGTAGAAAAGGACGATTTCATAATACCCGAGATATCATCCATATCGTCCACGGGCACCAGAAGAACAATATTCGCACCGGCGAAAGAACTTGAGTGGGGCCTTAAGGGTGAGGCCTTAAGGATCAGGGTCGATCTGCAGAAGGGGACCTACGCCACCACTCTGCTCAGAGAGTTCATGAAGCATCCGCCCGAAAAAGCTCACCTTTACAGCTAGAGAAGTTGTTTGAATTTTAACATATCCGTTAAAGGCGCATCGACCTTTATCTTGTTCTTCGCGTAAGCCTGCATCACCCCAACATCTCCGTCTAGTAAGCCTTCTAATGTCTCAACATCGGAGGAAACGATTATATCGGCATCGCGCTCTCCAACATCATCCTCCATCTTTATTTCGCTGATCTCCGTTTCATCTAAAGTGAAGTGGTAGCTGTTTCCAGATCTGAAATCCACCCTGACATCTCTTTTGAAATCTTTCAGTTTGTCTTCAAGCGAGTCATCTTCTTCGACCTTACCTTCGAATTTATCCACCAGTTTATCGAGGACTTTTCTCTCCTTAGCCATTTCATCGGACATTTTTTCTCTACCTCCGCTAAAAAGGTGTTGAGATAAAAAAGTTTTGTCCCGCTTTTAAAACTCATCCAGCGAACGATTTTTGAATCTGTTCATCAGTTCCCTAGCGGTCTCCCAGCTCTTTCTCGTGTGGGGCGGTAAGGACCCTTTTTCACTTATCCAGTTCTGCAAAAAGTCCCGCGTCTTCCTGTCCGACGGATATCCGCTGCCTATATCTTTCCCCAACTCCTTGGAGATCTCCTTCACTCTCCTATCTCTCTCAACTTTTGCCAAGATAGAGGCGGCGGACACAACAGGATATTCATCGTCTGCGCCGTGTTCCGAGGTTATGTTGACTGGAGAGTTTAGACCTTTATGGACCATCTCTTTAAATTTTCTTTCATCCGTAGAAGCGGAATCTACGTAACAGGAATCGTTTTCGCCGCACAACTCCTCGATGATGTTGGCAAATAGGTTAGCCTCCAAAGCGTTGAGAGTCATGGAATCTCTCAGTGAATCTATATCTTCTGCCGAGACCACTCTTACGGTGAATTCACAGCTCTTTTTGATCTTCTCTTCTAGTTCTTCCCTCCTTTTTGCGCTCAACCTCTTCGAATCTTTGACCTTCATATCTATGAGTTTCCCGTCATCCTGGACCTTGACTCCGGCCACCACCATCGGGCCTATGACGGGTCCTCTTCCCGCCTCGTCTACTCCGCATATCATCGGAAAAGTGAAAGATTCAGGGTAAATAGTCTTTTGGATGATTAACTATAAAAACCAGCCCTATCAATCCGGATACATGAAGCTGATCCTGAAGGGCACGGTACAGGGTGTCGGGTTCAGACCTACGGTACACAGGGTCGCAAAGGACTTGGGATTGAAAGGCTATGTGAAGAACACGGGCAGCGAAGTCGAAGTGGTGATCGATAAAGATCCGAACGAATTTCTAGAGCGTTTGAAAGAGGAACTCCCTCCCTTGGCCGAGATACAAGAGGTCGAGAGATACGAGCGGGAAGTTTCCATGGACGATTTCGAGATCGTGCGGAGTTCTTCCGGAGGTAGAGGGTCTTCTACCATCCCCGTGGACACTGCCCTCTGCTTTGAATGCATAGAAGAGATGAAGGACCCTGGAGATAGAAGGAAAGGATATCCCTTCACCAACTGCACCAATTGCGGTGCTCGATACTCCGCCATCTATTCATTACCCTATGACAGGGATAAGACCACCATGGAACCCTTCCCTCTTTGTGAAGATTGCCGGGAAGAATATCAGGATCCCATGGACAGGAGGTTCCACGCCCAGACCATATCTTGCCCGGAATGCGGTCCGAGCTACACACTCTATGATAAGGACAAAAATGAGGTCGGAGGTGTGGAGGAATTCTGTGAACTTTTAGAGAGAGGAAATATAGCCGTAGCTAAGAGCTGGGGAGGGATGCATATAGCTTGTAGGTTAGAGAGGATACCTGAATTGAGACGAAGGTACTCTCGAAAAGAAAAGCCCTTCGCTATAATGGTCCGGGACGTGGAAACAGCATCTAGGTACGCTAAAGTCCAGCTCGAAGAGCTCTTTACCGGGCCACGGCGGCCGATCATGCTGTTCGAAAAGAAAGATCATGAAGATCAGTTGATGGACTATGCGGCACCGGATCTGCCGACCATAGGCATGATGTTACCCTACACGGGCCTCCACCACATGGTCTTCGAGAGGTTGGAATCCGACGCTCTAGTGATGACGAGCGCTAACCCACCTGGAGAACCCATGGTGATCGAAAACCAGAAAGCTTTCGAATTGGACGCCGACTATTTCTTGCTCCACAACCGGAAAATAGCGAACAGGATAGACGATTCGCTGATAAGAGTGCATAGTGACAGATCAGCGCTGATAAGACGCTCTAGAGGCTACGTACCTGATTTTTTAGATTTTGAAAAAGGTGCAGTCATGGGAGCCGGAGCCGATCAGAGCGGATGCCTTACACTTTCTAAAGATGGAAAGCTCTACCCAAGTCAGTATCTTGGGGATCTAGGTCACTATGGAAACAAAGAATTTTACAAAGATACTTTTGGGCATCTGAAGTCACTTTTGGGTATAGAAGAAATAAGAGCCGTAGGGGTCGATCTCCACCCCAAATACCAGAGCAGAGAGTTGGGTGAAGAGTACGCTTCCCGTTACGAAGCGGAATTGTTCGAGATACAGCACCACTGGGCCCACGGAGCCTCTTTGATGCTGGAACATGACCGTGATGAGCTGGTTTGTATAGCGGTGGATGGAACGGGCTACGGCGAAGACGGTAACAGTTGGGGCGGGGAGATATTGTACTGTACCGAGGAAGGCTACGAAAGGACGCATCACTTGGAGAACTTTCCGCTGCTGGGTGGAGAGAAAGCAGTTGAAGACATACGAAGGTTAGCTTATGCCGTAGAGAAGAAAGCAGGAGAAGAGCCCGAGATATATGATGACCAGGAGGCTCGGATCTTTGAAAAGATGTTCTCTAACAGTGTCCAGACCAGCAGCTACGGCAGGTTATTGGATGCTGTTTCTTTTGCGTTGGACGTAAGCTCCAAAAGAACTTACGAGGGAGAGCCGGCCATGAAGTTGGAAAGTTTGCTTTATCAAGGAAGGAACAAAAAAGATTACGAGATACCGATATCAAAGGGAGAGATAAAAACGTTAGATGCGTTTGTGGAGATGACGAACGACTCCTATAAGAGAGAAGATAGAGCCCTTTCCTACGTCACTTCTGTTTCGGGTGCCTTAGCTGAAGCCGCATCGGAAACGGCGCAGAGTAGAGGTATAGAATCCATAGGCATCTCTGGTGGAGTTTCTTACAACAAACCTATAGTTGACACCATCGAAAAGTATCTTGAAGACAGAGGCTACGAGCTGTTGGTGCACAACAAAGTCCCCAACGGAGATATGGGTGTCCCGATAGGACAAGCTTTCATAGCGTCAAAAAACTCAGACTGACGCTGAAACATTGAGAAAAAGGGGAGGGGCTAGTGTTTTTTGGTCAGGATGGTGGGATGGGATGCACTCTAACCTACTAGCCCCGAATACCCTATTGTAAATATCCTTTTTACGAGAATTTAAATTTTTCCCAATATTGATTGATAAATAAGAAAAACTTATAAGTAATATAACTTTGGAGACCTTATTTGTTGTTTAAAATAAATATGACAAAATAATCAAGATATGACAAAAAAATAAAAAATAAAGGGGTTCGTTATTCTGTGATCCCGGTTTCTTCGACCCTGAATACAGCCTCTCCTTCCGGCATGTTCGGTGAATCTACCAAACGAGCTATCCTCTTGTCACCTTTGCTTTTTCTTAGATAGACTCTGAAGGTCGCTGTATGCCCGAGGATATGACCGCCTATAGGCTTCGTCGGATCGCCGAAAAATTGGTCTGGATTTGCGGTGACTTGATTCGTCACCACTATGGCAGCGTTGTTTCTGTCCGCGAATTTCAACAGTTTGTGGAGATGCTTATTGAGGGTCTGTTGTCTCTCGGCAAGGGCTCCTCTCCCCACATATTCGGCTCTGAAGTGTGATGTCAATGAATCCACGATCAACAACCTGATAGGTCTTTCTTCCCCCATCTCTAAGGCTTTCTCTGCGAGCAACATCTGGTGGTGTGTGTTGAAAGCCCGTCCGACGTGGATTCTATCGAGTGTTTCTTCGGGATCCATCTCTCTAGCTTCTGCTATCTCGCTTATCCTGCCCGGTCTGAAACTGTTCTCTGTATCTATTATCATGGCTTCACCGTCAAGACCTCCCTCTTCTTCAGAGCGAGTAGCGTTGACCAACAGCTGATGGGCTATCTGCGTCTTTCCCGACCCGAATTCTCCGAAGAATTCAGTTATGGAACCCGTCTCTATCCCACCGCCGAGGAGATCATCGAAGCTCTCGGCGCTGGTGCTCAACATCCCAATCTGCTTTCTTTTCTCTAATAACTCTGTACCAGTCTCGAACCCACCGATATCGGCCGCCTCTTTGGCAGCTTGGATTATCTTACCTGCAGTAGAGTCCCCTATCTCTGCCACATCGGACAAGACTCTAGGTGACTCCACGGCTATGGCCATCAGATCATTATAGCCTGAGTCCATGAGCTTTTCTGCAGTTGCGGGTCCTACTCCTGGCAACTTTTCTATTTCTTCTTGGCTCATTTTATCGCCTCATATTACACTCAACTCCTTTATTAATCTTCTTCGGGGAGGTAAGTGAAAGTTGATTTCTACACGTCGAAAATTATCTTTATACTCCCTTCTGGATCGATGGATAATTCATGGTAGGAAACCGCTTTTACGGCGGTGTCCATGTCGTGCTTTTCAAAGTCGATCTTCTCGCCTACAGCTTTAGCTGTCAGTTTCTTTTTCTCCTCAGCCTCTTCGATCTTCACTTCGAATCTTTTGAAGACTACAGAATGGACTTCGTGAAGATATATCAGCTCGGAGAGAAATTGGACTAGAAGGCTTTCCAGGTCGTCTTCTTCTATCTCTATATCATATCTCTCCCTTTCTTCCACCTTGGAGAGATCAGTTATTATGCTGAACATCCCTTCGGCGGTCTCTTCGAAGGCCTCTTCTAGATCTTGCCCTATAGCCTGAATCCCTACATCAGCGGTATGATCGATCAACTCGTAACTGATGCTTTCACCTCACCGAGAGGAGATCCATATCGAGTTCTTCGTCTCTTTTTCTCGACAATTTCATATCTTGAAAAATCAGCATCGTCAATTCGACGACATTGAAAACCTTTCCTCCATCAAGGTGCCCTCCTACCACACCATGGTCTTTTCCCGCCACTTCAACATGGAAATGCATACTTCCTTCCTCTGTGACGCTCCCCTTCAATGAGAGCAGTTCCTTC
Source organism: Candidatus Aenigmatarchaeota archaeon (assembly GCA_046537845.1). Taxonomy (GTDB): domain Archaea; phylum Thermoplasmatota; class Thermoplasmata; order Halarchaeoplasmatales; family Halarchaeoplasmataceae; genus Natronoplasma. The sequence continues at coordinate 21,644 of JBKHKA010000022.1, forward strand.
GGCTCTTTGATTTCCATCCATTCGTAACCGCCGGTATCTCTGTTGTAAAAACCGACCTTGAAGTCGTCTATCATACCTATCGCGCTCACGACAACAGCGGAGTCCTGCTCTATGTCATCCATGATAGCTTCTATCGCCTCAAAAAGATCCATCCCATCGTCCAATTTAGCCGCTAATACGTTCCCTTCTATGTTGTATTCCATATTATCTCCTGTTTTATCCATATCGTGACTACCATTATTAATATTGATGGTACATCTCTGGAGAATTATCATCCTCCGATTTCTCTGGTCTATATCTCTCTCACCCTATATCTCCCCAGTTCTAAGATGGTGATATGATCTACTAATTCTTCGACGTCGATATTACTTATGAACTCTTTTAGTTTGCTAGTTATCTGTTTCGCCGAGTAATCATGTGGTAGTCTGATAATCAGAAGGCCATAGTGAGATCCTTTAGGATACCATAACATGTTTCCAAAATCTAGATCTTTAGTGACCAACACTGCCCCCTGCTCTTTTGCGTATTTTGCGATCTCTTCATCGGTTTTTCCTCTAAAACCTGCGGTCCTCGCATGCTCTACTTCAAAACCCAAGTCTTTCAAAATCTCTGCCGAAGATTTCGGCATGTTTTCATCTAAAAAAAATCTGATTGTCATGCTGGAACGTCCCTGACTTCTTCTCCTCTTATTATGCCTGCTGCGTAACTTATCACTGCCCGGACGTCCTCCTCTGTCAATCCATATTCCTCTTCGATCTCTTTTAAAGTCATCCCACTCTCTAACATCCCTAGAACTTCATCTACTGTGATCCTAGTGCCTTTTATAATCGGCTTTCCATGTCTAATATCTTCATCGATCACTATTTCTGCCATATATGTGTTCATCTGTTATACCGTATTTAAAAGCATCGAATATACTTTACGAGGACGAGTGGACAAACGGGTTAGAAGAAACGAAGGTTAGGTTGATTTTGATCCCGCTGGTCGCGATGCCCGTGGTGAAATGGTCCTCGTTTAGTATCGTCGTCTAGTGCTATTCCAATTTCTCCGCTTCTATATCCAGTCTTTCTTCCACCTCTAGAGCGAACTCCTCCGCACTTCCGTGGACCGTGTATACCTTCTCTGGTCCGCACCTCTCTACAAAATCTAGTAGCTCGTCGAAACCAGCGTGATCTGACAAAGGGAACTGTGCGTCTATATCCATCGAGTTGTAGAAGGGAAATATCGAGCACCACCCAGAAAGATAGGTGGAGGCGCCGCCGTCTTTCCGGGCCCTCTTCATCATCTTACCCACGGGTCTTCTGAGTTCCTTGGGCGGTACCACAGCGGTGTAGTTCTCCTCAGAAGGTTCATCCTCCCAGATCCTGTAGTCCAATCCCATTTCATATGAATTATAGACTTCGTTGATCTCTGCTATGGACCTTGGGACAAGGGGTTTTTTACCCAGATCGTTAAGAAGTGCTATGACCTCTTGAGCTTTTCCGAACTGGTAAGCTCCCAAGATCACAGGTCCTTCCTCCATCTGCTGCTCCGTCCAGGCCAACAGGTCCTGCGTCACTTCGTCTTTTGGAGGCAGCCTGTATTGGGTTTTTCCATATGTGGACTCTATTATCAACACGTCACAATCGTAGGGCACGGCTCTCTTGCAGGTCTTACCCCCGTATGGGTTGAAATCACCTGTGTAAAGTACGTCGTCAACTTTCACCATGGCTGAGCCGAAAACGTGCCCTGCCGGGTAGAGCGTTACCTCGAAGCCGTCGATCTCGTGAGGAAAACCATACAGAAGCTGTTCCCCTCTTTTCTCGCCTTTTCTGACACCCAATATGTCGAGTGTGGGCGGGGTCATATAAGAGTCTTTCACCAGATGATCCAGATGTCCGTGAGTCACCACTCCTCTCTTAACCTGTTTGGAAGGATCTAAAATTATCTTATCCCCGTTCTCTTCGATCGTTATACCGCTATCGTGTTTTATCTCCATCTTTTTTCTCCTCTGTCTTGTGTTCAAAATTGTATCGAACGGGTATCCGCCTCTTCAAAGTAGTCCAATAAGGACATTCTTGGCACTTATATCCCAGAGTTACGGACCCTCCAAAGATGGTTTCGTTTTTGGTCTTCTCGAGCTTGTTTCCACAGACGGGGCACTTCCCTCTCAAAGATTTTTTTTCCTCACCAGTTGTAGCATAGATCTCAGTATGGATAAAAGAGGCTGTGACCGCTATCTTCCTCAAACGATCGATGCCTACGGTATAGTGGGGGTCGGTGTTGCGAAGTTCTTTTATCACCAACTCTCTCAATTTTTTGAGTGAATTTACGCCTTTCACCCTCCTCATCACATATTTGAGAGCTTCCTCGACCTCCTGGTCGCTCGGGATGGAATAGGCCATCGGCAGGATATATAAGTCGGTTTACTTAATTTTACCTGTTATCTCAGCCGTTTGTACATCTTGACCGCCGATTCCACAGCATTTTTAGCCCGTTCTATCCTCTCTTCGGCTTCCATCCTGCTCATGCCCGGCCCCGTTATCCCAAGAGCCACGGGTTTCTCATATTCCAATGAAAGGTCAGTGATCTTTCTGGCAGCGTGTGACATCACCGTTTCGTCGTGTCTAGTCTCTCCCTTTATGACCGCACCGAGTGTGACCACCGCATCTATATCGTCCCGCTTCAACAGGCTCTTTATAGCTAGAGCCATATCGAAAACCCCGGGGACGTGTGTCACCTCGGTCACTTCGACTCCCAAGAATTCAGCGTGTTTCTTCGCTCGCTCCAGCATCATCTGGGTTATGTCGTAATTGAACTCAGAGACCACTATACCCATGTTCATATCCTCTACGTTCAGATCCGTTTTTTCTTCCATATCTATTCACCTCAAAGGTCCTACGTCGGGATGTCCTTCCCTTTCGCCCTGCCCGGCTTTTTCTTCGAGCCGTTCAGGTCTGAATAATAAATCGTACACGTTAAGGGCATGCTCTCTAGCCCGTTTATCCGCCAACTCAGCCAGGTCTTCCCCTTCGACCTCATCTTCGTGCACGAACACCTCTATTATGTGGGTATCGTGTTTCAATTCCACGTAGAGCAATGCTTTCGAGGCCTGGTCCGCGCATTGCTTGTCTATCGGCTCCGGTCCCGGCATACCTAAAGCCATGACTATATCCGCCCCCGAATTTATCAACTTTTGGGACGCTATGGCCAGGTCTTTGATGCCTGGAACGGTGTACCTTTCGATCTCGAATCCGGTGCCGAGTTTTGAGAGCTCGTCCACTGCGCTTTTGTACATATCGTACCTGGCAAAAGTCGTATCGGCTATACCGATCTTCTTCATTCGATCCCCTCCTCCACTTTCTCCAATTCCTTTTTCATGCTGTACCAGTCTATTATCTTCCTGATTATCCCCCTCGTTCCGTCGAGCTCGTAATGGTGGTGTGACATCCTTTTCACCTTTATACTGTCCAGGCCCCTCTCTTTTAGGTCTTGCTTGAGTTTTTCTTCTTCATGCCGCTGATCGTATCCCAATGCGATGATGTCTGGATCTAATTCTTCCACGGTCTTATACCGATCTTCTTCATCACCTACGACAGCCCTGTCTACCGGCTTTAAAGCCTCCATCATCTCTCTTCTGGTTTTTTCATCGTTCAGAGGTTCGTGCTTGTGTTCCCTGACCGTTTCGTCACAGGCAACCACCACGACGAGTTCGTCTCCCAGTGCTCTTGCTTCTTCTAGATAATGGAGATGCCCGAGATGAACTATGTCGAAGGTGCCCACGGCCATGACCCTGATATCTTCTTTCTCATCAACCTCTACGTCGACTTTTGGCCTCTCTTTTTTCCAAGCATCGATGATATCATCGCCTTTTACCAAAGGTATGTCGTGTTTTTCCCCGTATTCTTTTCCCTCTTCTACAGAGAGACTGTCCCCATCGTCAGCCATCATCTCGCAGATGGTCATACTGGGATAAAGGTCCGTCAATTGAAGCAGTGCCGTGGTCAGTTCAGTGTGTCCTTCTCTATTATGGAGCAGTCCTTTGGTGGCGTTCAGGAGGAATACATGGCCTGGGGTCCTGAAATTGTCACCGAACATCTTTTGAGCCTGATCACCCGGCTGCTGATTTATATCCTCTCCGAGCTCTGCAAATTTTCGGATCGTCAAGGCTCTATCTTCGTCGGTTATGCCAGTGAAGGTCTCCCTGTGGTTCACCGAGAGTGAAAAAGTAGATTTTTCATCATAAGGTATATCATCGGCTTTCATCTCCGAAAGTATCGGAAAGTCGTTGCTGGCAGAACGGTAGAGCTCGCTGAGGTAGGGCAATTCCAATTTTTCCCAGCTCGAAGGCGGAACGGTCACGCATATGAGCCCGCCAGCATCTTTCCTCAACCTACGAATATTTTCTGGCGTGATGGTCTTGGAAGGCGTAACCAGATCGATCTCTTCCTCTCTTTCATCTCTATCATAGACCATCACGAATTTACCTTTTTCTAGTCGCTGAAGAGCCTCTTTGACCGTTTCGTTCATCGATTGTTGATTGTCATGATTTATAATATTGTTTTGGTCAAACTCCGAAAAGTGCTAGAAAGACCCTTTATAGGATAATCTATTTATTCCTGATTGAGATAAAGGGATGAGTGAGACTATGCTCGATGATGTTGAGAAGATGAAAGAGATGGATAAAGAGGGGATGCTTCAGGTGTTGGAACGGTTTCCCGACCAGATAGAGGAAACGGTCTCAGATTTTGAAACGGACCTCCTTCCGTTCCAGCCAGATAATATCGTTGTGACAGGGATGGGGGGCTCAGCCATAGTTGGGGACACTCTCAAAAGCTTTTTGGCCAACCGTATCAAAATACCCATCGCGGTCAATCGAGATTATACCCTTCCTTCTTTTGTGGATGAGAAGACCCTTCTCTTCGTAATATCTTATTCTGGGAATACTGAAGAGACCTTGAGCGCTGCGAGAAAGGGCTTGGAAAAAAATGCTAACGTAGTTGCCATAAGCTCCGACGGTGAATTAGAAAAGATGAGCGAAGAAGAGAAGATCGTTTTCATGAAAGCCCCGAAAGGTTATCCTCCGAGAGCCGCTTTCGCCTTCTTGTTCATCCCCGTGATCCAGTTACTCTCGGAATTGTTGATCTATGATGCGGAGATCGATGTGCTCGATACGGTCTCTGAATTGAAAGAATTACGAGATCAGATCAAGATGGATGTGCCTGCAGAGGAGAATAAGGCCAAACAGCTGGCCGAAAGGATCGAAAACAAGATCCCGATCGTCTACGGCCATTCCATATACAATGCCGTGGCCAACCGCTGGCATACTCAGTTCAATGAAAATGCGGAAGTTCTGTCCTGGTATGGCGCCTTCCCAGAGATGAACCACAACGAAGTGGTGGGGTGGAAAGGGGACGATAACAGTTCTGATTTCATACCCATATTTTTGAGAGATGAGAAAGAACCAGACAGGATCAACAAACGTATAGAGATCACAAAGGAACTAGTTTTCGAAGACGAAGTACACGATATGATAGAGGTATGGACCGATGCGGATACACAACTGGCCAGGATACTGTCGTTGGTCTACCTGGGAGATTATATCAGTATATATCTGGCACTTCTGAGAGGTAGAGATCCCTCTCCCGTCAAGATCATAGATGAATTAAAAGAGCGCCTTTGAAGGAGTTCGAATTCACTCGAACATGCCGTCACCGACGTGATGTAGGCTTTTGATCACTTTTCCAATCTCGGATTTTTTCATCTCCGCCCCGTGGGTCATGGCCCTGCCCACCGCTAGAGGTTTATTGTGTTCTTCATCTCTTATCCAGACCATAGTGCCTTCCTCGATGCTTTCGTCCGCATCGACGATACCCGGAGCCATTATGTCGGCGCCGTTGTAAACGAACTTTACAGCTCCCATATCCACCGTAACGTATCGTTTGGAAGGGTCCATCTTCAAAAGACCCTGTATCGTGGGGAAGACCTCTTCGTCAAAAAAGGTGGCCAGCGGTTCCTGATCTATCAACAGCACTCTTCGATCGTTACAGTCCGCGATATCCACTCCGTCTCCGGGTTCGAAGGGTGAATCTCCTAGATTCGCTTGCATATGTTCGAAGTACTTATCCACATCTTTGTCTTTCAGGCGGTGTCTGTTTTTCAGGTCCATGTATACGATGATGAATTTTTGTGTATAATATTTTTTGGATGAGATTAACTGATTCCTTGTTCTCTCTACTGCGAGTCCACCGTGGCGAGCATCGTACAGGCTCTGAACACTTTGTAATTCGTTTCTAGGTCCCCAGTATCGATCACGAATTCCTTAGGTCCCTTTCTTTCCACTGAAGGTAGTAATTCTATATTGTCCAATTTGCCTGCATCTTTGAACCAGACGTGGTAGAGGGTATCATCAGGTTCTATAACCTTACCCATATCGTTTTCTACGGCTTCCTTCACCTTTTCCCGTATCTCTTTTCTCACCACTTTGGGATGCCTGCACTTGGCGCTGTAGCGCCCAGTTGCTTTTTTGGTCTGTACGTGAGGTATCTCTGGATAAAGCTCTTTAGCTTCTCTGATGATCTCATCATCACCAGCAAGAAAGAAGACCGGGACGTCATACCGGGCCGCTAGAAAAGAATTCATTGCGAACTCGCTAGCCATCGTCTCCCCGATCATCAACTTGTCCACCACCGCACCTGAATAGGTGTGGGAAAGCGTGCCTTGACTGTGGGCCGAGCTGTGATAACCGATATAGCCTACACCTTCTAAACCTTCAGAAAGGCCCTCCATCTGTGAGAGCAATTTTGGTCTCCCGCTGAAGAGTTCAACCCTTTCGTCTAGATCCTCTACTATTATATTCCTCATCTTACCGTGGCCGTCGGTTACGTAGACATGTTCAGCTCCAGCGTCAAAAGCTCCTTTCGCCGCGGCGTTTGCTTCTTTCGTCATCAGCTTTTGAGCTCTGTCGTATTCTTTGGAATCCATCTTGCATTGGGGTCCCGAAACTACTCCTGAAATACCCTCTATATCTACTGAGAACAAATATGTCATTTTTTCACCGTAATAGGAAAGAGATCGATGATTTATAATACTTTTCTAGTTTGATTGAGCTTTCTCTCCATGCGTCAGATCTAATCCAATCTTTCTAAAGCCCAATCGCGAATGCTATTTTTTCCCGTATATGAATCCATTCACATAAGACTGATTATCATCTTTAGAAGTTTCTACGACTTTTATATATCGAGAACACAACACTCCTCTCCCTACACCGAAAGGGATATGTAGCTTGTCCTCTCTAACTTTGAAGCGAGAGTGTGATAATGATGATAAGCGATTCAGAATTGGTCGGATTTTTGGAAGATCATCTTTCGATCGACGAGATAGAAGACGAGAGCGAGAACGGAGTCCAAGTTGATGCTTCTACAGAGATAAACAAGATCGCCTTTGCAGTCGACGTGAGAAAAGATATCGTAAAGAGGGCCGTCGAGACCGATGCGGACCTTTTATTCGTTCATCATGGGCTGATCTGGAACAATGGTTTGGGACCATTGGTCGGCAGAGAGTATCAGATCATCAAAGAGCTCATGGAAAATGACATAGGACTTTATGCGGCTCATCTTCCTTTGGATGTGCATCCAGAGGTCGGCAATAACGTTGAACTGGCTAGGACCATCGGAGCTGAGATAGGTGAACCGTTCATGGAGTATAAAGACACCAGGATAGCCAGACTCGCGACCTTCGAAGAAGAAAAGAGGGTCGATATGATAGCCAAAACTCTAGAAGTTACGCTGGACACGGAAACTTATGTTGTCAGTGGAGAGAAAGAGGTAAAGAAAGTGGGAATATTGACCGGAAAAGGCGGTCAAGCTCTGAAGTCGGCGAAAGAAAACGGAGCAGAACTCTTCATAACCGGGGAACGCACATACATGGCCTACAACGAAGCTTTGGACTTGGATATGCCGGTTATCTTCGCTGGACACTATGCCACAGAAACACTAGGTGTGAGAAAGATGGAAGAATTGCTCACAGAAAAATTCGATGTTGAGACAGAATTTTTACCCTCGCGGACCACGATATAGGGCAATAGTTATATTGGTTTTGTTATCGTTATCATCGCATCTAAATGATTGCATCTTCATGCAAAATTATTAATACCTTATGTACTAATCATAG
>JBKHKA010000023.1:0-27901 GCA_046537845.1 Candidatus Aenigmatarchaeota archaeon
TGTTCTCGAACCCAAGGGTTCTCATCCCCTTAAAAAAACGGACCCTCGGGGATTCTGGTCACAATCACTCGATATACTCGTGATTCCAACCGTTCACAAATCACAGATTTGTTCTCGAACCCAAGGGTTCTCATCCCCTTAAAAAAACGGACCCTCGGGGATTCGAACCCCGGTCCTCGGCTCCGAAAGCCGAAAGGATATCCTGACTACCCTAAGGGCCCATGGTGAACGATAGTGAGCGAGGAAGCCTTAGGGGAAGTTGGAACCTTTTGTTCCGACACAACCCTAAGGGCCCACAATGAACATAGGTAAAGAGGAAAAAAGGGTGAACTCATTATTATCATTTGCCCTTGATGTAGTTATAACAGATATAGGTCTTAGGAATTCAATGGAGGACCTGGATCAATACTATACCTAAGATTATGCCAGAAAGGATTCCTCCTATCGCGTAATGCCCTTTCATCCTTCTATGTGCATCGGGGATAAGCTCGTCGAAAACTATGTAGAGCATCGCGCCGCTAGCAAATCCCAATCCTATCGAGAGAGCTAGATCTGAGACGCCGCCTAAAGCCCCTCCGAGAAAAGCTCCGATACCCATGGGAACGCCAGCGAGAGCGGTGGTGATCAACACTTTATGACTCCTCACCTTTCCCACACACATGGCGGCTCCCACAGCCATCCCTTCTGGAAAGTTATGGATCGCCATGAGGATTGCTAAAGTCATCCCCGCCTCATAGCTGACTATGAATACCGCACCTATAGCTACCCCTTCTGGGAGGTTGTGCATCGCTATGCCGACACTCAGTAAGACACCAGTTTTGATCGATTTAGCCCTTTCCTCATCTCCATCGCAGTCAAAAGAGAAGTGTCTATGGGGGAACTTTATATCGATAAAACCTATGATCATAACGCCTAAAAGGATACCTGTAACTCCGGTAATTAGGGATCCTTCCTCTATAGATTCTGGAATGAGTTCTATGAAGGTTATAGATACCATCACCCCAGCGGAAAAACCGAGTAGTATACTCAAAATTTTACTACTTATCTTTTTCAATCCAACAACCGATAAACCTCCGGCCGTTGTCCCTATAACTCCGCTCAAGAGACCGATTGCCGTGATGGTGAGTAAGTAATCCATCTTATCGAATATATTTAGGACTACCTAAAATATAAACGTTTTCCCCTGAATTTGTCTTGCACCTAGACATCTCTCATTGATCACCACTTTTTAAATACTACATCCACTAATCATCACCTCGTAGAGGATCAAACGTGAAGAAAAAAAGATCGGGTCTGCTCCTGCTGATGGTTATACTTCTCCTATCCACTTCTATGCTGAGCGGTTGTACCACCGATGAACAGGAAGACGTGGTAGGGATCCCCAAAGATGAAAGTGCTAGTGGGGACTTTTACAGCGAGGAAGATCGTGCCGAGATATTTGTTCCGATCTTGAACACGTATGATGAAGCTAAAGAGATCGTGGTTAGGTTCAAAGTGACAACGAAGAATAACAACCAGTACTCTGAGCTGAAGAAGATAAGGGTGCCTGCCAATTCTAAGGAAGTGTACTCTCAAGAGATAGAAGTACCGGAAAGGGAAGAAGGACAATTTTTTGACGCCGAGATTGTCGTGCCAGAAGATGAAGTCAAGATCATAGAAGTGGGAGGACGGCATCTCGATAACAGATCTGAAGCCGTGGTAAACGCCACCATAGCGAACACTAACTTTGAACGGAAAGATGTATCCGTAAACTTCAAAGCGATAATGGAGACGGGAGAGGTAGAATCTGAGAAGATCTCTATAACGCTGCGGAAAAATTCCATGGAAATCCACTCTCATACCGTATCTGTCGACGGGACTCCGGAAGATTACAACGCTGAGATAATGGATTGAAAAGATAGCCCCGGGCGGATTCGAACCGCCGTCGCCAGGTCCAGAACCTCACATGATTGACCTCTACACCACGGGGCTGAAGCGAATGCGAAAGACCCGTGGTCATTTGGAATCTTTGATTCCGATAACACCACGGGGCTAGTTAGATGGATGGTGATATACAGTGGATTACTGATAAAAGAACTTATTTAAAATATTATCCCTTCTCTCTCGAAGTATTTTTATATCATGGCATGATTTATGATGGGAAAGCATGGAAAACAAAGAGGTCATACTGATCGCGGTCTTAGCGTCGATCACCTCTTTATCGATGTGGTACGCCTTGAGAACATCAAATCCTGAAAGCCAGGTCCTACAATCGTATTACAGTATCCTGATATTCCCTCCTCTGTTCGCTTTACTCTTCATATTTTTGAGAAATATGATAAAATCAACCTACTCCTGATCGAACTCGTAGTCGTAGCGGTATAGGTAATGGTCTTCTTTCTCATCTACTCTCTCGAAGCCTTCCTCTTCCATCAACTCTATCACGGCCTGATTATCCTTCGGTATCTTGCTAGCGATGCTCTCGTCCGCATTGTCCACAGCATACCTTAAAAGCATCCTGCCTATCCCCATCCTCCTGTGATTTTGAAGGACACCGATATGATCTATATGGAGGCCGTCCCTATCAACGGTGAGAATCGCTCCCACTGGTTTATCCCCTTTCCACGCAACCGCTGAACACTCTTCCATCACATCTTTGAACGATTCTTTTATACCCTTCTGGATCTCCCAATGGATGTCGGGCTCTGTGAATATCGTGTGGAAGAGGGAGACGATCTTACCCCTGCTGACTGAATCTATGGGCTCGAGTTCTATGTTCATCGATTATCTTATACTATTCAAACCTTAAAAGTTTTTGCTCACGTCTGTAAAACTTTTTTACCACCCTTCACCATACAGCAACGATGAAGCTCTCTGATTTCGATTATGAACTGCCGGAAGATCAGATCGCCCAGCGCCCCGTTAGACCCAGGAGTAGATCCAGACTATTCTTTTTGGGCAAGGACCAAAGAAAACATCTGACCTTCAACGAGATAGTGTCTTTATTGAGAGAAGGCGACGTGATGGTCAAAAACAAGTCTAAAGTTGTACCGGCCAGGTTGGAGGGGAGAAAAGACACCGGCGGCAGGATAGAACTTCTTTTCCATCGTTCATTGGAGGAAGGATGGGAGTGTCTCATAAAGGGCAGCAATATACAGGAAGGCAGGTCCATCATCATCCACGGCGAAGAATTCGAGATAGTGGAAAACAGGCATGAAGGATTGTTCGTGATAGGGATAGATGACGAGAACGTCGTGAGTCTGATGGAGCACCATGGAGATATGCCGACCCCACCTTACATAAAAGAAGACTTGGAGGTCGATGATGAATACCAGACGGTATACGCAGAGAATGAAGGTTCTGTAGCTGCTCCAACCGCGGGTTTACACTTCACCGAAGAACTATTGAACAAAATAGAAGAGAAGGGTGTGGAGGTCCACGACATCACGCTCCACGTTGGACCAGCGACTTTTTTACCCGTCAACGAAGAAGAAGTAGAAGATCACGAGATGGGAGATGAATATTTTGAAGTGGGGGGAGAGACGGCTGAAGCAATAACCGAAGCCAATGAAGATGGAAGAAGAGTCATCTTTGTGGGAACGACCACGGTGAGAGCCGTAGAATCCGCATCTGAAGATGGGGTGGTCGAACCGAACAGTGGATGGACCGACCTTTTCATCTACCCAGAGTATGAATTTCAATCCGGTATGGACCTTTTGCTCACCAATTTTCACCTGCCGAGATCTACACTGCTGATGCTGGTGAGCGCCTTCACGGGGAAGGAGAGGATATTGTCGGCCTACAGAGAGGCGGTGGAGAGGGGTTACAGGTTCTACAGTTTTGGAGACGCGATGCTGCTCGAGGGATATGATGGTTGAATCGAAATTTAAAGTGAAGTCCCTGGACGGAAAAGCAAGGACTGGTGAATTGAAAGTCAAAGGAAAAAAAGCCAAAACGCCCCTTTTCATGCCCGTAGCCACCAAAGCAGGTGTGAAAACCTTGACCTCCGAAGACCTCCATGAGATGGGTGTGGAAGCTCTGATAACCAATGTCTACCATCTGCTGATGAGGCCCGGTTTAGAAGTGCTCGAAGATGCCGGAGGACTTCACGAATTCATGAACTGGGACAACATCATATTCACTGACAGCGGCGGTTTCCAGATGATAAGAGACGGCTTCGACCATTCTCTTTCCTCTGACAAAGTAAGATTCAAGTCCGAGATAGACGGGACCGTTCACGAACTTACCCCTCGGGAGAACATCAGGATCCAGGAGAAGATGGATACCGACGTGGCCATGTGTCTCGACCACTGCCCGGCTTATCCTTCTGATGAGAAGGCACTCAGAGAGTCACTCGAAAGAACGACATCCTGGGCTAAAAAATGCAGAGAGACCGGTTCAGTGGTGTTCGGTATATCTCAAGGAGGGACCTCGCGGGAACTGCGGAGGAAGAGCTGTGAAGAGATAACTGATATAGGATTTGACGGCTATGCTATCGGCGGTCTCTCCATCGGTGAACCGGTCGACGAGATGTATGAGATGATATCTGTATCGAACGAAGTATTTCCTGAATATAAACCGAGATACTTCATGGGGCTGGGCTCACCTATAGATCTTTTGGAGGCGATAGACAGGGGCACGGATATCTTCGACAGCGCTTACCCTACCAGGAACGCAAGGCACAGGAGTATCTTCACCCGTGAAGGCACGATAAGGATAGACAAGAGCGATTACAAGAACGACCACGCACCTCTTGACCCTGATTGTGGTTGCCCGACCTGTCGGAACTACACCAGAGCCTATGTTAGGCACCTGTGCAAGTCCGACGAACTGGCCTGGATGAGGCTGGCATCGGTACATAACTTGTGGTTCATCATCGAATTGATGGAAAAGAGTAGGAAGGCCATAATCCAGGGAGAATTTAAAAATTATAAGGAAGATTTTACAAGCAGATACGAAGATGAGTAAAAAAGGAAAAACCTTAAACATGAGTGCAGTTTCCTTGACTCTCATATGGCTCTCCAATGGATAGGTTTCTTCATCGCCATGTTGGTCGTCGTGATCGGTGCCAATTATCATCTGATATTGGCCCTTTTTTCAGGGAGTATCGTCCTGGGAGTTTTCATGCTGGAGCCTGTAGAGATATTGGTCCAGCTGTATGTCACCGTTACCACTCCAAATACGGTATTTTTGATACTCGCTCTCGGTATGATCCCGATGATAGGGGGCATATTACAAGAGAGTGGAAAGTTGGAAGACATAATAGACAACCTTCGGATAGGTAAACGCCCCTTTCTGGGAGCTACACCTGCTTTCATAGGGCTTTTACCCATCCCCGGTGGAGCTCTATTTTCCGCTCCATTGATCGATAAAGCGGGGAAAGGATTGGCCGGACATATAAAAGCCGGGATCAACGTGTGGTTTCGACACGTCATATATCTCATCTACCCCATATCATATGCGCTGATCGTCGCAGCCGACCACGCCGAGCTCTCCATCTTCAGGATCATACTCTTTCAGACACCCTTCTTCCTTTTCACGGTGGTCCTGGGCTACTTTTTCCTCTTGAGAAGAGCTAAAGGCGAGATGGAGTACGATTCGAAGGTGGATCTACATGCTCTCCTGCCCCCCATGGCAGTACTCCTTACTGCACCCGTTGTCTGGGCAGGTCTGAGCTACGGCATACACATACAAGAGCGGCTGGAAAACCTTTTCGTATTGATAGCAGTGGGCTTAAGCCTTATCTTGGCGATATTGTTGATAGAAGATTCCAGGCCTAAGATATTGAAAAAGGCGGCGGAGGAGATGAAACCCTGGAACTTCATGATCTTGATCTTCACTCTTTACTTCTTCATAAACGTTTTTCATTCGTCGGGTATCGGAGAGATGATAGGAGGTTTAGCTGTTCCTGGAGCAGTGCTCTTGGTCGGTTTTGGCTTCCTACTCGGCTTCGGAACTGGCAGGATAATGGTGCCGGCATCCATATTGGCTCCAATATACATAGCTACGGTCGGTTCCTTCTCCTTGGTAGCGTTTCAGGCCATGTATGTTTCCGTTTTCGCTGGTTATATAGTCACGCCGGTCCATCCCTGTATAAGCATCTCTCTGGAATACTTTGACGGAAATCTCACAAAATTTTTGAAGTTGATGATACCTATGCTGGTGATCTCCGTAGGGGTCGCCGCGGCGGTATACGTCTTTTTCGGATGAACGTCTAAAAGAGGTCAATCCTTGAGCCATTTGGCCTTTTTCATGCCCTCTTTCGCCTTTCTAAAGAAGTAGTAGTGACCTCCTCCCCGCCCTAAAGGACGGGGCCTCCAGTTCGTTCACCGAGCAAACGTTCCTTTACAGGAGACGCCTGCACCTTCGATGTGCAAGGAGGCTTCACAGGAATGAGAACATTCCTTCTTTCCTTCGAAAGACCACGTCTTTCTACGGATTACGAGGTTCAGCACTCAAGGGCTATTCATCCACATTGAGCACGGCTAAAGAGGGATATTCGCCTATCATCTGCTGTTCTTCCGCCTGTTCTCTCGAACAGGCAGTATCCCTTTTGGGAGGGCTGGATCAACTCCACGCCCTGTCTTTTCAGGGCCAGCCCCCGCCTGCTCTTGACCTGTTTACACAGCGAAGCAGGACTTGACTCTCGAACAGGATATACCTGCCGTCAAGCACTAAACAAACAACGGTCAGGAAGGTATTTAAAGGTAGTTGGAGGGGTTGAGGGAAAGTAGATATACTGAAGGTGTAGTATTCTGCACTGTGACATTCATCCCACACGCAAGCGTGTGGGTTTTTTGTCTATGGTCTAGCAATAAAGGTTGAAAAGGACCTATCGGTTAAGTGGTAGGAGAAATCATTTAAAAATATTATCAAGATTTGTGAGATCTTAAACCGAAATATCTAAAAATCAATGGTATATTTATGGTCGATGACCGAGTTAGATATAGTGGAAATAGAGAGGATAGAAGAAGAAACTCCAACTATAAAAACGATATTTTTCGATTGGGGCGGAAGCACTGAACCCGGTCAATTCGTGATGGTATGGATACCCGGTGTCGATGAGATCCCCATGGCCATCTCCAAAGAAAAACTCGATTTTATCACCGTCAAGAAGAGAGGAGAGGCTACAAAAAAACTTCATAAGATGGAACCCGGCGATAAGCTGGGGATCAGAGGGCCCTACGGGGAGGGCTACGATATCGAAGGCGATAAGATGATGATCGTCACGGGAGGATGCGGTGGAGCATCTCTGATGGAAGCGGTCCGCTCCGCAGCTGAAAAAGGGATAGAGATGATAATCTGTTTGGGTGCCGAGACGGAGGAAGAACTACTTTTCAGAGATAGATATTCTGAGATGGCGGAACTCAGGGTCGCCACAGATGATGGAACTGCAGGTCACCACGGATTCGTCACCGAGATCACAGAAGAAGTGGTAGAGAAAGAGGAAATCGATTCCGTATTGACCTGCGGGCCGGAGATCATGATGAGAAAAGTGGTGGATATGTGTGTTGAAAGAGAGATACCGATCCAGGCTTCCTTGGAAAGATACATGAAATGTGGGATAGGTCTCTGTGACTCCTGCACCATCGACGGAAAGCAGGTCTGCATAGATGGACCGGTATTCAAGGGTGGAGAATTGAAAGAGATGGATGAATTCGGGGAATTCGAAAGGACCAAAGAAGGTCTGCTGGTGAGATTGTAGAATAGAGATACGAAATTTTATTAATGGCTTCACCCTCATTGAACCCTACCGGATGCGGGGGTACCCGAGCATGGCCAAAGGGGCAAGGCTTAGGACCTTGTTGCGCAGGCATCCGAGGGTTCAAATCCCTCCTCCCGCATTTTTTTGATAAAAAAATGCATTAAAAAACATGTAAGGCTATCTATGATAGCCTTTAAAAAATGTAGAGCTATCGGAGAAGCCTTAAGAAAATTCTTTTTCGAAAAATGGTTTTACATCCTTGGTTATCTCTTCGGGATATCTGTTAGAGTAGGGCTCGTCCAACAATTTATTCAAAGCAAAAACGTCACACCAGTAGTATCTGTCGAAATTGCTCCTTGCCACGATGTCCACCACTGTGGCGAATTTTTCTGTATCACCGTCAGGAGGAAGGATTATGGATAGATTGAACGAGTTCAGACCCTCTTCGGCATAATATTCCAACGTGTTCACGATGCCGGAAGAGATATTTTGAAGGTCCTTTCTCCGCATGGATCGAAGATCTTTTAGAGAGATGCCTTGAACGTGCTCCAAACCTCTGGGTGCGAAGGGAGTTTTCCACTCGGATCTGCCTATCTTTCCGATATACCGCTCTCCATCTTTCTCTTCCTCTAACAAATTCACCCAATAGTTTTCACTATGCTTTTTGTGGTAGTCTTCAGATGCGTTCATCATCCGTTTTTGATAATCTGGAGGCGATCTAGAAACCAAGAGTTGTAGATGAGGGTGAACCACCGAACTCCCGGCGGGCTTCAGATAGTTCATCATGACGACGGGGTACTTCCTTCCATTATCTGATCTGTCGAGATACTCCACGGTGAGTTCGAGAGCGTCGGTGAAGCGCTGCATTTCGAAATCTTCAAGGGGAAGGTAATGCTTCTCAGTCAGCCTTATGACCAACGATCTTTCAGCATAGGGATTGATATTGGAGAGAAGTATCGCTTCTCTCTTTTCCAGGAGTTCGTTGTCTAAAACACCACTGTCCCTCGCCCCTATATCGTAAACCTTATCTGGACAGAAAGGACAGAAACCTCCTTCGATCTCCTCTTCAATATCCACTTCTTTGGAGATGGGCAGCGGCTTCTCCAAGATGCGGCAGGATTTTCCCGTCAAGGGATCCTTCCTGATCACTATCTTTTCCTGTTTTACCTCACTCGCGGTGGGATCGTAAAACCGATTCTCTTCGATCTCTTCCTCAAATTCGATCATAGATGGGGAATCTGCTCAGGGTATAAAAATCTTAATCAGTAAAAAAAGAGAAATCAGAAGAACGTTCAAGTTTCGCCGCTGGTACAGGCTAAAAGTTTGTTGATACAAGATTGAAGCTCCTCATGGTCTCGACTCACATCTTTGGCTCTTTTGAGACAATCCACAAAGCCATTCAAATTATCTTCGTCATAGAGACGTTTTTGCTCCCTAACTAATTCTTTATCCAACATATTTAACCATCCTTACCATATATTTGCCCGAGCAAGGCCGGGCAAGCTTGTCGGCAAGTCGAGCCTAGAGAGTCTAGGGATGTTTGCACGTTAATACATATGTAAGTTGACCTAAATAAATTTTTCGGTTTTTTTTAAATAGCTCTCAATAAATATGTGCTCTTAGATCCCCTAAAACGGACGGTTAAACTAATTACCTTCTTCTCTTTTCTTTCTAAATGATGTATCGATTGGAATGTAAATGCATGTTGAAAAAGGACGATGAATTCATAATGGGGGAAGGAAGGGCTGAGCTTCTAAAACTTGTGGAGGAAACGGGATCGATCTCTAGAGCTGCAGAAGAGATGGATATGTCGTACAGACACGCATGGGGCACCCTAAGGAAGATGGAGAAGAGCGCTAACGAAGAACTTATCAAGAGCCAGAGAGGAGGAGACAAAGACAGAGGTTCTACCTTGACCCCAGCTGGGAAACAGCTTCTGAAAGATTATGAGGCGCTGAAAGAAGAGCACACCGCTACAGTGTACAGGAATCCATCTTTGACCGTGGACGGCATAGTAACAAAAGAAGAAAAGATACTGCTGATCGAGAGGAAAAATCCTCCTTTCAAAGGATGTTATGCACTCCCTGGCGGTTTCGTAGAGTACAACGAGAGAGTAGAAGATGCGGTGATCAGAGAAGTAGAAGAAGAAACCGGATTGAAAACGGAGATAGAAAAAATGGTTGGTGTTTATTCCGACCCGGAGCGAGACCCGAGGGGTCATATGGTATCGGTCGTTTTCTCGCTAGATATCACGGACGGAGAGTTGGCCGGGGGCAGTGATGCTGTTTCTGCCGACTTTTTTGGCATCGATGACCTACCGGGCCTAGCCTTCGATCACGAAGAGATCATCCAAGAATTCCTTGACCGAAGATAGGATGAACTAGGACGAGGTCTTCACTCTTTCCTGGTGATCAACCTGAAAGTCGCCTCACTACCTCTCAAGGCCCGGGTCAATCTATCCACGGCTTTACCGTACTCTTCAGGCGATCCATATTCTATGACAAAATCATATTCTCCCACGACTGGCTCGAACCCCGCATCTTTGATCTTCCTTATAACTTCCATGGGGTCGATCCCGGATGCGCTGAAGTACACTTCTACATACAGTTTCATAATGATAGATGAGTGAAAATATATAAAAGGCTTACGGTCTCCAAGAGAGTTTTCTTCACTTTACAGGGTGCAGCCAGTCTTCGTACCTTTCGAGTTCTCCCTCGACGGCTTTCATATAGGTCTCTTGGATCTCATCTGTGATCGGCCCCTTCTGATCGGATATCTTTCTCCTGTCCACTTTTTTTATAGGGGTCACCTCCGCAGCGGTTCCCGTGAAGAAAGCTTCGTCGGAAATGTATATCTGGTCTCTAGTCATCGGCTGAATATTCACCCTGTACCCAAGATCTTCAGCTATCTTTATTATGGAATCTCGGGTGATCCCCTCCAATACTTCGGCCGTGTGAACCGTGTAGAGCTCCTCATCCCTGACAAGGAAAAGGTTTTCACCCGTGCCTTCGGCGACGTAACCTTCTGGATTCAGCATGATGGATTCGACGTAATCGTTCTCAAGGGCTTCCATCTTGGCCATCACAGAGTTCAGATAGTTTCCGGAAGCCTTGGCTTTCGTGGGGAAGATATTGGGATGATGTCTGGACCATGAAGAAGTCTGGACCTCGACACCCTTTTCGAGCGAACCCTCTCCCAGATATTCGCCCCAGGGCCAGACGGCTATGCTCACGTGGACCGGATTGTCCAAGGGGTTCACACCCATGCTGCCGTAGCCTCTGAACGCTACTGGCCTTATGTAGCACGAGTCCAGGTCGTTCTTCAGTATAAGTTCGTCTATGATCTCTTCCAGTTCCTTTTTATCGTAGTCTAGACCCATATTGATTATCTTGGCTGAGTTGATGAAACGCTCTAAATGTTCGTCTAACCTGAAAACTGTAGGGACTCCTTCATTTTCATATGCTCTTATGCCTTCAAAAACTCCCGTTCCGTAATGGATCACGTGGCTCAGAACGTGTATCTTGGCGTCCTTCCAGTCGACGAATTCGCCATCCATCCATATATAGTCCACTTCTTTCATGGTCCCTACAACTCGAACGAAAATAAAAGATTTTTTGGTGCCTCTAAGGAGTAATATTAAATATCATCCTCGGCTTTACAAATATATGAATAAGCAGATATTTGCTGCAGGACTTGTGGTATTGATAGTCGGTATATTCTTGGCAGTGGCTTTCTGGCCGATCTTCGGAGTCCAGCCTTCAGGTCTCGCTGATGATAGGGATGGTCCTGATTATGAATCCTATGACGAAGGGGACGAGGTCCTTGTCTACGGTACGATAACAGATATAGGGGAGCCGCCGGAACATCTAGAAGGCTTGGGCACACATGTTGAGATAGATGATGAACTCCACTTAATCCTGGATGAGGACCGATCTCTCGATTTTGAAGAGGGAGATGAGGTCTACGGAACATTGAAGCTAAAAAAAACTGATCTGGTGATAATGGAATATGAATATTGGGAATTAGACGGCGATTTTCATTCTAAAAACATGGTGGATTATCTGTTCTACGGCATTACAGGAGCGGGGATCGTGATCGTAGCGGTCGGGGCTATAAAGATTTGAAAAACGAAAGCAAGGATTAAGTCTAAATAATATCCCCCGCCATTTCAGGATACGATGGAGTCTACAGTTAAAGCCGGTGGAGTCACGGACTCCAACCAAGACTGGACCGAGAAATACAGGCCCCAAACTCTATCTCAAGTCGTCGGAAACAAAGAGGCCACCCAAAAGTTGAAGAGCTGGGCCAGTAAATGGATCGCTGGAAAACCTTCCGACAAAGCGGTGATCCTCGCCGGAAAACCCGGTATCGGCAAGACCACCTCCGCTATAGCTTTGGCCGAAGAGATGGGGTGGGAAGTTTTGGAGATGAACGCATCTGACCACAGAAATAGAGATGCGATAAAGGGATTTGTGGGCAGGAGCGCCGTTGACGATACCTTTTCTGAGTCCGGTGATTTCGTTCCCTACAAGGAAGGAAAGCGAACACTTTTGATATTGGACGAAGCCGATAATATATTCGGAAAGGAGGATGTGGGAGGGATAGATGAGATAGCCAAGACCATCGAAAAAACCGAGCAACCTATAGTGCTCATAGCCAACGATTATTATGAATTGGCTCGGAACTCACAGACCTTGAAAAAATTGTGTAAAAAGATAGATTTCGAGCCAGTACAGAAAGGTAAGATAGTCTCTCTGTTGAGGCAGATATGTGAAAACGAAGGCCTAGAATTCGAGATGGGAGCGTTGAGGTCCATCGCCGAGAGGGCCGAAGGAGACGTGAGATCAGCGATCAGAGATCTGGAAAGTTTAGCTCTGGGGATGAAAGGACCCCTGACTAGGAAAGAAGTAGGTGCACTAGGGAGCAGAAATCGAAAGGCCGAAATATTTCCCACACTCAAGAAGATACTTCAAAATCAGGACCCGCTGGAAGCCAAAGAAAGCGTCAAGGATCTTGACGAAGAACCATCGAACCTCATAGTTTGGATAGATGAGAACCTCCCCCGTGAGTACGACGATTCGCAGGAGTTGATGAACGGCTATATATGGTTGGCTAGAGCCGATATTTATCTCGGAAGGGTGAGGCGCCGGCAGTGGTATGGTGCATGGGCCTACGCTATAGACGCCATGACCGCTGGTGTGTGTTCCGCCAAAAATCACCCGCATAGGGGATGGACGAAGTACGCGTTCCCAACCTGGATAAGGAAGATGAGCAGTTCCAAAAGAGAGCGGAACTTGAAAGGCCGTATCAGCAGGAAGATAGCTCCGAAGGTCCACTCTACTACAGCGAAAGTAAACTCTGGATCCCTACCCTTTTTGAAAGTCCTCTTCAAAAGAGAAGAAGGCATAAGAGAGAAACTGGTGGATGAATGTGGATTGACCCGTGCCGAAGCTGCTCACCTGTTGGGTTCTCCTCCCGATTCAAAGGTAGTTAGAACTTTGTTCTGGGAAAGACAAAAAGAGGAAGAGGAACAAGAGAAGGAAGTGAAGGAGGAAAAAGAGGAAAAGAAGAAAAAAGAAGATGATGAAGAAGAAAAAGAAGAGGATGAACAACAGAGATCTTTACTGGAGTTTTGAAAGATGAAGGAAGAAAAAAGGGAGATACTAGAAAAACACGGTTACGCGTTGACAGGGGAAGAGAGTGCAGTCAAATTGTGTCATTGGGTGAGAGAGAAGCTTATAAGAGGTCGCTCCTGTTACAAAGAAGATTTTTATGGGATAGATTGTCACAGATGTTTACAGATGTCCCCTTCGGTAGATGTCTGTAATCAAGCATGCCTTTTCTGCTGGAGGTATCAGGATTATGGAGAAAAAGGAAAGACAAAATTCGATGAACCCGAAGATATAGTCCACAAAAGTCTTCAAGCGCAGAAAGACTTGGTGAGCGGTTTTCGGGGTGATGAGAGATGCTCGGAAAAGATGTGGAAGGAAGCTAGGCATCCGAATCAGGTAGCTATAAGCTTGGCCGGGGAACCCACCATGTATCCTTACCTCTCGGATCTGATAAAGGAATATGAAAAACGGGGTATGACCACCTTTCTGGTCTCTAATGGGACCAGACCCGAAGTACTTGAAGAGCTAGATCACCTTCCCTCTCAACTGTACGTCACTTTAGCCGCTCCAAACCAGGATATCTTCAAAAGATTGTGTGTGCCGAGATCGGAAAGATCATGGAAAAAGATCATCGAGACCTTAGAACTCTTCCCCTCGCTCGAAACACGGACAGTGGTGAGGCATACTTTGGTTGAGGGATGGAATATAGGATGGGAAGCCGAATATGCCGCCCTCGTAAGAAAAGCGGACCCAGATTTTGTCGAGGCGAAAGGATATGTGTTCGTAGGAGATTCTCGGGGCAGGATGTCCATCGATAATATGCCCTCTCATGAAACGATTAGTGGGTTTGCCAAAAAAGAGAAACGCCTGCTAGGGTTGAAAAAACTGGCAGAGAAGGAAGACAGCAGGGTGGTTCTTTTGGGTGAAGACGAAAAAGTTATGTGCATATGATAAAGTTTAGCAAAACATATAAATCCGATAAGAAAGATTGAATGTATTAGATATGGAACTGAGGCTTAGAGAGTTCCAGATTATCGAGATAAATAAATCGGTCATAAGGAGGTACAGCAGAGAGCGGTTTATCCATGATTTTCAATATATAGAAGAAGAACCATCGGAGCCCATCAGCCTCAAACATATAAAAGAAAGTTCTTTGGAGGCGGTGAAAAAGGTCGACAAAAAATTACGGACGCCTCCGTACTTCCTGAAGGCTAAAACCATAAGGAAGGAGATCGGAAAAGAGCTTTTCATCAAAAGTGAATACAGTGATAGATGGGACACATACAGAAATACCAACAGAGTCAACTTACCAAAATTTTTGAAGGATATGCTGCCCTATGTTAACAAGTGCGCGGTGAAAAGGTTGATGTGCGGTAAATATTTTAGAAAAAGTATAGATAGTTTGCTGGTAGATCGAAAACTCCAGCCTTTGGCACAGGGTCCTAACTCCTATGCGGTTCTAAATCCGAATAAGAGGGAAGAATTCTTCACGGAGGATGTGATGGAACAGTTTACCAAGGAATTCGATCAAGATGAACTAGAGGATATGACTAAAGACGAAGAGTGGGTCCGTGAAGTCCTTGGCGAAGAGTCTTCAAAGCGAAAAGTGAAGATAAGGAAATTGAGGGGACGAAACTCCATTTCCAAAATAAAGACCCACGATCATAGGGATCATATGTATGCCTACCCGATGATGCTGTGAACCGATTTTCCTTCGCAGAAGGTCTATTTTTTCTATTCTATGGCAAAAAGAGAATGTTCTAGGATAAAAGAGAAACATGATTTTAAGACGTACAATGAAAATTGGTGTTTATCCACCGACCAATTTGGGTTTTTAGCGTAGGAGGTGATCCATCTGCAGGTTCCCCTACAGATACCTTGTTACGACTTAACCCTCCTTGCTGAACCCAGATTCGAACATCCCAGGAGGGATGTCCTCATCTAGGATCAACTCGGATGGTTTGACGGGCGGTGTGTGCAAGGAGCAGGGGCATATTCACCGCGCCATGTTGAGGCGCGATTACTACCGAATCCAGCGTTCATGAGGGCGAATTACAGCCCTCAATCCGAACTACGATCAGGTTTAGGGATTACCTTCCTCTTTCGAGGTTGGAAGCCCATTGTCCTGGCCTTTGTAGCGCGCGTGTAGCCCGGGGGATTCGGGGCATACTGACCTACCGTAGACCTCACCTTCCTCTGACTTAGCGCCAGCGGTCCCCCTAGTGTGCTCCATTCCTAGTGGAATAGATAGCAACTAGGGGCGAGGGTCTCGTTCGTTATCTGACTTAACAGAACGCCTTACGGTACGAACTGATGACGGCCATGCACCACCTCTCGGACATTCAGGTAAAGGCATCAACTTGACCCACATATGTCCGTCGCCTCCGGTGAGTTTTCCGGCGTTGAATCCAATTGAACCGCACGCTCCTCCGGTTGCGGTGCTCCCCCGCCAATTCCTTTAAGTTTCATGCTTGCGCACGTACTTCCCAAGCGGCGGGCTTAACAATTTATCTACGGCACCGGATGCCCGCGTAAGACTTCCGACACCAAGCCCGCATCGTTTACACCCTGGACTACCCGGGTATCTAATCCGGTTCGCGCCCCAGGGCTTCGTCCCTCACCGTCGGGTCCGTTCTAGCCAGACGCTTTCGCCACTGGTGGTCCTCCTAGGATTACAGAATTTTACTTCTACCCCAGGAGTACCTCTGACCTCTCCCGGCCCCAAGTCTAGCAGTCTCCCTGGTATTCGAACGGTTGAGCCGTCCGATTTACCCAGAGATTTACCAGACCGGCTACGGACGCTTTAAGCTCAATAATAATGACCACCACTTGGGCCGCGGGTGTTACCGCGGCGGCTGGCACCCGTCTTACCCGGCCCTTATTCCACCTGCTCGTTACACAGGTGAAAAGCCAACACTGGGTGCTGGCACTTGGAGTCCCCTCATCGTGGTCTCCCACATTGTGAAGGTTTCGCAACTGCTGCACCCCGTAGGGTCTGGACTCGTGTCTCAGAGTCCATCTCCGGGCTCCCCCTCTCAGGGCCCGTACCCGTCATAGGCTAGTGGGTCCGTTACACCCACTACTACCTGATAGGCCGCAGACTCATCCTTGGGCGCAGATGCTTTTGATCTCGGCGCATTCCAGCATCCAAGATTTATGGGGTATTGTCCTCAGTTTCCCGAGGTTATCCCCCACCCAAGGGCAGATTATCCACGTGTTACTGAGCCGTTCGCCGGGCGCGCGAAGCACCCTCGACTCGCATGTCTTAATCAGACTCCAACAGCAGTGGCCGCCGGCAGGATCAACCGGAATTGAGATGTAGGAATGTACAGAAACTAAATAGGGTCTGTTGAATCCAAAGAGAATATACCCTGCTTGGCGGTGGATAAATTACACCTTTCATTGTACGTCTGTCGGACTCAAGAGGTCACGGAGGGTGCGAAGGACTCCGGGTTTCTTGAGTCCCCATCTTGAAGTGCTTTTTCCCAGAATAGACCACATATATAGTCTTTTTCATAGCCTCTTCTGGGAAGAACAACCACTCTATAGTCAAGTGGTATTCGGAATGGTTTTTTGGGAATAATACATTGTGTCAAGAGGTATTTAATCCTTTTCACACCCGGTTAAGATGTTATTAGGGATATTAAAAAATCAATCTTGATCGTCATCCGAAATAACGTGCTCTCTGAGATCTTCTCTGACATCGTGCAATATCTCCTCGTGCACTTGCAGAAAAGACATCAACACCGGATCGCCTATATCCTCTTCCTGTACTCTGATCTTATCGATCTTCTTTTGAATACTTTCCTCGACCTTTTCCCAAGGGATGCATCCTTCGCTGCCCATATTTTTTACCTTGTGTATCCACGCTGACCCTCGTTTATACAATTTTCTGTCGTTTAATAACCGAGTTATCCCGCTTCAACCGAGGGCCGACCCAAAAACTTTTATCCCCCTGTACCTTCCATTACTCGATGGCAAGAGAACGTTCACCGTTTCGGATATTCATATACTTACTCATCTCGGTGATACTCCCAGTGATAGGTATATTGGTCAATCACCTATACAAACCAGACAACATCTTGCTATCTCTGTTTTTGGTAGTTTGGATGGGATTCTTTCTGATGGCTCTCCAGCCCTTCGATACCGAGAATTTCGAAACGGTGGAGCCTTGATCCCAAAGGATCAGCACTCAAAATCTTCATCATCACCTTCACTGTTCTTCTATTTCACAGATACAGCGAAAGCTCAGCAAGGGTCATCTCATCATCTATTATAGGCGATGAAAAAGGATGAAATAAACTTTTCTCCGCACCCAACCTTAAATATAAAAAAATGAATACCGGTCTATGTTTCCTTTCGAAGTAGAAAAACCGATAATTGGAGTAGTTCACCTCCTGCCGCTGCCGGGCAGCCCAGATTTCACCTCTATGGATGATGTCGTAAAACGAGCAATGAAAGACACAGAAAGTCTGGTGAACGGCGGTGTCGACGGGCTGATAGTAGAAAATTACGGTGACAAGCCTTTTCTGAAAAAGGTCTCAAAGATGACCGTATCTTCTCTTTCAGTGGTGTGCAGTAAGCTAAGAGATAGATTTGAGCTGCCCATGGGGATAAACGTTCTTAGGAACGATTGGGAGAGTGCTTTATCCATCGCCAAGGCTTTACAGCTCCCCTTCGCGAGGATCAACGTTTATATCGGCTGCTGTGCCGCAGCAGAGGGTCTCATCGAGGGAGAAGCGGGGAAGATGATGAGGTTCAAAAGGAGATTTGATGTGCCCACGTCGATATTCGCGGATATACAGGTCAAACATGCTGAGACACTGTACCCCAAAGATATAAAAAGAGCTGCGACGGCGGCTTCGGAAAGAGGCATGGCCGATGCTCTTATAGTCACGGGGAAAAGGACAGGGAGACCCGTCGATCTAGAAGATCTCAAAAAGGCTAAAAATAGCGTCGGTATCCCGGTTCTAGCGGGTTCAGGAGTGGATAAGAGTAACGTGAAAGAAGTGCTGAAAAGATCCGACGGAGCTATAATAGGTACCTACTTCAAGGAGGAGGGAAAGACATCCAATCCGGTCTCCGAAGAGCGAGTCAAAAGTCTGATGAAAGAAGTAAAAGGAAATGTGCGATGACCCAAATTTTGATCCAAATCCAAAACGATTTTATCCACCTTTCCGCTTAGACCTAGAACCATGAAGATCGTAAAAGAAAGTTTCGAAGTCAGCACCCAGGCGGAGCTAGATATCAAAAATATCACCGACCAGGGACAAAAGATAGTCAGTAAAAGCGGGATACGGGAAGGCATGGCTCTATTCTTCGTTTCGGGATCTACGGCGGCGATAACCAACATCGAATACGAATCGGGCCTTGTCCACGATATCTCTGAAGCCTTGGACAGGCTCTTTCCAAAGGACGCTTATTACAAGCACCACGAAAAATGGCACGACGGCAACGGTCATTCACATATCCGAGCGTCTTTCATAGGGCCGAGCTTCACCGCCCCCGTATCAGGAGGAAGACTCGACCTAGGGACCTGGCAGCAGATAATACTCTGCGATATGGATGTGAAACCGAGAGAAAGAGAAGTTAAAGTCAAAGTGATGGGCGAATGAACAAGTCTCTCAGTATCTTGAGGCGATATCGGCCAGCAGCGCCTCGAGCTGTATCTTTTCGTCGGCACCTTCTACCAGCCTGAACTCTGTTTCCCCTATCCGGTCTATCAATTCCATCTTTTTTTTGGTATCTATAGGTATATCATATATCGCGTCGTGGATCTGGCTTATTATGTCTTCTCCTGAGAGTCCTTCCTCCATTATCAGGTCATCGAGTTTTTCTTTGGCCTTACGGAATTCACCTTCCACGGCATTCTCCACAAGCTCTCTGATATCCTCTGGTCGGGCTATATTTGCGCTCTGCCTAACCACCTCTTCCGTTATCTCCGAAGTGGTAGAAGCTGAAATCTGGATAAGATTCGTGACCCGTCTGAGATCTCCTTTGCCGACGTCTATAAGCAGTTCTTCCGCCTCCTCAGTTACGTCGAGCCTCTCTTCCTCCGCTATTTTCCCTATCCATCTCTTCACGTCCTCTTCTAGAAGGTTCCTGAATCTAAAAACGGCACATCTGGATTGTATAGGGTCTATTATCTTCGAGGAGTAGTTGCAGGATAGTATGAATCGGCAGTTGTGGGAGTATTTTTCCATGGTCCTCCTCAGAGCCGCCTGGGCGTCCGGAGTCAAAGAATCGGCTTCGTCCATGAAAATTATCTTGAAACCTATCTCACTGGAGGTGGAAGTCCTCGCATATTCTTTGATCTTGTTCCTGATGACATCTATACCCCTCTCGTCGCTCGCATTCAGCTCGAAAAAGTTGTTGCTCCATTCCTCGCCATAGATCTCCTTCGAGAGAGCGATAGCCGAAGTGGTTTTACCTATGCCCGCGGGCCCTGCGAACAGAAGATGAGGCATACTCTCTTTTTTCACATACGCTTTCAGCCTTTCGATGATATTCTGCTGTCCATAGACATCGTCCAATCGTTCAGGTCGGTACTTCTCCGTCCAAATCTCCTGCATCTTACCGAATCTGTAAGAGAGTGCATCATTAAATTTTTTTCCTATCAGTGGGGAACTACAAGATAAACAAAAATAAAATATAATATGATGAGGATAGGAGTATAGATACCATGACGGACGAGATAGAGGAGCAAGCGGAAAAGCTGGTCGCGGAAAACACGAGAAAAGAGCTCAACAAGATGGCTTTGGAGGAAGGGATAAAGGAGCCGGAGGAATACCCTCGAAAGAAGGCGGTCGCTAAAGAGATAGTCAGGGCCAGGAAAGCCAAAGAGTACGTGAAAAGACCCATGGGTCTTTACTTTGATGGCTGATCTCAGGCACCCACATAAATTTTATTAACCAATCGCTCATATCCGGGGAAGATGAGATTTGGTAGAAGAGGCCCCAGGAAGGCCAGCAATATACAGAGAAAGAATCTTATTGAAAATGCAAAAAAGTTGGCCAAAGATCCTTTAAAAGTCATCCCCGAGTGTCAGGATAATTGCCTCCTGTGTAAATTTGGAAGGGCAAAAAGGAAGATAAAGAAGATATCTAAATATTCTGATGATAAAAAGAAGCTTAAAAAATACGCTAAACGAGGGCCTGACCTGTCCAGGGCGGTGGCCGCCACCATACTTTTCGGGATGGAGAAAGAAGCGGACCTCTTGACCACCGCCATGACCCCTCAGGGAGAGATCGCTTTCGCTAAAAAAGGAAAAGCCAGCAAGAAAAGATTGATAGGGGTTCAACATTTTGATGACCCTAAAAAAAGGTTGATAGCTTACAGCCCGGAATCGGAGAAAGGTTTTCATTTTTATTCCGTTGGGGATAAAGTTGTGTGTACTGGAAAAGATCCTAAACCACCCAAGAGATACGTTAAAGAAGCGATAAAAAGGATACCCTATGCTCTCTCGAAACAGGATAGTAATTACCACTGTGGACACGTAGGGAAAAAAGGGAAAGAAGGAAAAGGATATCTCACTTTGAATTGGAAAAATGTTGGGAGGAAATTTTCTATCTGTGAAGATTGTGCCAAAGATGACGTGAATCTCTTCGTGGTACTGACAGAAAGGAAACTTTCAGACGATAATTCCAAACCTTTTTCTATAGAAGGTAAGTGGAAGATGAGATGTGAAGGGGACTGTGAGAGTTGTAGATTGGATGAAAGAGTTCCAGTGCCTGAGGATATGAGAGAAGATTACTTCAAAGGCCTCTCCGATAGAGATTTCTTGAAACGATACTCTGACAAAAGTAGATCAGTCTTCAAGGACAGAGGAAACCTGTTCATCAAAGGAGAGGTCTGCTACGGCAGAGACATTAAAGCCTTTTTGGCCCAATTGGACTTTAAAGATTGGGAGAAACCAGCGGTGGTTTCACTGATGAAAAAGACGGGTGGAGTGGTCCTTGAAGAAGGGACGGTTAATGAACTTTTTGAGGAATACTGGGAAGGCCATGAAAAAGAGGTGCTCTCCTCCATCTTGGACGATGAAAAAGTGATAAAAGAGATCTTAGATAAAGACCTCCGACCCAGAGAGGTGTTGAGGGAGCTGCGGAAAGAAAAGAAGAAAAAAGAAGAACTTGAGGCCCTCCCAGAATTCAAAAGATTACCGCCGGAAGGGGAGTTTACCGACAATATAGCTAGAGTTTATAAGGTCCAAGGCAAAGAAGAAGCCATAAATGAGATGGAGAATCAGAGCTTGTCAAATAAACGGATAAAGTCCATAGCTTATGGATTTTACCTGGCTTTTGGAAAGGGAGATTCAAAAAGATGGAAATACGAACAGGCGGAGGTCGAGTCTGGAGAGTTCTTGGCCGAGTACATAGAGAAATTGTTGGATTCAACGGGCAGAGAGTACGCTGAAAAACTTCAAGACGTGGTGAAGATGAGCGGCTCCACCGCGGCGGTGGTCCTTAAAAGTGGAGAGAAGATGAGGTGATGACATTTATGGGTAAGCTAAGCTGCCAACTTGAATTGAAATACGATGATGAAAGGACCGCCGAGGTGGTATCTAGAGCCATCCAGCCGGATAACATGGATTACTTAGACGTTAGTATAGACGGTTCTACGCTGTTCTGTGATGTGGAAGGAAAAACACCGCTCCAGTTATTGCATACCATAGATGATCTGCTCATGTGCGTGACGGTGGCAGAAAAGACTGAAGAAGAAGCTAGATAGATATCAGGTGTTGCCCCTGTTGAGATACCTTACTATATATCCCGCGATCTTATTTCTCATCTGTTTGGAATCCACATCTGTGAGTTCCTCGACCTTGTCTTTGTTATGCTCATAATCTTCCGGATCGAACTCTTCCGGAAATCTCTCGACTAACTCGATGGCGACTCTTTTTATATATGTAGGCCTTATGTTTCCCATGTTGATTCCTCGTAGATTTACCGCTTGATTCAGCTTCCCTAATATAAAAGTTCCCCTCCCGGTCACTAATATTTTAGAGTTGAACGCAAGATTTAAATTCGATCTCCTCGCTGTTATTATATGGAGTAAAAAATCCTAAGTGGGGAAGATAGATTGGGTTCAGAGCAAAAAACGAACTTAATAGAAAAAGGAGAGAAAACCTGGACACGGGAAGAGATAAGGGAGGCACATGACGAAATAAATAATACTCTAGAAGTTCTGAAAGATCTTATTGAAGTAGCTGATGATCTAGATATTCATGCAGACAGAGATGAAGGAAAAGAAATGATTCTACAGGCAGTAGAAACCGCAGAAGAAGGCTATTATTGGAAGTCGCTCGCTGCGTTGGAAGAAAGCAAAAAATTTCTTAAGAATCTGATAGATGAGAGGGTCGAAGAAGAGATAACGGAGCTCTCTCAGTCTGTTAAAGGCATAAAAAAAGAGATCAAATCTAGAAAAGTTGATGCTCTAATCTCCAAGATCGGGGACAATAAGGTGAATGAAAATTACGAAAAAGTGACCAAACTCGTCTTTGAAGCTCGGGATATAATCAAAAAAGAGTGAAGAGGATTATCGATCAGATTAAATAGGTTAGTTGTAATCACACTAAATATTTTAATAATACCATCTTAGTTAGACCTCATGAATAAAAGGAATAGACTCAGAGGATATTGTTCCTCATGATCGGAGGAGAAAAGAATGGTAGACCTGCATGATCAGACATTGAGAGATGCCCATCAATCCGTTCTCGCTACCAGATTGAGAACTGAAGACATGTTGCCGATATGCGACAAGATGGACCAGGTTGGTTTCGATTCCATGGAGATATGGGGTGGAGCAACGTTCGACGCCTGTATCCGATACTTGGATGAGGATCCTTGGGAAAGACTGAACAAGCTGAGTGATGCTCTACCTAATACTAGAGTCCAGATGCTGGAAAGAGCCATGAATATAGTGGCTTACAGTAATTATCCCGACGATATAGTAAAAAAATTCATCCATTATGCGTATAAGAATGGATGTGAAAGTTTCAGAATATTTGATGCTTTGAACGATCTTAGAAATATGAAGGTGCCGATAGAAAAGGCTAAAGAAGAGGGGGCGCACGTTCAGGGGTCTCTTTGTTACACCATCTCACCTATACATACCGTTGAAAAGTACGTAGAAAAATTCAAAAAACTGGAAAGGATGGGCTGCGATTCGTTGTGCATAAAGGATATGGCCGGGATGATCTCACCCACTAGAGCATATGATATTATCAAGGGTTGTAAAGAAGCTGGGATCGGGATCCCGATAGATTTACACAGCCATAACACTTCGGGCATGACCGGCATGGCGTATATGAAAGCGTGTGAGGCTGGTGTCGACGTTCTAGATACTTCTATATCATCTTTAACTGGAGCTACTGGTCAACCGCCTACGGAATCGGTCACGGCGGCTTTACAGGATACAGAATACGAGACTGGTTACGATATGGGCCTCTTGATGGATATACGGGAATATTTTGAAGGTATATGGGAAAAATATAGGCATCTGCACCGTGACCAGGCTTTGAGAATGGACCCCTCTGTGACGGTCCATCAGATCCCGGGGGGTATGCTCTCTAATCTGGTTAATCAACTCGAAAAACAGGGTGCCGCGGATAAGTACGAGGAAGTCTTGAAGGAGGTCCCAAGGGTGCGAAAAGATTTCGGTTATCCTCCATTGGTGACCCCTAGTTCCCAGGTCGTCGGGGTCCAAGCGGTGATGAACGTCAAGTTCGGCAGATACGAGAAGATAACGAACGATACGAAAAATTATTTCAGAGGTATGTACGGCAGGCCGCCGGGAGAGATATCGGAGGAGGTGTATCAAAAGATATTGGGACCGGATTGGGAAGATGAGGTCATCGATGAGAGACCCGCTAGTCTGTTGGAGCCTCAATTCAATAAGAAGAAGGACGAATTGGAAGACATGGGGCTTTTGGCCAAACCAGAAGATGTGCTCACATATGCTATCTATCCTGATATAGGCCTGAAGTTCCTCAAAGGAGAGGTGGAAGCCGAGTTCACCTCGGATGAACTCCCCCTAGAAGGACCTCAAGAAAAAAAGAAAGAGATCGAAGAAAGACCAAGCGGGATCGATTACCCCTTCGAAGGCAAAGTCAGAGTAGACGGCAAGAACTACAAGGTGAGGATGGAGAGCGAGGAGAAGATCAGGGTCGACGGCAAAGATTATCGGATATCAGTATTGTTCCCAGAAGGCGATCGATCATCGAAAGAGAAAGATGAGAGCAGAATCTCAGAAAAGAGCGAAACCCCGAGCGGCGAAGAGCTCGATATAGAGGCTCCCATGCTTGGAACGATACTGGATATAAAGGTTGGTCCTGGTGATAAAGTCAAGAAAGGAGAGCCGATAGCTATACTCGAAGCCATGAAGATGGAGAACGATGTCGCGGCTCCGAAGAGCGGAACTATAAAAGAGGTACACGTCAAGAAGGGCCAGGACGTAGAAGAGAACGATCTTATCGCGACCATGGTAGGATAAACATGACGCCTTTAGAAGTCATAGTTATAGGTATCAGCGTGGTGTTCATCACTTTGGGTATACTCACTTTGAGCACCTATTTTTTCGGATGGATAATAAACAAATTCTTCATTGAGAAGGAAGAGGACGAAGAAGAGAAAATAGCGGCCATAGCGGCTGCGATCCAATCGAGGGGGCGGTATTAGATGTTCGAGATAGGTCTATTTGCGATAAGTTGGCAGCAGATCACCATGTTGGCTATCGGATTGCTGTTGATCTATCTCGGGATCGCCAAAAAGATGGAACCGCTCTTGTTAGGTCCTATCGGTTTTGCGGTCATCCTAGCCAATCTACCCCTGACCGGTATCACTGGTGAGACTGGACTCCTGCAGATAGTGTATAAAGAACTCATATCTACAGGCATAATACCTCTGATCATATTCTTGGGGATAGGCACCATGACCGATTTTTCTCCACTCCTAGCGAACCCTAAAACCTTCTTACTCGGAGCAGCCGCCCAGGTAGGTATATTTTTGGCTCTAGGTTTAGCGGTGATAATGGGTTTTGATCTCAGTGCCGCCGCGTCCATAGGGATCATAGGAGGGGCTGACGGACCCACGGCGATCTACACCGCAACTCAGTTGGTAAAAAACCGACCCGAGATAATAGCTGCTGTCACCGTTTCCGCTTATTCCTACATGGCTTTAGTGCCGATAATCCAACCTCCTATAATCAAGGCACTTACCACTGAAAAACAGAGGAAAGTCCGGATGGGGAAGATGAGAGAGGTTAGCAAACTCGAACAGATAGTCTTCCCGATTGGGGTCACTATCATAGTTGGTCTCATAGTTCCTTCAGCTCTGCCGCTCATAGGTATGCTGATGTTGGGAAATCTTTTCCAGGTTTCTGGTGTCATGGACAGGTTATCAGATACTGGTGGGAATGCATTGATGAACATAGCAACAATTCTGCTTGGACTCGGGGTCGGTTTTCTCATGACCGGTAACACCTTCATCCAGTTAGAAACTTTGAAGATACTCCTTTTGGGGGTGTTTGCTTTCGCCACCGCTACCGCAGGCGGAACTTTGTTCGGCCAGATCTACTATAAACTATCTAAAGGTAAAATAAACCCCATGATAGGTGCCGCCGGAGTTTCTGCGGTCCCGATGGCTTCTAGGGTGGTCCAGAAGATGGGACAGAAGGAAGATGCGGGCAGTCACCTTTTGATGCATGCTATGGGCCCTAACGTGGCAGGAGTGATAGGTTCCGCCACCGCCGCGGGTATATTGATAGGGTTAGTTGGATGATGGCTTTATCTAAAACATTTCTGGAGGTGGACTAGATAAAGATCTACAGGTTCGATAAAGTCCGGTCAACTAACAAAGTTGCGAAAGATCTCATAGGAAAGGAGGATGAGGATTTTGTAGTGGTGGCTGGAGAACAGAGTGCCGGTAGAGGCAGAAAAGATCGTTTATGGAGATCTCCTCCTGGGAGTCTTTATTTTTCAATAGGTGTTGAGCGGGAAAGACTTTTGCCGCTGAAAGCATCGGTAGCTGTTGCTCGAACTCTAGAAGGCCTTGGTTCTTCCCCAGCGTTAAAATGGCCCAACGATGTCCTGTTAAGGGGTAAAAAAGTGTGTGGGATATTGGTTGAGAGTACGGGTGAAAGAGCAGTCGTAGGGATAGGTTTGAACGTGAAAACCGCTCCAGTTGAAGATAGTACTTGCCTGAATTTTTTACTGGATCGGACTCTTTCTAAGGATGAAATAATGAAAGGTATACTCCACCGATTTTATTCGTTCGAAGATTCTCAAGAAGTCTTGGAGGCTTACAGAGGATATTGTTCTACCATAGGGTCTCAGGTTAAGATAGATACGGGTAAAGGAACATTAAAAGGCCTAGTGAAGGATGTAGATGAGAACGGCAGGCTAGTACTCGAAGATGGTAAAAAAGTGGTCGCCGGAGATGTGGTCCATCTCAGGAAGAAAAGTTGAGTGTGGCTATCCTTTCTTCATTCCATGATCTCAGTTTTGATATCACCAGCTGGAACTACACATATGAATACCACATCTACTTCGAACGGGTTCTCGTAGGAATGTTTCAACCCTGCAGGGATGTAAAGGGAATTTCCCTTCTTTGCAAGGTGGGTTTCTTCGCCCAAGATCACTTTCATCTTCCCTTCTAAAACATACTGCACGTGGTCTGTCTTATCATGTTGGTGAAGAGGCATCGAACCCCCTGGTTTTATAGTAAATCTTCTCATGAAGCAGTTTTTTGCGCCCTCTTCGGCCACGATCAACCGTTGTATGAAAACTCCTTCACCTCGGTCCACCTTTTCTATCTCAACACTCTCAGAATCTAAAACTACGGGTTCTTTCGGAGACATATTAGCTGCAAATAAGTAAGAGTTATATCTAGTTTAGGAATGTAATAAAGAGAAGAGGTTAGAAACCTTCTTCCGCTGGTTTTATATATATGGTATTATTGGAAAAGAAAGGATGAGACCATGGCAAGTGATTTGATAGAGGATGAGTTAAAGGAATTAGAGGGAAGAAGGATTCTTGTAGTGACGGACGATGGAATAGCGTTCTTAGGGAAATTAATGGAATTCGACGATGAGGCCTTACTTCTGGAAGAAGTATATCAGGCCTGTGCTGATGAAATAAACTGGCGAGATACTTCGCTGACCGATGTCTGGAAAAAAGGTGTCAAGATAAGAGATGTGGAAGAGTCGGTTGAAGAAGGAGACAAGGTAGGATATGCGGAATGGGTGAAAGTCAATCTGGAAAAGATGTGTGTTCGGATGGAGCACATAGCTAGATTCTGGTATGGAGAAGGAGTAGAGAAAATTGAGGAGACACCTTCAGAGATCCCAGACTACTCAAAGTGATCGGTTCCAAGTATACGTGGATTTCCTTTAAAAAGAAAAAAGAAGAGCCACTGGCGGGAATCTGTTAGGAACAAGTTCCTAACGCTCACAAATCAAAGATTTGTTCGTAAGTCGGAAAACCAAAAAGGATTTCCAACAACTCACAAATCAAAGATTTGTTCGTGAACCCGCAATCTATTCTAAAACAGATAAAAGAGCCACTGGCGGGAATCTGTTAGGAACAAGTTCCTAACGCTCACAAATCAAA
>JBKHKA010000024.1:0-27710 GCA_046537845.1 Candidatus Aenigmatarchaeota archaeon
TCTCCTCTATGCGCTCTAGATCACCCAGGACCAAAGGTTCGGAGATCCTCTCGCCCTCTACAGTGCCGAGATCGATAAAATTAGCCTGGATCTCTCCGTTCTCACCGTCCCTGTAGGGATCGTACTCCCCATTGTTGTAATTAGTTTTCCCTCCTGAGCCAGTATATCCTCCGACCTCAGCATCCCACAAATCCAGCAGATAATCATCGTTGTAATCATATCCGCCAGAGTCTCCCGGCCAACCTATAGGAACATCTCGATCAGCGCCCCCACCGTCTCCTCCTGTGCCGTTACTATCTCTTGGGGTACTTCCTTCCTCAGTAGTTTCTGCATCATCCCCATCGGCATCACCGGTGCTTGTTTTACCGCCCAAGCCCCCGGCTCCTCCTCCGCCCCCACCTACGTCTGTATCACCGGCAAAGGTTAACTCTTCAGTCTCTCCGCCTCCACCACCAGCATCTGCGGCAGCTAACCAAACTTTTGTACCGTTAGAAGTGACCCCTATGATCTCCGTAGAACCCCCTCCGGCCCCGGCATGGGGTGAGCCATAACTGAAGGTCTCCCCTAGAGTTGCACCCCCATGAGAAGCCCCCCAACCTCCTGGGTTAGGGGTCGTGGAAGATCCGTCTCCAGTTTGACCGCCCTCACCCACGTAGATGTGCAGTTCGCTGAACTCTGAAACATCAAAGACCCCTTCCATTTTTCCTCCGTCACCACCCCTTCCGCCGCTCCAGTCACCACCATTGACTGCGCCACCGCCACCGGCACCTAACATTTCGACTTCCATGTGAGTGTAATTTTCCACGGGATAAACTTCCCTCTCGCCCCTAAATTTAAAGCTTTCTTCCTGGTCCTCCATCTGCAGCACCAGATCGTTCCACTCGGTCTGTAGACCATTCATGCTTTCGTTGGTCTGCCACTCATCTTTCACTTGGACGGTCCGGGAAAGGTCGGCAGGAACAAAACTCAAGGTCTCGCCCGTTATCTCTCTTTCATCTGCGCCTTCACCGACTTCTATACCGGCTTTGAATTCGTATTTTTGAAGTGGATCCAAACTGGAAAGATCATATGATAGATTTTCAGGACCGGCCTTCGCTCCCAAAGCAACCTCGCTCCAATTCCCCTCCCCCTCCTCTCTGAATCTAAAGAAGGTTTCCACTTCCGCCCCCACATCGGGCAACCAGCCATTTATCGTAGCCTCGGTAATCCCGAGGTCAGTGGGAGGAAGGGTCTCTATGAATTGTTCTTTTTTAATAGTGACCTGTTTCGCAGCGGCTTTCTCCACATCCGTGTTGACATAGAATATCTTCTCTTCACCGGCATCTATCTCTTCGAACACCGTGCCGTTCTCCACCTTGTATTCAAAACCAGGCCTGTGTGCGGGTACCGTGAAGTCGATAAATGCTCCGCTGAAATTCTCGTAAAGGTTATTTTCTATGGTGGCCACGACTTCAGAGTTGGTCCCGTCGTTCGGAGGAGAATAATCCAAACCGATCTGTCCCAACGGCATGGCAGCCACTGGATCTCGTTCTCCATCGCCGGTGGTGTCATAAGTCAAAGATTCCACCTCACTTCCATTTATCTGGACGTACCGGTATTCTACCGCACTTTTCACGAGATCGCCGGTAGTTACATGCAGAGGTGTCTCTCCCTCGGTCGGATCGTCTGGTGTCGCATTACCTTGGCTATCATATATCGTAGATTCATGAGTATGGCCTGCAAAGACCATCTCTACATCATGATCGACGACCGCTTGACGGAAGGCGTCTCTTACACCATCGTCATCTATGGTATCCGGATAAACAGGATGATGCTGACATACGAACCGCATCGTTTTGTTCATATTTTCATCCAAAACGTTCTCCATCCACGTGACGTTCTCCATGGTCATCTCACCGTCGGAATTAGTGAGACTGACGTACTTGCCCGAATTCTGCATCGTGAAGTGATATTCGTCTCCATAAGTGAACGTATAATTAAGATGAGGATTGATCCATTTCCTGTACGATTGGATGTTATAATCCGGGTCGTCATCGTTGGTATAGGAATGATCGTGGTTTCCAGATTCAGTATATATAGGTACCTCTAAGTCCTGAATGATGTCATAAAACTTCTCATCCTGCTCGCTGGGGTGAGGATTCTGGTCCGACCACCAGAGCGGCTCTTTATCTGATGCGTCACCAGTCATGATGATAAAATCCGGTCGGATCAGGTTCATCTCTTCGATAAATCTTTTTATGCGCTGTAGAGCTTTAGGTTCACCATCATCCACATATCCAAGATGCGTATCAGTGACCTGTACAAAATCGAAGCGGTCATCTATATCTTCTACCACCTTCACGGAATGGATGCTGACAGCGCTTTCCTCCCCATCGCTCAACTCAAGGTCGTAGAGTTCATCTCTTGCTTCTTCAGGTATCTCTACGGTGAGATACCAGTTGTGTTCCCCCGGCTTGTCTTCTGCCTCCTCTAGATCCATTATATCCAATTCGTATTCCTCGGTATGATCTGCAGTATATTCTTTGAACAGTACAGCTTCCCATGTCGTATTTTCATCGGCGGCAGGATTCCTCACCCATATATCTATCGACTGACCTCTCTCCTGGATCTCAGGAACGCTTAATAAAGGTCTCATTATCCGTATCTCGTATTCCTGCATTTCCGATCCTTCTACCGAAAAGTCGGAGCCTCCGCCCATTGATTTAGAACTATACGGAACAGTAACGGAAGAGATCAACAGTCCAGATATCACAAAAAAAGAGAGCAAAAGAACGCCTATCCTTTTTATCTTCATTTTCTAACACCTTAACCTATGGTCGTAGAGTGCTTCAAAGGTCTCTCATTACAAGATAAGATATAGGTAGAATATAAAAAGATTTGGTTTTTTAACATCAAAAATTTTATAGAAGTTTGAAGACATGGAGTACCGATAACATGACCCGGATGCTGATATGTTACTATTCAAAAAGTGGAACCACAGAGAAGATGGCTGAGAAGATATTAGAAGGGGTAGATGACAGCGAGGTCGATATAGATGTAGAGATGAGGAAAGTAGGAGACATAAACGTTGAAACCCTTACAGACTTCGACGGTCTCATAATAGGGTCTCCTACGTACTATGGACTGCCCAGCGGGGAGATCAAAAAGTTCATAGATGAGAGCATAACCCATCACGGCAAACTCGACGGGATGGTCGGCGGCGCCTTCTCATCCAGTGCTAACCCCGCGGGAGGTAACGAAACCACGGTAATGGCACTTCTAGAAGCACTGCTGGTCCACGGGATGATCGTGAAAGGGATGCCTCAAGATGACCACTACGGACCCGTGGTCATAGGTGATCCAGATGAGAGAGAGATCAAGCAGTGCAGATATTATGGAGAATGGATGGCAGAATTTACGGATAAAATAGCCCGATTGGAGTGATCAGTATGGAATTCAAAGAGGTTGCGGAAAAGAGAAGAAGCGTACGTTCTTTCAAAGATGAAGATATACCTGAAAAGGATATCAAAGAGATCATCGAGATCGGACACATGGCGCCCTCAGCGGGAAATAAACAGGCTAGGGATTTCATCCGGGTGGAAGATGAAGAGGAAAAGAGTAAACTGGCAAAGAACGCCTACGGCCAGTCTTTCATAGCTGATGCGCAGTGGGTCGTGGTCGTTTGTGCCAATAAAGAGAGGTCGGCGGAAAGATATGGCGATAGGGGGAGAAAACTTTACTCCATACAGGATGCCACAGCCGCTGTACAAAACATGCTTTTAGCTGTGGTGGATAAGGGCTATGGCTCAGTTTGGATCGGTGCCTTTGACGAGGGAAAAGTGAAAGAACAGCTGGATATACCCAAAGGGGTCAGACCCATAGCTCTCGTGCCTATAGGGCATCCTGCTAGAGTACCTGACGAACCGCCAAAGATAGATACGGATAAATTGATACATGAGGAGGGATGGTAGATGAAAGAAGTCGAAGAAAAAATACTGGATGCGCACGTTCACCTGGGTCCTTCAGGCGAGTGGCTGCCGTATCTCGAACCTTCAGTGGGTGCCGAGGAAATCATAGAAAGTATGGACGAGCACGGCATCGAAAAGGCCATCGTCTTCGCGAACCCCTGTGTGGGTGATAAATACCCCGAGATGAACGATCAGATCTCTGAAGCCGTGGATGACTTTCCCGACAGGTTGATAGGTTTCGGAAGGGTAGACCCTAGAAGAGGTGAAGAAGCTGTCTCCGAAGTCGAAAGGTGCAGTGAGATGGGCATGGAAGGGATAAAACTTCATCCCTATGTTGAAACTTTCCGACCAGATCATCCCAACTTTGAAAAAGTGTTCGAGACCGTATATGAGAACGACCTGATACTTTTACCCCACACGGGAGACGGGTTCTCTACACCTGGGTACTGGAAGACCGTACTCGAAGAACGGTCCGACATGAAGATGATCCTTGCACATCTGAACGAAGGATGCATCTCGGTGGCCGAGGACCACGATAACGTTTTTGTGGACACTTCTGGAACGAGGGTCTACATGTTGGAGCACGCTGTAGAAAAGATCCCCGATAAACTCGTCTTCGGGTCCGATCACCCCTACCTGAATTACGAAGTTCAGAAGACCGTTGTCAAAGCCGCCGATATCACGGAAAAAAAGAAAAGGAATATATTCATAGACAACCTAGAAGATCTACTCCAGCGATAATCATGGGCGAACTGCAGCTTCACCTCCTCAGATACGGCGAGATAGGGACCAAAAGTCCCAACGTGAGGAAACACTTCGAAGACATACTGATGCAGAACATAGAACGTACTTTTCTTTCTAAAGAAGAGGAGGTGATCACGGAAAGGAGAGGGCGCGGCAGGATATTCGCCTACGCCCGGGAAAAGAACTCCTACTTGTTCTCCAGGATATTCGGCTTGGTCTCTTACAGCAGAGCTAAAGAGGTGGATGCAGAGCTCGAAGAGATGAAAAGAGAAGGGAGAAAATTTGCTGAGAAAATTTCTGGCACTTTTGCAGTCAGAGCCCGCCGGGTGGGAGAACAGGACTATAACAGTCAAGAGGTCGAAAGCGAGCTTGGTGATGTGATTTTGGAGGAAAATCCTGACCTCGAAGTGGATCTGGACGATCCCGATCATGAATTCTACGTGGAGATAAGGCATTCCACCGCTTACCTCTTTACCGGGGTCCAAGAAGCTCCAGGCGGCCTTCCTCTGAGTTCTCAGGGCAAAGTGGCTGCCTACGTGGAAGATAAAAACGATCTCGTTGCCACTTGGCTGATGATGAAAAGAGGTGCTAGACCCTTTGTTTACCACCCCGGTTCGAAGTGGGTGAAAAAGCTGGATAGATGGGACCCCAACCTGAAAGAAAGGCGAGTGGAAGATCTGAGGGAGATGATAGATTCAGACCTCCCGAATGAGGTCCATGGGATCGTTTTAGGCCAAACCTTGAACGATTTCTCAAAGATAGACAGAAAAGCATTGATACTTCGACCCCTGATCGGTTTAACGAAAAGCAGGATACAGGAAATCTTTGAGCGGATCGAAAGGTTGGAGGAAAAATGAGAGATCTTTTTCTCGTTCACCATTTGTTTTAAATACGATGAAGTAGTCCTTTTTCAGCGAGGTAAAGGTATAGTATGGTCGAAGACTCAGTCACTGATGAGATCGGATCCGAGATGAGATTGTTAGAAAGGACCATCAAGATACTTTCCATCATAAAGAAAAAACAACCGATCGGGATAAAGAAGTTGAGCGAAGAGTTGGGGATAGAAGAACATAAAGTAAGGTATTCTCTGAGGCTGCTGGAGAGAGAACAGATAATCGAACCCACAGCGGTCGGAGCCAAGCTTACGGAAAAGCACGAGAAGTTCGAAAAAGTTTTACTGGATGACCTCAATGAGATGAAAGCTACCCTGGAAGAACTGATCGATACCGTTTCTGGGAGATAGGTGTTCTTCCTACAGAGTCGAGTCGATAAAAAAAATTTAATATGATACCCTTCTAAGGGATATTCACGACGCTTGGTTCAAGTGTTAAATTTCCTTTGCCGTCGTAGCTTAATAGGCAGAGCACTCGGCTGTTAACCGAGCGGTTGGCGGTTCAAATCCGCCCGACGGCGTCTTTCTAAATATAAAACGTCACTCTATCTTGGGCACGGGTACCTCTTTCAACGTTTTCTCTACTATCTCTTCCTCTTTGACGCCTTTTATAGCAGGGCCCGGTTTCAGCACTAAGCGGTGAGAAAGAGCCTCGTTGGTTATGAACTTCACGTCGTCGGGGACCACGTAATCTCTTCCTCTCAAAGCGGCGTTCGCCATGGAGAGTTTCATGAGGGCCAAGCTGCCTCTAGGACTGGAACCCACTTCGACGTCTTTATGCTTCCTGGTCTTCTGCACTATATTGACTATGTACCTTTTGATGTCGTCGTCGAGATGGACGTCTTCGATCTTGTTCTGCATCTCTATCAGTGTTTTGGGATTGGCTAACTTTTCGAGTTCTATCTCGTCCGTTTTCCTCTCTTTCCTCCTCCTGAGTATCTCGACCTCGTCTTTAGCGGAGGGGTAGCCAACATCTAACCGGAGTAGAAACCTATCGACCTGCGCCTCGGGTAAAGGATAAGTCCCCTCGTACTCTATAGGGTTCTGGGTCGCTATGACTATGAAAGGATCTTCGAGCTTATGAGTTTCACCCTCTATGGTGGTCTGTTTTTCCTGCATCGCCTCTAACAGCGCAGCTTGAGTTTTTGGCGGCGCCCTGTTCACCTCGTCTGCGAGAAGGATATTCGTGAATATGGGGCCTTTCCTCATCTTGAAGTCTCCCGTATTTTTATCATAGATGAACGAACCGGTTATATCAGCCGGTAAAAGGTCAGGGGTGAACTGTATCCTCTTGAAATCGCATCCTAAGGTTTGGGAAAAACAGTTAGACAGCATAGTTTTAGCGAGGCCGGGATAATCCTCAAAGAGTATATTCCCATTAGCTAATATACCCAGCAACGTCTTTTGAAGTACCGATCTTTTGCCTACTATAGCCTTACTCACTTCATCTATCAGAGATCTTCCTATCTCCGAGACTTCTTCCAATTCCATCTTTTTCCTCCTTAACTTCGGTGCTCGTGACGGTCCGCTCTATAAATCCGTACTTATTATTTCTTTTGATAGTAAATCAGCGCCTTCTATCAAAAAATGTTATTAAGAAATGAAGTATTGCTTTTACAGGTCGATCAGGATGGAACATGAACTGGTAAAAAAGGAGAAGATGTATCTTGCAGGACTCCAGTATCATGGAGCGATAAAGGAAGAAGGTACATCCATAGAACAGCACATAGATGAGCTCTGGTCTAGATTCGCCGAGTTCTGCAGAGAGGAATGGGACTCCATCGAGAAAAAAGTGGTAGATCCAGAACTCTCATACGAGATACAGTTATGGGATCGAGAAGAACTGGAAGAGGAAGGAAAACTACAGATATTCGTCGGTGTAGAGGTCGAAGATCTAGATGAACTCCCGCTGGAACTCTCGGGTAAAGTCCTTCCGTCAAGCAAGTATATCTCTTTCAAACTACGGGGAAAGGAGATAAAGACCTGGGAAGAGGACATACTGCAGGGTTGGTTCCCTGAAAAGGATGGTTACTGGATCAGATCGTTTGAAGACACTTTGTTCCATGTACAGTGTTTTCATGAAGAGCGATTCAAAGGTGTAGAGAATTTAGAGGAGTCAGAACTGCAGGTCCTTGTACCGGTAGAAGAAGTGGGTTGAAGGATTCATAAGTCTACGAGTGCTCTCAATCCCTCCTGTACCTCTTTTATCTTAGAATGGTCCAATCCTCCCTCCTTTTGAAGTGTAAAAAGCTCATGGAAGAGAGGCTCT
Organism: Candidatus Aenigmatarchaeota archaeon; assembly: GCA_046537845.1. Lineage (GTDB taxonomy): Archaea > Thermoplasmatota > Thermoplasmata > Halarchaeoplasmatales > Halarchaeoplasmataceae > Natronoplasma. Next base: position 7,853 of record JBKHKA010000024.1, read on the forward strand.
ATCTTTCTTTCCTCCACTATGCCTCTACCACTGGAAACTTCCATCACATAAACTAGGTCGTTGAAATTTTCTTCGAGATCTCCCGATGGTTCGCCGCTCAAGACATCCCGTATTATCTCTTTTTCTCTTTTTTCGAGCATATCGTCCTCTCTTTCCAGGAACGATTCCAACTCTTCTAGGTCCTCGTCTTCCAACGTCCAACCTGAAGCTCCGGCGTTCTCTTTCATATGTTCTTTAGAAGAGGGACCTGTGAGTGCACTTATCACGCCTTCCTGCGAAAGCACCCAGTTTATCGCAACCTGAACGGGCGTCTTCTCGTACTTTTCCCCGAGCTCTTTCAACTTTTCGGTCACGCGGAGCGCCGATCTGAATCTTTCCTTTTTGAACAAAGGGTCCATGTTCCTGATATCACCGGGTTCAAATCTTTCGGTTTTATCTATCTTACCGGTCAGTATCCCCCTGCCCGTAACGCTGAAGGCTAAAGCCTTTACACTGTGTTCTCGACACAAAGGCAGCAGTCTCTTCCTGCTCTCCCGCGCAGCAGCGCTCAATTCCATCATGCAGAATGAAACATCACCTTTTTCCAGGTATTCCTTAACTCTTTCAAGAGGAAGATGGCTCACCCCGTAATGTGCTATCTTCCCCTCATCTTTCAGTTCCTCCAGAGCCCCTATCGTTTCTTCAACCTCAGTTCCAGGATCGTCAAAATGGACAAAATAGATATCTATATGATCCGTTCCTAATCTTTCCAAGCTCCTTTCGCAGGATGCCTTTACACTGCGATGGCTGAGTGGAGGTTCATCGCTCTCCGGTGATACTCCTATCTTCGTCGACAGCACGACTTCATCCCTGAAGGGTTCGATAACTTCGCCCAATATCTTTTCAGCTTCATCACCGTAGGCCTCAGCGGTATCAAAAAAATTGATGCCCAGATCCCCAGCGTGGACGAGGGTTTTCTTGTACCGCTCTCTATCCACTTCGCCATAGACTCCACTCAAGGCATAGCAGCCCATGCCCAACTCCGAGATCTTCTCGTCTTCATCCCCATATCCTCTATACTCCATCGATAGTCCTCTCCATCTTTCTTACCTACATAGCAGCAAATCTATATGTACTTCACCCTATTTCTCTCTTGACGGTATCACGATAGTCTCTCCACTTTTACCGTAGCGTTCATACCGACCCTCGTCATAATTTTTAGCGGTCAGAGCACACAGATAAGCGTCATACTCGTGGCCGCTCTCGAAATCGATTTCTTCCTCCTCTACATCCATAGCTTTCTCGACGGCTCTAGGGTAAGTTTCGATAACGATACCATCAGTTTCACTCTCTAAAACTCCTTTCAGCATCACGGCTCTTTCACACAGTTTTTTCATACCGGATGTATTCAAAGGCAGCATGCCTCCAAACTCGCTCATCAATTCTCTCTCGGCTTCTCTGAAAGGTTTTCGAGTGTCAGTGAGGGGTGCATCGACGGCTATCACGGAACAGCCTTTCACCAAATGTATGATGCTCTCATCTTCAAAAACGGTCCGTATACTATTAATTCGATCACTATCTAAAACGCAAACACCGGTCTCATTCTCTACTTTCGCCGCAAGATCGACTCCACCGTACATACCCAGGCATAGTAAACGGTCCTTTATTAAATCAACTTTCGGGCACCCCTCCCCTGATTTCACCTTTTTAAATAAGGAACAAAGTGTATAGAACGTGATTAAAATGAAAGAAGAAGACGATCACTACAGCTGGAAAGAAGTTTACCGAAAATACGGCTGCGATACGCGCTATGATGAGTAAAACTGATTCGGGGCATCCTTCGTATATTTGAGAATCCTATCCAGGATTCGCTTGAGGGCGAGGGGGTAATACCCCCTCTTATCTTTCTTTACCCTTACTCTCTATAGACCGAAGGTTTTTAATCTAAGATGTTTCTTCCTATCTCAAATAAGGAAGTCGAAAGGTATATTAATCACTATCCTCCAATAACCAACAGAAATCGAGGTTATTTCTTATACTATTCGTGCTAGTACTCTAAATTTGAGAGCCGATGTGAGCGAAGTGATAGATATTAAGACTGAAATTAGAAAAACAAAGAAGAAGATGGATGAGGTGCATACGATGAGCGATGTGGACGAAGAATTGGAAAGAGTTTGCAGCAAGATGGAAAATATAATGGAAGATGACTCCATACCGAGGAACATCAGAGAGGGCGCTGAAGAGTGCAGTGAGATGCTTCTCGAATCGGACGATGAGCTGGACGTCAGGATAGCATCATCGATATTCAAACTTGAAGACCTGGCGGATGACCCGAATATCCCCTTACACGGCAGAACGCTCATATGGAACGTGATCAGCGAACTGGAATCTATAAAGGAAAAAGCTTCTTGATCTTTTTTCTCATATCTTATCTTTCTAGATAACTTTGGAACGTTTTCTCCCCGTCTATCAATTTTCTGAGGATACTATCGGCCTCTTCTATGGAGACCCTTATCTGTTCCGTACTTTCCACGTCTCGGATCGTCACTGAATCGTCCTCCATGGTATCGTAATCTATCGTTATGCAGTACCTCGTTCCAACCTCGTCGTTCCTCGCGTACCTTTTACCTATGGAGCCGCTCTTCTCCCAATGGGTCCTGAACTCTCCACTCAACTTATCATACACTTCTCTCGATCTTTCGGGCAGGCCGTCTTTCCTGACCAGAGGGAAAACGGCCACCTGTCTGGGGGTCAACTTACCCGGCAGGTCCAACCATGCCCTATCGTCCCCCTCATGGTACCCTTTATCTAAAAGGGCCCATATATTTCGATCCACACCGAAGGATAATTCCACCACATGTGGTATCTTCCTGCCTTCGTCAGTAGGGATAGAGAGTTTGGTGTTAGAGCCCTCTTGGTGCTGCTTCAGGTCGTGATCGGTCCTGTAGTGAAGGCCCGATATCTCTTTCCAGCCGCCTATGGTGTCAAAATCCACCTCTAAATCGAAGTGTATCTTGTTGTAAAACGCTTTCTCGCTCTCGGAGAGCTCTCTGAACCTCACATCTTCAGGATCAAGACCCATCACTCGGGTGGTGAAGTCATACATCTTTCCCAGGTGGTAAAGATAAAAAGGAGGAAGATCGTCGATCTCGCCCAACGTAACTTCTTTTGTCTCTCCATCCTCGGCTCTTTTCACCCTGACTCCCATATCTTTTATCTTCTCAAATTTTTCAGTGAAAATCTGACCATGTATCTCTGGCACGAAGAATATCTGAAGTTCGGCCTGCTGGAATTCTCTCATCCTATAGACGCCCTTCCTGGGAGAGATCTCGTTCCTGAACGCTGGTCCGATCGTGGCCAGTCCAAAGGGCATCTTTTTACGCAGGGCCCTGAATTCCCTCCTAAAATTGAGGTACGCGCTCTGTGCCGTCTCCGGTCGGAGAAAACCGATCTTATCTCCAGTGGGGCCTAGCTCGACGTCGAACATCATGTTGAAATCTTGAGGTTCGGAAAAGTTGCCTCCGCAGTCTTGACACGAAAGACCCAGTTCCCTTATCTTCTCGCCTATCTCTTCTTTGCTCATCCCCTCGGCGGTCTCTCCGATCTCATCTTCGACGAGTTGATCTCCTCTAAAAGAGGATCCGCATCTTTCACAGCTGACCATCACATCAGAAAAATGATCGACGTGTCCCGAAGCTTTCAACACTCTATAAGGATGGATACTAGGGGTGTGGATCTCGTGATAATTTTCATCCAACCCAAGAAAGAAGTCTTTCCATTCGTTCTTCCAGTTATCTAACAATCGAGCACCGAGATGGCCGTAGTCGTAAAATCCGGCTTCGCCCCCGTATATCTCTGCGGACTGCCAGATAAAACCTCTTCTTTTACACATCGACTCCAGTTCTTCTCTTTTCGTCATAAGTACAACCTCAACTTTGAAATCTCCGTTGACTTTTTAAATACCAATCATACGATGGCTCGTATAATGTCCAGCTCGTAGAGCATCTTTTCCAAGTTATCCAGTTCATCCACCACGGGCAGCTGACCGAAATCGTTCTCTTTCATCAGCTTAGCAGCTTCAGAAATCTCCGTCTGATGGTAAACGGACAAGGGATCTTCTACCATCACCTCGTCCACGGTTAGATCGGGTAATTCCACCTTCGATTCCTCGTAATAAAGGTTCACGATGTTCTTTATGCCCTGCCACGACCAGCTGTCCTCGTCCTCTTCCAAGCCCAACTCCGATTTCGCCGTGCCTTCGTTTATCTCGGTCAGATCGAACAGGTCTCTATCGGTGACTATGCCCGTAAGAGTGGTATCTTTATCCACCACCGGGAAGGAGTAGATGCTGGTCAGATACATCATCTGAAGCGTGACTTTGATCGGTGTTTTCTCATATATAGGTATACATTTTCTCTGGATGATTTCTTCTATCGGTGTTTGGATACCCTGCTCTTCTATGTACGGCAGCATATCGGCGGTGGTCAGGATCCCAACACAGGCTTCGTTCTCATCTTTAACCGGCAGATAATGGGTGTCGTTCTCTAAAAAGAGCTCGGCAGCTTTTTTAACAGGATCGTCGGGGAAAACGGTGGGTTGATTCTTCCTGTAGATAAGCGCCAATTGATCCTCGTCGGGATAGTTGAAAAAGTCTATCCTGGTGACCAACCCTTTGAGCTTGCCGTCTTTGACAACGGGCATGCCAGTCACTTGATGTTTGACCAGGTCTCTTATCACTGAATTCCTGTTATTGGGGAGCTCCGCCACGATAGGGTCTAAGGTCATCAGATCTTTTACCTTTTTATTTTCAGACATGTTCATTCGTCCTCCAATCTTATGATCATCACGGGGCACTCCGCGTTCTCTATAACCTTCTGTGCCGTGCTCCCTCTGAACAGCCTTGAGAGCCCGGAACGGGTGTGATGCCCCATCACGATGATATCTTTTTTCTCAGATTCATCGATTATCACTTCAGAAGGGTCGCCGTTTTTTATACTTTTCTCCAATTTGATACCCATCTCTTCAGTCCTCTGCTCGATATCACCGAGAACGTTTTCAGCTTCCTCTTCCATATGCCCTTCCAAAGCGGTTATCAGCTCATCCGGGGGTATACCAGATAATCCTCCCGTATCTATCACGAAGAGTACTTTGACGCTTGCACCTACAAGTCTCGCCAAAGAAAGCCCTCTATCGATCACTATCTCATTCTCTTCAGATCCATCCGTAGCGATTATTATCCTTTCATATTCTTTCATCCTATCACTTCCATTTTCATATTTACTTCCATATTGTCAATACCAATCCACTACCTCTATAACATCTTTCGGAGCAGCATTTTTGACCAGGTTATATGCGGGATCGCCCTCTCTGTGTTTCAAGATGAGTAACGAATCCTTTTCATCTTTGACGCAGCGTTCGCTAAGCGACCTCCTTGGATTCCAGGTAGCCATCATCAGTATCTCTTCCGGGGAAACTTCGCCCTGCAGCATGCCTATCCTGTAAGCGGTCTCCATCTCTCTGAACATGTTCGGACTGCTGATCATGGCGTTATCAGTGCCCAAAGACAGCGTGACCCCACATTCCAGCATCTTAGGGATGTCCGGCATCTTACCGAAGAACATGTTGGCCCTGGGACATATAACTACCGGTACCTCTTCTTCAGCACACAGTTCTAGGTCTTCTTCAGTGGCTTCAACCATGTGAACGAGATGATGAACTCCCAATCCCAGGACCTTTTCTAGAGGTTCTCTCACGTCCTCCGAGCAGTGCATAGCGAGAGGCTTACTCATCTTTTTAGCTGTCTCCGCCACCATACCGATCTGTGTCTCGTCCCAATCGCGATGGGCGCTCAGACCCATTCCGTCCGCCTGGGACAGCAGCTCTTTCAACTCCTCCTCGTCGTACTCTCTCTTCCTTGGGCGGCACATCATTATCGGGTAGATGTCTTTCTGTACCCTTTCCATCGCTCTCCGTAATACTTCAAGCCCTTTCATGCCTCCTTCACGGAAATCGAAGAGATATCTCACCCCAAGGGATGAAGCCATTTTTAAATAACTAGAGATGAAGGAGATCATCTCTTCTTTCGATGAAGTAGAAAGACTCTCTTCTTTCATACCCCCTGGGCCGACTATCTCCTCTATGGTCCCAGTGGGGGCTTCCTTAACGACCGAATCCCCCACATGAGTATGGGAGTTATAGAATGCTGGTATGATTATGGCGTCTTCACCGCCATCACCGCCGCTCTCGTATTCTTTGACCTCGTTCTCTTCGACCAAGAACTCGGCTTGGATGAAACCTTCTTTCGTCAGATAGGGTCCGTTGTACCTCTTCATTTCGACCGCCTTCGACCGCACACTTTTAATAGATTTGGATAACTATTCTAAATCAAAGTAAATAAATTTTCCCTTGAACCTCTATCATGCCATAAGAGCCAAAATCTTCTTATATAAATGTTTATGGAAAACCATATTATAGGAGAATGTATAGAAAGAGGCGGTGTAGTCATGTATGTGGTTATAGTTGGTGGCGGTCGGGTCGGAAAGGATCTGGCCAAATTGCTCCTTCCTGAAGGACACGACGTGGTACTGATGGAAAAAAACGGAGAGTTGGCCGAACAGCTCTCCAAAGAGTTCGACGCCTTGATCATCGAAGGAGATGGAACGGAACTAGATTATCTCAAAGATGCGGGTCTGAACAGGGCCGACGCTCTTGTCGCTGTCACGGGGGACGACAAATCAAACCTCATCATGTGCCAGCTAGCAGATCAGATCTTCAAAGTCCCCACGGTCATAGGAAGGGTCAACAATCCCAAGAACGAAGCGGTCTTCAGTCAGCTGGGGATAGAAAATACGGTGAGCACCACCAGAGCGAGCTCCATGCAGATAAAGAACACCCTCGGGGAAACCAAAACCTTGCTCACCATAGGAGACAAAGAGGCACAGTTGATGGAATTCAAAGTGACTCAGGAGTCTCCTATAGCGCACAAGAAGATAAAGAACGCCGGTCTACCCAAAGGTGTGATCATCGTGGATATAATGAGAGGCGAGAACTCGGTCATACCGGACGGAAATACCCAACTCAAACCGGAAGATATAGTCACGGTGATAGCTAGGATGGGAACGGTGAAGCAGGTGAAAAAGCTGTTCGAGAAGAAGAAGAGGTTCGGAATCGTTTGAGAAGATAGAAAATATATCTCAGCCCTTTAGATAATGACCAGAACACCACCTGAAACGGCTTGAAATGATATGAAATGGATATACCACAAAGAAGATTATTTCCTGTTGCTCAGGGAATTAGGAGTTCTCCTGCTGTTAGTATCAGTTCTCATGTTGATCCCGTTGGCTATTGGCTATCTGTATCAAGAAGTATCGGCCTATAGACCTTTCATCTACGGGGTGTTGACGGCAGGAGGTATGGGCCTCTTTTTCCGATTATCCCCCAAAAACACAAATTTTGAAAGAAAACATGCTATAGGACTAGTGGTCTTGGCTTGGCCCGTGATATCCTTCCCCTCTGCACTGCCCATCTATCTCACCGATACCGCTCCTACTTACCTCGATGCGTATTTTGAAGCCATTTCAGGATGGACCACCACCGGGCTGTCGACCATCGGTGGCAACGCTGATCTGTTCCTTCAATCGATAAATCTATGGAGACATATGATGCAGTACTTTGGAGGACTGGGCATAATAATAATGGGTATAGTGGTTTTAGTACCCCTTGAAAATTGGGAGATGAGCAGTGAGTTAGCCGTGGTAGCGGGGAAACACTACCGGATAGTACCTTCACTCAACAACACGCTCAAGATAATCACGGGGCTGTATCTAGCTTTATTGGGAATAGGATCAGTGGCTTTCTTATTTTCTGGTCTCAGTTTGTTCGACAGCGTCTGTCACGCCATGGCGGGGCTCAGTACAGGAGGCTTCTCGACTAGAAGCGCAAGTTTGGGCGCATATCATTCCCTTCCCGTCACACTTGTCTCGATTCCCATTATGATATTAGGAGGGACTAACTTCGTCTTGCTTTATCATCTACTTAGCGGTGATATCAAAGAATATCTCCCGGATATAGAAACCAAGGTGTTCTGGATCACCCTCTTATCCTTTATTTCCACCTTGATCGTGTGGTTTTCCTTTAAAGGAGGTGTAGACGCAAACCTGTCTGATATCATTTTCATGATAACTTCAGCCCTGACAACCACCGGTTGGAGTACGGTTCCATCCCAGGTTGTATTCTTACAGTGGGCTCCATTGGCGCTTTTATTCATCATCGTAGCTATGATGATCGGGGCTAATTCGTCTTCTACAGGCGGAGGTATAAAGGCATACAGGGCAGGTCTCATGATAAAAAATATCTATTGGATAACGAAGGACATGGTCATGCCGGACAGCGTGAAGTTCAAAAAGGGATATAAGCACATACATAAAAATTTCGCAGACCACGAAACTTTACAGTTCGTAACGACCTTTGTGCTCCTTTATTTTCTTGTTCTTTTCCTTAGCTTCTTGGTATTCGCTATCTATGATTATCCTATTTTAACTTCGTTTTACGAAGTGACCAGCGCGATAGGAACTGTTGGTCTTTCCTCAGGGATAACCAGCGTTGGAATGGAACGAATACCCAAATTGGTGCTTATAATAAATATGTGGATGGGAAGGATAGAGATACTACCGATCCTCTATTTCCTGAAGTACCTCTCTTTCGGAGACAAAAAGGTATTTTGAGGATGTTCTATAGACCCCAAGGATATAACTCAGAAGTTCAGCTTATAACGGTACTTCTTGAAGAGCTTCCACAAGGCATAAATGACTATTACCCCAACAGCAGTATAGGCCGCATACCATATGTTTAAAAATCCAGTAGGTCTTCCCAGTTTGATCAAATAAAAACTATACCCCCCCGCACCTACGGATCTCGTAGTACCCCCTACTGCGAAAGACTTCTCGTCCACCTGAACTATAGAATAAGCTATATCCGTTCTTTCAGCGTCGGTTTCGTACCTAAACAATTCTTCTCCGTTTTGATCGGCCTCTACAACGAATACATCCTCTTGGACACCTCCCCACGAGGTTTCATATCCTGCCATCATGTAAGTCCCTTCCCCGGTTTGGATCAGAGAATGGGCTACCTCGACATAAGTTCCACCGTAAGATTCGTTCCATTCTTCCCTGCCCGCAGGATCGAGTTTGACAAGCCAAAAATCAGTGCCGTTTTGTGCATAAGATCTAGTTTCGCCCGTTGCAGCGAACCCTCCGTCTTCCGTCAAAATGAGGTCATGGATCTTATCATCCAAGAATCCACCGATATTGGTTTCCCATACTACCGGCTTTTCCAAGTAGACATTCATCAGGTCCATCTCGTAATCCATTTCTATTCTGAATAGTTTCTTCCCATCTTTGGATATAAACCATCTTTCTTCCTCTTCAGAAAGCTCGGCATCGTCCTCAACATCGTGACCTTCAACCTCAAATTCTTCTCTCAACGTTTCGTTGATAGGACCTTTCTCCAGATACTCACCGTATTCTGCAAGGTCCAAACTGAACAGGTACTCTTTCAGGCTCACCCCTTCTTTATCGGTCATCTCCTCTTCTTCCTTATCCTGGTCGATCTCGTCTTCATCTATCTCTATCGTCCACAGTCCATACCCTGGATCGCCATAAGACGCTGTGTGTCCACCCACAACAAAATTTCCATCACTTGTTTCCACGACGGATGTAGCTGTTTCATCTTGATCTCCGCCATAGTATCGAGACCATAGTTTCTGACCCTCGGAGTCAGTTCTAACTATCCACCAGTCTCTACCCCTATGTCCAAAGGTAACAGTAGAACCTACTAAGATGAATCCTTCATCACTCGTCTGGATAATATCATAGGCGATCTCATTATGATCTCCTCCAAAATTGTTCTCCCATTCCACTTCACCTTCCGAATCTATTTTCACCAGATAGGCATCTTGATTATCTCTCCCCCCATAGGAGGTGGTGGAGCCCGCGAGTATATATCCTCCGTCTTCTGTATTTGCGGCCGCATAAGCTCTATCGGTGAATTCACCCCCTATTTCTCTTCGCCATTCGGTATAACCGTTAGAATTTGTTTTCACCACGAAAACCTGATCTCTTCTGTACTGTCCAAATGAATTTGAATAGCCAGCTAACAAAAATCCGCCGTCCTCCGTCGTTAAAACTTCGTGCGCTACGTCGTGGAATTCACCCCCATAATTCCTGGACCAACTTTCTTTCAACCTTCCTTCGGCGGTAGCAGGGATGAACAAAGTTATCGCTATTATGGCTATGACAGTTAAGGCGATATATCTCTCAGCTTTTTTTACTTTCATCATATCTTTTACCCGGAGTTTTCTATCAACTTTTTGCTACAAATTGTAAATTCATCCTATATAGATGTTGCGTTGTAGGATTCGTAAAAGATTATAAATAAATCTATTATCCTCAAAAGAGAAAAAAGTTTCATATATCCGATATGAGATGATTATGGTCTAATCAAAAGGAAAAAGGTGAATAAAAAGTGCCCAAAAACATAACGTGGACGACCTTCAAGGAAACGAAAGAAGAGATCTCGGAGAGGATCCACCCTTATTTCAAGAAATACGGACTGCTCTCAACCATAGCGTACTACCTAGGAGTGATGCTGGTCTTATTGGGATTTTTATTACTAGTACCCGCCTTAGTAGCTTTCCTAGTAGATGAGAGCGTGAATCTGGCCTATATTTTTATCTATCCCGCCTTGTTTTCAGGCATTTTGGGCGGTCTCTTGATGTTCTTCTCAGAAAAACAGGAGCTTTATCTTGGGGCCGCCATCACCCTCGCCGCTCTTACATGGTTGGTCGTGGCGATCATAGGGGGTCTTCCTTTCTGGCTGGCCAGGATCTATTTCGGTCCGCACTACGGTTTGACCTTCAGCAACGCCATGTTCGAATCAATGTCTGGATTCACAGCCACTGGCTTGAATATGTATGCCATGAGGGTGGAAGGTCTACCCAAAGCTATCCTGTTTTGGCGGTCCTTGATCCAGTGGGTAGGAGGCGTAGGAGTCATAGTACTTTTCTTGAGCGTTCTAGTTGCCCGTACCGGAACCATAGCCCACAAGTTGTACCTGGCCGAGGGAAGAGATCACCGATTGGTCCCCAGTGTCGTCAAGACCACTAGAAGGATATGGGCCATATACGCTGGTTACACCGGTCTTTTAGCTTTGATACTTGTGGTACTCGGGATGCCGGTGTTCGATTCGATAAACCACTCGATGACCGCTCTAGCCACTGGTGGTTTTTCCGTACGAAACTACAGCATCATGACCTACAGGTTAGCAGCGTATCCCAACGCCTTCTGGTTCGAGATGGCTATAATACCCTTCATGCTGATCGGCGGTATCTCTTTTGCCATGCACTATCAGCTCTTCTTGGGAAATATAAAGAAGTTCTTTGACAACATAGAAGTGAGAGCGATCTTCATAATCACTATCATCTCTACTATCATCCTCGCGATAACTTTGGGCTTGACCTTCGAGTCCTTCAGATACGGATCCTTTCAAACGATAACGGCTTTGACCGGGACTGGATTCAACACCGCTCCTGTTGGGACTTGGACCGCCTTCCAGAAGTTCCTTTTGACCATCTTGATGATATTTGGAGGAGGCTACGGCTCGACAGCTTCCGCTATCAAACTCCTTAGGGTCGTGATCATATTTTACGCTTTGATATGGTTGATCCGGCAGTATCTTTTGCCCGAATCGGTGGTCTCCAAGATGAATATAGGGGATAAACATTACTCGCCGGAAGCCATACAGGACGTTGCGATGTACGTCATCCTCTATCTGATCCTGTTGGTTGGGGCGGCGATGGTCTTCATGTACGGAGGAGCCTCGACCGTAGACAGCCTGTTCGAGGTGGCTTCAGCACAGGGCAACGTGGGCCTCAGTGTGGGTATAACCGGTCCGGAGATGCCTCTAGTAGAAAAGATAACGCTGATAATCGTGATGTGGGCCGGCAGGCTGGAGATATTCCCCATCCTCGTACTTCTCACATCTCCTCTCCACTGACTTTTGTTCTTACTTTTTCCTCGCCCAGTCCACCACGCTGAGCACGAAGGCTACGGCGACAAAAGTTATGATGGTCCAGAGTAGATCTCTAGTGAAGATAAAGACCAATATCGCAAGCAGTGTCGCGGGTAAGAACTGGATCAGCATCTTCAAGAAAAAGGCTATGATAAGTACTATGACCACTAATATCAGCAGAAGCAGACAGATACCCAATCCCAAGCCCAGCAGCGGTCCCATGGTCATAGATAGGTTATCGGGCGATAATAAATAAACCTGTTGGTCGGTTACTTCTCAATTTTTATCAAAATTCCCAATAATCCTCTAAAATATTCTTCAGGTCTTCGACGGTCTCTACGAGCTTTTTCTTCGGCTCGTATCCTATATCGCCTATCTTCTGGTCCGTCGGAAGAGGTACTTCAACACCTAAAGTTCCGATGGTTATCGCTTTCCATCCCTCTAGAACCCTCTGACCATAACCTGAAAGCATGAGATCGATGTAGCCCGCTCCTTCTCCTTCAGCCATGTTCCTGCTCACTTCCCCTAAATACTTCAGCCCCCTCATATCGAGCGCTAGATCGGTTAGGGAATCGGCGTGGTGAGGGTCCGAGCCGCCGTTCCGTATCAGAACGTCGGGAGAGAACTGCTTGACCAAAGGTTTCACCACTTCTTCCACTGCATGGTGGTACTCAGTTATATTAGCGTCCCTGGGCATAGGGATATTCACCGTAAAACCTTCCCCTTCTTCTTTCCCTACCTCATGGATATATCCTCTGCCGGGATAGAGCGTTGCTGGATCCTGGTGTATCGAGATGAAGAGAACATTGGGGTCTTTCATGAAGATGTCCATGGTCCCGTTGCCCTGATGGGCATCTGTATCGAAGATCACGACCTTCTTCTTTTTATCAGCTAGATGCCTTGCCGCCACCGCAACATCGTTGAATATACAGAAACCCTCGCCGTAATCCGGTCCCGCGTGATGGAGTCCCCCGAAATTTATGACGAATTCATCCTCTCCTCTCTCTATCTTTTTAGCGGCTTCTAAACTACCACCCACGATGTATCGGGCGGCTTCAGGGGTGCCTTTTTTCACAGGCGTATCCATGGTCAGGGACCCCCCTGTCTTTTCCTTCCTATCTACCTCTTCGATGTAGTCGAGCTCGTGCACCGTTTCCAGAACTTCATTCTCCGCTAAAGGAGCCTCTACTATTTCCACTTCAGAGTACATCTTTTCTTCTTTCTTTACTTCATCGACGAACCTTGGAAATCGATTCGGGTCGAAGGGATGGAACTTTCCGAACCGGTACGATCCATACTTTTCATGAAAGAACAGGGGGACTTTCTTATCTCTCATCTTTTTTCCTCCTTTTTGTAGCCTCGATATGTGCTCTTCTTATAGGATCTGGAACCTTGTACCTGCAGTAATCTTTAACGAGGTTCACCGCCTCGTCATAGGAGACCCCATGACCGGGGGAGATATATATAGGATTTGTTGCTCTATCACCTCCTAACAGAGCATGGCCTATCAACTTTCCCTTTTTTCGGACCTCGGATATAATCTTGCCTTTCTCTCTATCGGGTTTTTCAACCAGCTCTCCACACAGTTTGCTCTTCGCCACCCCGACGGTGGGTATATCCGCCTCAACCCCTAGGTGTGAAGCGAGACCGATACCGTCGGGATGCAGAACGCCGTTACCGTCCACCATCACAACGTCCGGTCTTTTCTCAACGGAATCTAAAATCTTGAGCAAGCACGGTAACTCTCGGAAAGCTAAAAATGTAGGGATGTAAGGGAAACCGACTTCCATCTCGGCGGTAAAAACCCCAATTTCTTCCTTCTTATCGTGGTCCCATAGAGATAACGCAGGGTAAGCTTTTCGACCTGAATAGGAAACATCGACACCGCCTATCAGGGAGAATTCAACGCCGCTGTCTTCGACCAAAACTTTTTCTCGAACTTCTTCCTGCACATATCTCAATATGCGCAAGGGTTGATCAGAGTCAAAATCATCGAACAGTACTTCCTCAAAATCCACGATCCGATTTTGCTCAATATTCACGCCCTCCTCCCGCAGCAGCCTTTTCTTTTCCCTCTCACCCCGGGCATAGCCCCCTAAAGAACCGTCTGACCTCACCACTCTGTGGCAGGGGACCTCTATGGGCCTAGGATTTTGATTCAGCATCTTTCCGACGGCACGGGCGGCTCTTCCGCTACCCAAAGCTGCCGCCAAAGCACCATAGGTGGATACTCTGCCCTCCGGTATCTGAGAAACCAGAGAATAAAAATCCTGGCGGAAGGTCTCGATGACCGACTTATAGTCGTTTTTCAAAGGACCACCCCTATCTTTTCTTTAACCTTCTTCCCTCAGAAGATCGGCAGCAGGAGTTCGGGAATAAGTGGGGTGTCTTCCGGCTTTCTTTTTTTCCGCGCCTTCCTTGCCTATGTGTTCCCACGGCCAGATACGAGAGATGTGGTCGACTCTGAGATAAACTTCCGCCAAGTTCACACAGACCCAATCCACAAAGCCGTAGGCTTCTTCAAAACTTTCTTCCGATGCCTTTTCTCTCTCTTCCTCTCCGAGGGTTTCCCATTTGATCTCAGAACTCGGGCCCTCGCATACATCGGTCAAGATTATAGTTCCCTCGTCAAAATCTTTAAGAACTCCCAGGAAAGCTTTTCCTCCGTCCATCACGACGATGATCTTATCGGCTTTCAATCTTTTCAATCTTTTTTCTAACAGCGTTGCTAACATGCTTTCACCTCTCGTTAGATATTTTTTATATCTACTAATATGTTTTGGATTCGTTTCACCCTTCATCGGGAGCCGTACGAGGTTTCGTCAGCTCTACATAGGTTTTAGTAGCGATCTCTTCCCCCATGAGCTCCCCTCTGACTTCACCCAACCCTACCGCAAACCCCGGATACTGCATCCTTTCCTCTATGCAGGTTATGTTCAATCGGACTGGATGCTCTTCAGAGGACACCTCCCAGGAATAGCCAAAACCTTGTTTGGTTGATGTCACCTCTATATAGATGTCTTTGACGGTTAAAACTTCGCCCCCGTCGTCAACGTACATCCCATATTTTTTGTTTTCTCCAGAGCCGTAAACGTCCACGATCTTCATCTCTCTGTCTCCGTCGGTCCAGAAGGCGAACCACTCCCATTCCATCGCATCGAAAAGACCCCTTTGATTTTCTATCCAAGCGACTCCCTCTGTACCGTATCTTTTTTCGTCTATGTTTATAGTTCCACTGACCGCGCAGTTAGTCAGGGAATGGATCCTGTAGTACTCCTCACCGAGGTGCATCTCCCCATCAAATTCCTGGATTGTAGCCGGTGGTTTTTTTGATTCCAACTCCAAGTCGACAGCGTACTTTGTCTCCTCTATCTCAAAAAAGGATCTTAGATCGTAGTTGAAGGCTCCATCTTCATCAGCCGTGAAACGATCTTCAGGTAGATCGAGATTGTTAAAACTCATATCCAGCTTCCCTTCAGGAAGAGTTTGTTCACCGGGTTGTCGAGTGTGGTGTGTTTCTTCGGGAGTGGAGAAGTACACGCTCTTGTGCTCCTCGTGGTAAAGCATTATTATATATGTTCTTTTCAGATCCGAATCTGGAAAATCGAGCCTGAGGCCAACGGATATCCAGGTCTCGCCCTCGGGGTGAAGACCTTCTTCGTCCGGGAATCTCATGTCAGTACCTGGTATCACGTAGGGATAGTTTTCCCAATCCTCTTCGTCCGGTTCAGAGGGATCCAAAAAGAAAGGAGTGAAGACGATATAAATGATCAAAACTGCCGCGAGGACAGAAGCGGACAAGATAAATATGATCTTCTTCGATAACGTCTTATCCTTATCCATCATCTATCCTGAAGGGATGTAACGATTATTTATATTTGGCCACGAGTTTACAGAGTCAAAAAGTTTATCATCTAATACTTCCTGTGTGTTCCAAGATGAGACCGGGGCAGTTCAAACCGTACTACTTTTATCGGTTCCTGAGATGGAAGCTGGGTAACAGGGACCCTTTAACCGTGGTGGCGAAGGTCACGAACCGATGTAATCTGCGATGTGATCATTGTCCATGGTGGAAGAGAGATATCGAAGAGCTCGAGACAAAAGAATGGTTAGGATTATTGGAAGAAGCAAGGAAAAGGGGGGCGATCCATGCTATCTTCGAAGGCGGCGAACCGACTTTGAGAGATGATCTTGATATATTGATAGATCACGCTAAAAAATTGGGTATGTTGGTGATGGTGATAACCAACGGAACAGTAGACCTTGGAAAATTTGATCCCGATAGTTATTGGATCTCGGTAGAGGGGGTCGGTGAAACCCATGATAAAAACCGTGAGGAGGGAGTTTTCGATAAGATGGTCAGTAATCTGAAGGCGAATAGAGATATAAACAAAAGCGCATGCGTGACCCTGCATGAATACAACGCTTCTGAGATCGAAGAGATAGCAGCCTTTTTTTCTCCACTTACGGACGGTGTCTGGTTCAATTTTATGTACCCGTATGAAGGATCAAAAGATATTGCTCTCTCACCCTCTCAGCAGAGAGAAGTGGCCCAGAAGATTATCGACCTCAAAGATAAAGAGGAATACAAAATAATCAACTCTTATTCATACCTTGAATCCGTCGGGAGGAATATGGATAGAAAGCGAGAGACTTGTCCCTCCTTCTTGACCCTGTTGATAGATGCGGATTCCTCTATCCTCCAGGGATGTACAGTAGAGCAGATAGAAGAGTGCAAATGTGAATTATGTAATGCTGGTTGCTACGGAGAACTGACACAGGCGATGAAACTCAAGCCGGATGCAATAGAGTTCTTGAAGAAGACAGTTGGATTGGAATCAGATAAGCTCTTATGGCTGAAATAGTGAGTACAGGACTCTTTTTAACCCTAATGAATATATATTCGGTGCATAGATTAGATTAGCATGGAAAAGGAGGTACTGATTACAACGCCTTACAGGGCGAAGGGGGAACGTTATGAGTACTGGTCCAGCAACGTAGATAGGACCATATATTACACCTATGACAAGAACAATTCCAACGGTTTGAGGTTCCTGAAAAAGAACATCCCTGAGATAGATATTTTAGAATTTCCTACCTGGGAAGAATACGAAAAGGCGCTGAACGAAAAAGATTATGATATAGTTGGTTTCTCTTTTTTCACCCACGAATGGCCCGCCACCAAGAAGATGGTAGAAGAGGCTAAGAAACGGAACATCCCGGAGCTTTGGGCTGGAAACTACGGAGCATTGACCTATGGGATCAAAAAACATTTTGACCACATCTTCATAGGGTACTCTGAAAAAGAAGTTGCGGAAGCACTGGGAAAAAAGATAGACAGGATCAAACATCCCATGATCGTGGATTATATCGGGATGAGTGGAGGTATAAGAGGATTTCCATTAGGCTTATTATTTACATCTAGAGGATGTTCACAAGGCTGTGATTTCTGTCAGACTCCCGTCTTTTGCTCTGAGCAATATAAGCTTTCTCTTCCATCTATCGAACAGGTCATCAAAAATTATAAGAAGGCCGGTATCGACGAAATATTGATAGAGGATGAAAATTTTGGCGCCTTTAAGCGGCATACCGATGACGTGATATCCTTACTGCAGAAGTACGATATGAACTGGTACGTGATGACAAGAGTGGACATCTTGGATACGAATTTAGATCGATGGCTTGAGAGGGGATTTGTAGGTGTTCATTTGGGAGTGGAAAGTCTCCGCCAGAAGGCATTAGATAAAATAGGAAAGAAAATAGATGTTCACCAAACAATGAATCTGCTGAGTCGATTAGATGAAAAAAACGCTTTCGTCATCGGGTATTATATTTTGGGGTTTGAAGAGGATACTGTCATATCGATGAAAAAGAGTATCAAAGAGCTTAATAAATACTCTATAGATCTTCTCCAATTGTGTGTACTGACTCCATTTCCAAGGACCCCTCTATGGGAGGATGTTGAAGAAAAATATGGCATCATCGAAGATGATTGGGGAAAATGGAATACAAAACATCTGGTCTGGGATCATCCTAACATAAGCCAAATTGAGATGGAGAAGACACTCAAATGGGGTTTCAAAAAAGCCTATTCTCCATTGAAGTTCATGAGGTCGCCTACCAAATATTATCTCAGACGTACACGAAAAGATGGGCACCTCAAAACTCAAACGAAGATGCTCAAAGATTTCATCCTTTCCAATATAGGGGTAAACACAGAACTCTCTTATGGGCTCTACGATCAGTAGAATCTCATAAACCGGACCAGGATGTATAGTAATATCAAGAAATAAAGCCCTAGGACGAATTTGTAATTCTCATATCTGTAGAAGATAAAGGATGAAATGAGAGAGGCCGGCACTATCAACAGAAGGTCTGTGGTCGCTCGAAAGATGAGGAGGGGTGTCAAGAAAAGTAAGATTATCAGAACCGCTACCACCTTCTTCCCCTTCTCGAAGCCCAAAACGGTATACAAATTCTTCACACCAGCTTCTTTGTCACCTTCATAATCATCTACAGCGTTGATCAAAGGAGAGAGCGAAAAGACAACTAATATCAGAAGAGAGAAAGAAAATATATCTGGGAAAAAGGAAACTCGGCCAGGCACCGTTGTTAAAAAAAGATGTGTCTCTTTGAGAGAAAAAGTGCCGTAGACACCAAAGAGGAAGGCTGTCATGCTGGCGTACCCCACACAGATGTGCCCGAAGAGCCTGTTCTTCAACCTTATAGGTGGGATGGAATAAACTACGCCCGCTGAAACGAACAAGAAATTTGCCAAAAACAACTCAACACTGAAAAGCGTAGACAGCAGTAAGGAAAGGGATGCACAGACCATACCCACATCTCTAAAAGTTCGAGGGTTTATCTTTCCTTTTACCAGCGGCCTGTCTGGATGCACTATCTCGTCCGCCTCTACATCGTAAAGATCGTTGATCATCGTGGAGAACTGCCATGTGAGCACCATACAGATGATAGGTATTAAAACTAAAAGATCGAAAAGAGCCACCACGCCACTGAGGCTGTAAGCTACCATCAAACCGATGAGGGTCAATCCGGAAAAGTGTAAACTCCTGAAGGGTTTGATGCTCTCTGCCAGAGAGAAAAACGCCTCTCTATCGTACAGGAAAGATGTTATAGAGAAGAAGAAAAGCGCTTCGAAAATAAGGAGCAATATCCAAAGAGCCAAAAACGAAGGGGAAGAGCGGGAAGGGCCGATGGATGAAAGCGATGATAGGAGTAAGTCCTGATTGAACACAGCCACGGCCATTGCCATTAAAGATACCAACAGGATCGAAAAAGATGACACCCTTGCCATAACGCCTTGAGAAGAACGGATATGAGAGATCCTCTTCTTAAAAAAGTACACAGCGATCAAAGCCGTAAGCACGATGACGCCTAGCTCGTTCTCTACAAAAGGAACTAAAGAGGACGTGATAAAATTATCATATGCCCGTGTGATAGGCTGCGAAAATACCAGGATCCAAAATACTCTAACCAATCCGTGCTCGGCTTCGTCCCACCCTAACTCCGGAACCAAGAGTCTTATCACCAAAAGTATGAAGAGAAACAATATAGTGCAAGTAAGGAATTGGATGTTCAGCAGGAAAGGAAAGATTTCCGCCGAGCTCGAGAACAGGACCTCGAACAGGGTTCGAAAGAGAGCTATAGTCAAAAGGTATACAAATATGAATATCTTGCTCTTCTCTCTAAATTTCATCAGCGATCTATCCATCGGTATCCAGTCGATAGAGAAATTCATTAAGGCATAAATATATTTTGTGTATATGGCTTCAAAAGAGCCCATCAAAGCACC
>JBKHKA010000025.1:0-27660 GCA_046537845.1 Candidatus Aenigmatarchaeota archaeon
GTAGCCATCCTGCTTGCCTCTAACGCCTGCCGGAGAAAACAAGGTATGCAATCTAAGTTTGATTCCATTTTTAGACGCACCTAATCCTAAAATAGGTTGAGCTCTTTAGTATTTTCGGTATGAGTCAAGATGAAGTTACTATACTAGCATCTAAGGCCACTGGATTTCCTCTAGAGAATATCAAGGGATTCATATCTATCTCTTTTATCTTTCCATCTTTATCCTCAACCAATCTTGATAAACCTTCCATGGTCCTTTTGACCATGCTTACATCATAATCGAAACCCCTGTAATCTTTGAAGACACGGCCTATCGAGGTGGAGTGTACCATATCCTCCGCCGTTTTTTCGTCTATAGGGGGCTTTCTGAAGGCAACATCCTGGTATAACTCTGTCATTATCCCGCCCCCTCCAAACATCAGGACATGGCCGAAGATGTCATCTTTCTTCACCCCTGCTATGAATTCTATATCATGTGGTATATACTGTTCTATCAAGATATCCTTTTCCTCGAATTTGGATGTGAAGCTTTCTAGGGTGGCAAGGAGCTCATCATAGGTGTTGATCCCCACCTGGACAGCTTCTTTTTCCGTCTTATGAGCCAAGCCCAGTACTTTCGCAACCAAGGGATAATCCAAAGAGTCCTCCACTATATACTGTATATCGATATCATCGATCTGGTTTTGCTTTAACACTACGTAGTCAGGTCGAGATATTCCATAATCTTTCAATAAGTCCTTCGCTTTTTTTTCATCCATCAAATTTTGGCCCTCATCCATGATACCACCTCATATACTCTCCCAATGAATCCACTGCTCTCCTAACGCTCGGATAATAAGGGATGTGTTGCTCACTCAGTCTATCCAAAAATTCAGATCTCGGTGAAAAACCTTTATGATAGATCACCACTGGCTTTTCGTATTTCTCCGCCGCAGCTTGAATCTTTTCAGGCAAAGACTCAGTTATAGTTTGGTTGACAGTTATACCAACAAGCACGCAGTCGTATTTATCAGAGGATAACCCCGATTCTAGAGCGTTGAGATATTCCTGGTCTGATGCCTCCGCACTCAAGTCCAAAGGGTTGTTCGTAGATATGTAATCTGGAAGTATCTCATCGAACTCGTTCAACATCTTTTTGGGTATGGGGGGTACATTTAACGTGTCTTCCCACTCTCGGGTGATCAAGTCAGTCGCCAATATACCGTTCCCTCCTCCGTTAGTCAATATCAAAATATTGTCGCCTGTAGGCTCGGTCAACTTTGAGAAAATCATAGAATAGTCCAATACCTCTACTTCGTCATCGGCCTCCATCAGGTTCAGTTGTTGAAAGATGTTCTTTATGATCCTGTATTCTCCGCCTATCTTTCCGGTGTGGAGACTAGCGGCTCTATTGCCCTTTTTACTCTTCCCGCCTTTTAAAACTATTATCGGTTTTTCTTTTGCCGCCTTCTTGCAGACGTCAAAAAATCTCTCCCCGTCACTTATATTTTCTATATACAAGGAGATGCAGTTCGTACCCTCATCTTCAGATAAATATTGGATCAGATCTATTTCTGTAAGGTCTAAACCGTTTCCAAGCCCTACGAAAAGAGATAAACCCACTCCTCTTTGATAGATCTCATTGAGAAAATCCACTCCCAGGGATCCACTCTGAGATATCAATCCTATACCGCCTTCAGATGGTCTATGGAATATATCCTTCTCCAAAAACATCACATCTATCACTCTAGATGGGACGTAGAATCCCAGAGTGTTGGGACCCAAAAGCCTCGTCTCAGAACCGCTAATCTTTCTTTTTATCTTTTCCTCCAAAATCCGACCCTCTTCATCCCGGACTTCAGAAAAACCAGAACTTATCACAACCACACCTTGAACGCCTTTAGATATACAATCTTCCACCAGATCAGGGACCGATCTTGCTGGAGTGGATATAACAGCGAGGTCAACATTTGAAGGGATGTCTTGAAGTTCGGAATAGCACTTCTTTCCTTCGATCTCATCATATTTGGGATTCACAGGATATATATCTATCTGTGCCTCAGAGGCTGAGATATTTTTCAACAACACGTGAGATAATTTATCCGGTTTTGGACTAGCGCCTATGACCGCTATACTTTCAGGAAAGAAAAATTCAGATAGACTTTCTTTCAACCCCTCGGAAATTCTCGATCCGGTTGAGGAACCAGGATGAAGGGTTGATTTGCCAGACTCATACTCTCTGTTCATAGCCTCCTTTTCTTTCGAAGCTTTGAAGACCTCGGGGTTCTCAGCGATGAGAAGCACCTCTATCGATATTCTTCGTATTCAAAATCTATATCGAGTTCCTTTATCTTCTCGTACAGTTCACGTTTCGCCTCGGGGTCCATCTCCTCGGGATAGAGAATTATCTTGCTGTAATCTAGATTTTCATCTTCCAGTTCGGCCTCCATTTTTTGCACCTCTTTTCATCTCTCGTATCCCACTTGTGGAAAAACACATAAATACTTTTGTTCCATAAATTGTAACGCTTTGGGATATATATGGGCAAAAAAACT
Source organism: Candidatus Aenigmatarchaeota archaeon (assembly GCA_046537845.1). Lineage (GTDB taxonomy): Archaea > Thermoplasmatota > Thermoplasmata > Halarchaeoplasmatales > Halarchaeoplasmataceae > Natronoplasma. The sequence goes on from JBKHKA010000025.1 coordinate 2,534, forward strand.
ACATATAGTAACAAAAAGGATTTCGAAGAGAGACTTCTAGAAACGTTGTATGCCGATCCAACCAAAAGCCACAAGGAACTAGCCGAGGAGCTCGATACCTACCGCCAAAAAGTTTGGAGGGAAAAAAAGAAGCTCGAAGAGGAGAAAAAGATATGGGGATATACTAGTGTGGTCAACGAGGGAAAGATGAACTACGTGATGTACATTGTCCTTTTGAAGATGAAACCCATGAGTGAAGACCTAGCCGAACTTATAATAGAAAGACAGATAAAAAAAGAACAGGAGAAGCAAAATGTCCGGTTGATAAATGTATTATACTTGAACGGCGAGTTCGATTGGCTGCTGATGTTCAACGCTTCCGATCATGCTTCGGCACGAAAATATTATGACAACGTGAGGCGAGCCTATGATGAGTATCTCCTAGAAAAACCGGTTATGGTTGATGTAAATTTTAGATTGGTAAGAGAGGGAAAAATAAATCCGGATATAAAAGAGCTCTATGATTTTGTTCCTAAGTGAAGGCTGGGCTTCAACGAAAGCTTTAAATAAATTCTACTCATATGTGTAAATAGTGGTAAGATGAGAGGCGGAAAAGGTAAAGGATCTGGAAGAGGTTCAGGACAAGGAGGACGCGGTCGACAGCCCGGTGGCCAAGGATTAGGTCCAGGAGGCACCTGCGTGTGCCCGAACTGCGGCCATGAAGAGGAACATCAGAGAGGACAGCCTTGTTATGAGAAAGAATGTCCGGAATGCGGGACCAAGATGACGAGAAAATGATGTGAATCTGACCCGTAAAACTCCCTCCCAGCGTGATGGAAAAGGTCCAAAAAATGGGAAGACGGAGGGTAGGAGACGAGACAGATGAAACGAAAAACCATCGAGGAGTACCTAGAAGTGATCTATCTCCTTGAGAAGAAAAAGGGAATAGCGAAGACTGGAGATATATCCTCTGAACTGGGGGTGAAGCCCCCTTCAGTGACCGAGATGCTGCGGAAACTGGAGGACGAGGATTACCTAGAATACCAACGTTATGAAGGAGCGAGATTGACCGATAAGGGAAAAAGGATCGCTGGAGACCTGATTAAGTCTCATGAGACGATAGCGGATTTTTTGGAGATAATAGGTGTGAGGCGGGAGCAGGCGGAAGTGGATGCGTGTGAATTAGAGCATCATATAAGTGAAAACACGTTGGAGAAATTGAAAAGATTTATAGAATTCACCAACAACGGACCGAACGAGCCGAGATGGATAGAGCACTACAGGCATTATATCGACACCGGAGAACGGAAGAAATGTGAATTCTACGATGGTAAGAACAGCCCCCGGTAGAGCACAGACTGAATCCCATGGACCTTTTATTTACTGGGAGGGTTCCGTTTAGGAAGTAAAATCAGTACTCCCGCTATGATAGCCATCAGTCCTCCGACGAGGAAGGTGAACCTGAAACCGTAACCATCCATTATCACAGCGGCCAAATACCCGCCGTAAAACCCACCGGCCATCTTGGCAGAGTACAGCAGACCATAATTACCGGCGGAGTTCTTTTCCCCGTAATAATGTCCAGTTATCGCTGGGAACAAAGAAAACAGCGGCCCCCAGAAGAACAGAGCTGTCATAACGCTCAATAGGAAAAGGATCGAATTTTCGGTCATAGCTATGATAAGAAGAAAAAGTCCGCTCAAAACGAAGCTCAGAAGCATGGTCCTCTCCCTTCCAAATCTATCTGATATCCTTCCCATGACTATCCTGCCCGCACCGTTCGTGACGGCTAGACCACTCGCGGCCACCGTCCCCACTATGGGTATGAAACCGACATGTTCCGAGTACTCGACTATCTTCGATATGGTCATGAGACCGGCACCGCTTATCAAAAAGAAAGAGATGTAAAGGATCCAGAACTGCCACGTTTTGATCGTTTCTCTTAAACTATACTGATGATCCGAAGGTCTGGTTACCCCTACACTTTCACTCGGTGACCACCCTCTAGGTCTCCAGCCCGAAGGAGGATCTTTCATGATCAAGCCGCACAGAACTATTATCACACCAACGATGATGGCGATAGAAGTGAGTATCATCTGATAATTATCTACGGTGGCATAACTTCTGATCCATAATATGAAAGGTATCGAACCCCATGAAAAAGCTCCAGCGATGAGTCCTGTTGTGAGCCCTCTCTTGTCAGGGAACCATTTATTTCCCGTGTTGACCGCGTTGCTGTAGATCATCCCTGCTCCGAAACTTCCTATAACCCCGTAAAACAAAAACAAGAAAGGCAGATGCCCAAAGGTGAGTGAATAGACACCCAACCCCGATAAAACCCCGCCTACCACGGTCAGCAATCGTGGACCATATCTATCCCGCAGCAGCCCGGTCGGGAACGAGGCGCCGGATTGGAAAAGCACGAATAAAGTGAACACTAGACCCATCTGGTCCATGGACCATCCGTTCGATTCAGCTATCAGGGGGTTGATGGAGCTCCATGCGTACTCGTAGGGACTCACCAGGGCCATCGCTAGAAAGGCCGCTATCAGCACCACCCATCTGCTGTATCCCAAGATCTGTTCATCCGTTTTTTCCGACATGATCACTTCTCTACTCTAAAGAGAAAGTAAATAATTTTTGTCGTCTATAGGATGAGTATGTTTGCTCACAAACCCTTTATTTTTACTCATATGTAGAAAAACTTTAAATATTTCCTCTCATAATGGTATCAATGTGATAACATGCCAAGAGGAGACGGAACAGGACCCGAAGGTTTAGGCCCCGCTACTGGGAGAGGGCTCGGTTATTGTACTGGTCACTCCACCCCCGGTTACACCAAAGGAGTGGGACTCGGCCTTGCCAGAGGTAGAGGCCGAGGGATAGGAAGAGGTCTAGCTAGAGGTTTCAGAGGAGGCCGCGGGAGAGGTAGAAGAGTCGCAGTTCCCGGTCGACCGAGAAGGGCCCTAGTATCTCGAAGAATACCGGTAGACTATACGGTCCCAGCGGGAGGAACGGTCAGCCCGCATTACGGAGAGTACACCGAAGAAGAGGAACTCGAAGACTTGAAGGCCTACGCCGAAGATCTAAAGGCCGAGCTCGACGCGGTAGATGAAAGGATCGATGAGCTGAGCGAGGAGTAAAAACCATTTTTATTTTTTATATATTTTTATTTCAAGGATGATGAAAAATATTATTATTCAGCACGATTATGAGACATACGATGCCGAGGCGAAGAAGAGGTAAAAGAAGAGGTCGAAAAAGAGGTAAAAGAAGGGTCACTAGGATCCCGGATAAGAGGATATTCTCACCAGAATCAGATGAGGAAACGCCCACTATAAGCTTAAAGGTTGAAGAAGTGGAGGCCCTCAGGTTGGTCGATAGAGAAAATCTGACTCAGGAGGAAGCCGCCCAAGAGATGGGTGTCTGTAGAAAAACACTCTGGAATGACCTGAAATCAGCGAGAAAAAAGATCGCAGAGGCTCTCACGGAAGGAAAGACGATAAAGATAGAAGGGGGAAGCTATTCTCTTAAATGAGCAAAAGTTCTCCGAATGAGAGGAGGCTTGAGAGATTTATAGCACCAATAGTCTTAAATACCACACCAATATTCAAGTTATAAACTGTAATTTAATAGTTCATAATGCGGGTAAATCTCGGAGCACGATGGAAAATCGATCTGAAAAACCCCAAAATAGGTGTGACGGATGTCAAAACCGAAGAAACCTAAAAGGAAGAAGTCTAACACCAAAATGCTGCCCGTGCTGTTCAGGTTATCTAGATACATCAAAGACCATTGGCTAAAAGTTCTCGGAGTCATCATCGCCGTCTTCATCTCGACGATTTTAGGACTCGTCCCGCCCTGGTTGATAAGATACGGGATAGATAGCATGATCATGGAAGGGAAGATCGAACGACTTTGGATCGTCGGGTTGGCGATGATCGGGACCGCTCTGCTCAAAGGTCTCTTCGATTTCATCAAAAGCTACGTTTCGGAGTTCATCGCTCAGAGCATAATCCACGATATAAGGGTAAAACTGTACGAGCATCTCAACAAACTGTCTTTTTCATTCTACGACGAATCTAGAACCGGAGACATGATGGCTCGGATAACTACGGACACAGATACGCTGCATCGTTTTCTAAGTAGGGTGAGTTCCTTCGTTTCTGAAAACATACTGACGATAATAGGCATCCTTGTAATAACGCTGGTGTGGGATTACCGGTTGGGCCTGCTTTACGTGATGATACTACCCCTGATGGTCTTCGGCATGTACATGTATTCTTCAAGGGTAAGACCCATGTTCAGGAAAGTCAGGAAAAGTTTCGCCAAATTGACAGAATTGGTCCAAGAAAATTTTGTTGGAATGGAAGTGATAAAGCTCTTCGGGAGGGAGAAGGAACAGGAAGAGAAGTTCAACGAGCTGAACCGTGAATATGTAGATATCAATATAGATGCCGCGAAGGTATCCGCTCTGTGGATGCCCTATGTCCACTTTCTGATCGGTTTGAGCACCGCTTTAGTGGTGTGGTACGGTGGTAAATTGGTGATAGATGGTGCTATATCGGTGGGGATGATGGCGGGATTCATCAGTTATATCGCGATGCTGACCAGGCCTGTGAGACAGACGGGGATGATGATCAACCTGACAAATCAAGCTACGGCCGCGGCCGAAAGGATCTTTGATGTTATGGACATGTCTTCTGAGGTGAAAGACTCTCCCGACGCTCATGAGCTGCCGCCGGTGGCGGGAAGGGTGGAATACAGAGATGTGAGTTTTTCATACAAAGAGGGAAAAAGGGTCCTGAAAGATATAGATATAGATGTAGAAGCGGGTGAAACTGTAGCTATTGTTGGACCCACCGGCTCGGGGAAAAGCACTCTGCTGCACCTTCTACCCAGATTTTACGACGTAGATGAAGGAAAAATCATGATTGACGGATACGATATCAAAGAGGTCACCATCGACAGCTTGAGAAGACAAGTGGGGATCGTACTGCAGCACACTTTCCTATTCGGAGCGTCCATAAGGGAGAACATATCATACGGAAGACCAGATGCTCCCATGGAGGAGATAATAGGATGTGCAAAGATAGCCCAGGTCCATGATTTCATCGAATCATTACCCCTAGGGTACGAGACACCGATAGGAGAGAGAGGCGTGGATCTCTCAGGAGGTCAGAGGCAGAGGCTGGCTATGGCAAGAGTATTACTGACCGATCCCGGCCTGTTGATACTCGACGAACCCACATCGAGTGTAGATGTTGAGACCGAAGACAGGATGCAGGAGGCCATGAGAGAGGTGATCAAAGACAGAACAACTTTCGTCATAGCCCACAGATTGTGGACCGTACAGAACGCGGATAAGATACTGGTGCTGAAAAACGGTGAGATAGTCGAAAGAGGAAGTCACGAGGAACTGCTGAAAGAAGACGAAGGGTTCTACAAGAAGATATATCAGAGTGTTCTGAAAAAAGAAGAGAGGGGTGGTTCTAAATGAGAGGGGGATTCGGCCGAAGGATAAGGTCAGACGGCGAGGAAGATTTTTCGTTGAAAGAAGTGGATAAAAGGGCCTTGAAATTCTTATTTAGTTATCTAAAGGATCACAAGCTCAAGCTCTCCTTAGCTGTGATCACCATGTTTATGATGACACTAGCCAGTCTAGCGGGTCCTCTTTTGATAAAGATAGCCGTAGACGAGTATATAATGGTGGGGGACCTCGAGGGCTTGACCCTGATATTCTTCCTGATGGTGGGAGCCTATGGTATCTACTGGTTATTCTCGTATTTTCAGACATATCTTTCGAACTGGATCGGTCATACTATAGTGGGAGATATCAGAGAGGATCTTTATGAGCACATCCAGAGCCTTCCTATAGAGTTTTACAACAAACACGATACGGGAGACATGATGGCCCGTGTGACCCACGACGTGAACGCCTTATCCGATCTCGTCTCTACAGGCTTCGTTCATCTGTTGAGTGACATTTTCGTCATGGTCGGGATAGTGGTGATAATGTTGTACCTGAACGTCAGGTTGGCACTGGTGAGTTTCATCACGATACCCTTCATATTCTTCGTGGTGTATTATCTGGGCAAGAAGATGCGCTCAGCATATCGTGACGTGAGAGAAAGATTGGCCGAGTTGAACGCCGATGTCGAGCAGAACCTATCCGGTATAAGGTTGGTCCAAGCCATGAACAGAGAGAATATAAACACGGGTAAATTCAGCAAATTGAGCTGGAAAAATTTGAAAGCGAATCTGAAAGCCGCCACCTACTTCTCTCTTTTGTTCCCCATAATGACTTTGAGCAAGGTCTTCGGGGAGGCCCTTGTACTGGGCTACGGGGGTTGGGGCGTGGTCCAGGGCACCGTAAGCCTAGGTGTGCTCATAGCCTTCATGGATTATGTGCGTAGATTCTTTGGACCTTTAGCCGATATGAGTCAGGTGTACAACACCTATCAGTCCGCAGGAGCTTCTTTAGACCGCATATACGAGTACATGTCCGAAGGAAGCGAGATAAAGGAACCGGAAGACCCCGAATCGCCTGAAAAGATCGAAGGTGAAATTGAATTCCAGAATGTGAGTTTCAGTTACGATGAGGAAACGGTGATAGAAGAACTTGACCTAGATATAGAACCAGGAGAGATCTTCGCACTGGTAGGGTCAACAGGAGCTGGAAAGACGACCATCGTGAACATATTGACGAGACTCTACGATATAGACGAGGGCCGTATAACCATAGACGGCATCAATCTTAGAAAGTACCGTAAAGAACGGTTGAGGGAGATGATCTCCGTCGTTCCTCAGAACATATTCCTCTTCGATACATCCATAAAAGAGAACATCCGTTTTGGAAAGGCAGACGCGAGTGAAGAAGAGGTGGTGGAAGTGGCCAAAGAGGTTCAGGCTCATGATTTTATCGAAGGTTTACCAGAAGGATATGAAACGAGAGTGGGTGAAGAAGGGGTGAAACTCTCCGGGGGTCAACAGCAGCTGGTATCCTTTGCCAGAGCAATGCTTGCCGATCCGAAGATACTGATACTGGATGAGGCAACTTCTAGTGTTGATGCTTATACAGAAGTTCTGATCCAGGATGCTATGGAAAAACTGCTCGAGGGACGGACCGTACTCATGATAGCACACCGTTTTGCCACACTAGATAGAGCCGATAGGATAGGTATACTGGAAAACGGAAGATTGATAGATACCGGCATTCATGAAGAACTCCTTGAAAGTAACGAAACCTACAGAAAGTTGTATGAAAGGCAAAGTAAAAAATGACCGAAGATGAGTAGAAAAGAGGAGAAAGTTATAAATAATACTATAATATTCTAGTTTAAAGCTATAATTATTGATATGGAGAGGCATAATATGTGTTCAGATCAAAATTGTTCAGGTCAGGCGCCGACATCGGATAAACCTAAAGGAGAACTAGAGAAACGTATCCAAAAGCTTCAAGGTCTAGCCAAGGCCCTGCACTGTCCCACCAGATGGGATATAATAGATATCATCGGAGCGAGTACTGCAAAAACGAAGGAGATAAAAGAGGGATTGAAAGAAAGAGGTTACGATATCACCCGATCCGGCGTCTATTATCATCTCTCAGAACTGAGAGAGGCCGGGATAATCGAGGTGGACGAGTTCTTGGAAGAGGGGCGAGGAGCGCCAGAAAAGGTATGGAAATTGGCAAAAAAGAAGATCGAGATCGAGTTGGTCTTGGGGGATGAATAGGAGATGAGTACCGCGGTAGAAGCTAGGGGTCTCAGTAAAACCTTTGGAGATGTCCAAGCAGTGAAAGATGTTAGCTTTGAGGTCAAAAGAGGAGAATTTTTCGGATTTCTAGGTCCTAACGGTGCAGGGAAAACCACTACGATCAGGATGTTGACTGGGCTTATAACCCCTGACTCCGGCAAAGCTCTTATCGAAGGTGTAAACCCTCAGAAAGATCCGATAAAGGCCAAGATGAATATGGGAATAATACCTGAATTCGGGAACATCTACGAGGATCTCACCGCAGAGGAAAACCTCAACCTTGCAGGGAATTTCTATGGGATGAGTAAAAGAGCGCGGAAGAAAAGGATCGAAGAGATACTGAAGACGATGAAGTTGAGGGATCGCGGCCGAGAACCTCTCCACAATTTTTCGAAAGGGATGAAACAGCGTGTGAACATCGGATGCGCGATAATACACGAACCGCCCGTTCTGTTCCTGGATGAACCTACATCTGGACTCGATGTACAGAGCAGAAGACTGGTGATCAGGTTGATCAGGGAGATGCAGGAGAATGGAACGACCATCTTTTTGACCACGCACGATATAAATGAGGCAAATGAACTGTGTGAAAGGGTCGGGATAATCCATGAGGGGGGACTAGCTGCAGTGGATAGACCTGAAAAATTGAGGAACACTTTTGATAAAACCCAGTCCTTAGAGGTATCGATCGAAGGAAAATTCGATGTGGAGGCACTAGGAGATGATCACGTCAATAAGATCGAACGGTCAGGGGACAAATTGAGGATATTCACCGACGATATAGATGCCAGCGTGAAACGACTGGTTAAACTGTCAGACCAGAACGGATTTGAGATCATATCTTTGAGAACTTGTGGGCCGAGTCTTGAAGAGGCTTTTGTCAGACTCACGGGTGATATGTGATGAGTTATAAAGAGATATCAAGAGGTGTGTTGATCACTGCAGAGAAGGATATCAAAATATATTACAAAAAACCGCCAGTGATCATCTTCGGACTCCTGTTTCCTTTCCTGATGTTTCTAGCGTTTTACATGGGTCGGGATCTAGATGTTGCCTCTTTCTTCCCAGGCTTTCTGGCGATGTCTCTCTTTTTCACTTCCTCTTCCGTAGGACCCTTAGTGACGCCTTGGGAAAGACAGGCGGGTACTTATGAAAGACTGTTGTCGTATCCTGTCAACATAGAGGTCGTACTGTTGGGAGACATCTTGGCCGGTTCTATATTTGGTATATCTCTGACCGCTGTGGTATTGATAGGGTCCTGGATCTTTCTCCCTATCCAGATGGTCAATCCGATTGCGGTCGGGATATCGATGGTCCTGGGGGCTGCATGCTTCTCAACGCTGGGGGTACTCCTTGCTTCTCCGGCCACCAAAGCTCCCTCCAATATAATGATGCTTTCCAGCTTGATCAGATTCCCCCTGATATTCATAAGCGGTATTTTCATCCCCCTGAGTGCTATGGATGAAAGTTTGAGATACCTCTCCTATATCTCTCCCCTGACCTATCTGGTCGATTCCTTTCACGTAGGGATCGGTGGGGAAAATTTCTTCGTTGCAGGGCTTGGGATGGCCATGCTCCTCGTATTCACCGGTATTTTCTTTTTCCTATCCATAAAGATACACCAGAGAAATATGGTGAAAGGGCTCTGAGAACGTCAAAGCGCTAGAGTACCCTTTTTCACTCCTCATCAGAATACAATCTTTTTATCAATATCTTTTTTTTCTCAGAAAATCCCTGCTTTTCGTAAAAATCGACTGCTCTCTTGTTTCCAGACAAGGTCTCCAATCGGATTATGTCAACTCCATCAGCTTCAGCGTCTTCTTTTTCATTCTCTATCAGTTTTTTTCCGATACCTTCGCCGAAGTGATCGGGATGTATAGCTAGAGTCATTACCTCCCTGATCTTTTTGGAAGTGACCACCCCTTCGAAGGTAGTTGAATGAAGAAACCCGATCAATTCGTCTTTGGGTCCTACAGCGACTATCATCCTGTCGTTCACGAATCTATCCTGCAGGAATTTTTTGAGCGAGTCTTCATCATATCGTATCCCAGAATCCTTCCACACGGGACCCATGGATCTCTTCTTGAGATCTAGGATAGCATCTATATCTTCTTCCGAGGCATCACGGATCTTCGTCCTCATACGCTATATGATTATTCAAAGAGATATTAGATTTTACCGGATTTTAAGTAAAACCAATCCATTTATAGGCCCTCTCCTTTATCAATGTCCATGGATAAGGAGATCATACCCTCGATTTCCATCACCGACGAAAGACCAGTGGTGGTCGAAAAGGATAGATATATTCCCTTCACTCGTAACGGAAAAGAGTTGGATCTTTGGGGCGTATTGGAAGAACTCACGGATCACGATAAAGTCTATATTCTCGATATAGACGGCATCGAATTCGATAGACCTCAAACAGACGTGATAAGAAAAGTCAGCACTAGAAAAGAGGTGTGGGCCGATACAGGAGCTAGGGACTCCGCCGGGATCACCGATTCCTTTATAGCCGGTGCAGATAAATCCATAATATCGACCAAAACGATGCGTTCAAAAGAGAGCATGGAAAAGTCCATAGAGTTGAGCGATGAGCTGATCTTATCTATAGACTACAAAGACGGATTGATCTCCCCCTCTGAGGAGATAAGGAATATGGGAGTGAGGAGGATAGGAGAATTCGTATTAGACCAAGGAGTCGACACGATAATATTCACCGATCTTTCAAACCAAGACTTTGAGGAAAGAACACTTCGTTCACTGCCTGAAGGAGACTATAGATTATTCGTTGGAGGGGTCAAAAGAGAAAGGGCCGACTACCTCCAGCATCATAACCTGAAAGGGTTCATATTGACTCTGAGGGAGGTGATAAGATGAAGGAAGAACTTAAAAGAGCTTTGGCATTCCTGTTTCAGAGAGAAGGTGAGACGGTTGACAAAGAAGATTTCATATATATACAATCAGCCGATTTAGACTGGTATTCCTCAGATCATGCCCGCCAATTGCTGAACAAAGGGTTAGAATTCGGACTCATAAAGGTGAAAGACGATTCTGTGATCGCTCGATTCGATTTTGAAGATGTTGATATACCAATAGGTTTTGAACCTTCAGAAGAGATATTCAAAGAAGAAAGAAAGGATATATTTCCAGAACTCCTTGATTTGGTTTCAGAAAAAAGTGGACACCCTAAACAGGAGATCATGTCCTTGGTCAACGAGAAGCAGGATAAGATGAACATCGAGGTGAAGACCGCTCTTCTTCTAGTAGCTCAAGAGAAAGAGATAGAGATAGAGGATGAAGAGGAGTATATAGAAAAGGTGAGTGAAGAGATCAGAGGTACCGATTAGATGGTAAAAGAATATTCTAAGAAAGATACTTTTTTACCAGGGCCGTCAACACCCTAGAGTTAGAAAGACAGGGTGAGGAAAAAACAAAGGTCGAGATAAAGATCGCTCTGACGTGGTCACCTTTTAGAAAGAAGATAGCTGAATCTTCTCTGCTCGGACTCAGCTCGAACCTTCGTTCACTGGAACTGATGTACGAGTTGATCGAAAAAGAAGAGTTCACTTCGACTTAAGATTGACCGCCACGTCTAGAGCTTTGGCGCCTCTTTCCAAGGCCGCTACGGGATTTAGGTCTATCTCGTTTATATCCTCTACATGATAAACAAGATATCCTACTCTAGAGATCATCTCCGCCAATGCGTCTAGATCTCGACATCTCTGCCCTCTCGTACCCACCAACAGTGGAAAGGAATCGATATCAGATATCATCTCGTGCGCTTCGTCCAGGTTCAAGGGAGCTAAACGGAACTCAACGTCCTCGAATATCTCAACATATATACCGCCCAAACCGAACATCACCACAGGGCCAAAGGTGGGATCGACAATACCTCCAACCACGACCTCTTTTCCGCCTTCGATCATCTCCGACACGGAGATCCCTCTTATCCTGTCGCTAGGTTTATGATTTCTCACCCTAGAATGTATAGCCTGATAGGCTTCTTTTACCTCTTCCTCGTCTTCAAGACCGACCACGACCCCTCCTAGGTCCATCTTGTGGATTATGTCCTCTGAAACTACTTTCAGCACGACAGGATATCCTATCTTCTCTGCAGCTTTTACACAATCATCGATATCTTTTACGACTCTGCCCTCGGCTATCTGGATTCCTGCGTACCTCAAAACGTCTCTAGCTTCACTCTCGATGAGCGTGTACCTCCCCTGATCTTTCACACCTCGAACGATCTCATTTATCTTTTCTAGGCCCATTTCCCATCTTACTTCGCGATAGGAAGATTTTCTCTCTGCTCTTGTACCCATTAGGATTACCCCTTCACCTGAACCTCATCTTCAGCTCGTACTCTCCATATTTTCTTCGTTTTTGTATGTCGTAACCCATCTTTTCGAACACCCGAAGCATCTTTCTATTGTCAGCTAAGACTTCCGCCGTGAAGCCGTAGAGACCTTGGTCTTGAGCTATCATAGTCAGGTATTCCAATAAAGCTGTTCCTATCCCTCGACCCTGGTACTCATCTCTTATCATGATCGAGACCTCAGCTACGTTCTGACCTTCTTTTATCCGGTAATCTGCTTCACCGACCATCCTGTGCGGTCCTTCTATCTCTGGATCTATGACCACTATGGCCATCTCTTTATTGTAGTTGACCTGAACGAACTCCTGTCTTCTTTCATGAGGCATGTCTTTTCTAGCACTCATGAAGCGCTTGTACCGACTTTCGTCCGACAAGGAATAGAAAAGATCTTTCAAAAGTTCATCATCCGTTGGCCTCATCGGTCTGAAGAGATATTCCTTACCCTCGATCCCCCTGTACTCTTCATATTCATCAGGATATCTCCCACCTTCTCCGGCTACCAGCATCTGGTCCCTGTAAACAAGGTTGTGTTCTTTCGCCTCTTTCAACAGTTTTTCTCTAAATTTAGGATGAGCTATGTTGATGAGTTCCATGGCACGCTGTCTTATATTTTTACCTTTCAAGTAAGCCATACCGTATTCGGTCACCACATACTCCACGTCACCTCTAGTGGTGACCACCCCGGCCCCTTCATCCAGAGCGGGTACGATCCTCGACACCTCTCCATCCTGAGCCGTGGAGGATAAAGCGATTATGGATTTACCATCTTCTGCATAACCAGCTCCCCGCATGAAGTCCGCGTGACCTCCTATGCCGCTGTAAAAGCTGTATCCCAACGAATCAGCGCAGACCTGTCCAGTAAGATCCACTTGTAGTGCGGTGTTTATGGCAGTCATCTTGTAATTTTTCGCTATAGTAAAAGGGTCATTTGTATAATCTGTTGGATGAAGCTCGATCTCGGGATTATCATCTACAAAATCATAAAGATCTTTAGTCCCCATCAGGAAAGATGCTATATTTTTGCCAGGGTTTATACTCTTCTTCTTGTTCGTTATAGTACCGTCTTTTATCAACTCTGCGAGGTCCTCAGAAAGCATCTCTGTGTGGATACCTAGTTCCTCCTTCTCATCAAGATGGGACAACAGAGCGTTAGGTATCTCTCCGTAGCCCACCTGTAATGTAGCTCCATCCTCTATAAGGGGACTGACGTTAGAAGCTATCTTTTTCGCCTTCTCAGTGGGAACTATAGGATCGAACTCTAGAAGTTCCTCTTCGTGATGAACAAGATAGTCAACGTCATCGACGTGGATAAAAGCGTCCCCGTGAACTCTTGGCATCTCTGGATTGACCTGAGCTATGACTATCTTAGAGTTCTGTACCGCGGACCTTATGATGTCGACTGCGATACCAAAGCTCATCCAGCCGTGCCTGTCGGGTGGAGAAACCTGTACTAAAGAAGCATCGAGAGGTATCCGGCCGCTTTTGAAAAGCTTAGGGATGTCCCTCATGAATATCGGAGTGTAATCGGCCCTGCCCTCGGCTACGGCCTCCCTGGTATTATCATCTACAAAGAAGGCGTTGTGCCTGAAACGGTCCTCAAACTTATCCTCGGTATAAGGTGCAACACCTAAAGTCTGGATATGGAATATCTCTGTATCGTAGAATTGATTCGCTAACTCTGCTAATTCTTTTACTAGATACTGAGGTTCTGCGGCCCCAGACCCTACGAAAACTCTGTCGCCTCTACCTATATTCTTAAGAGCGGTCTCAGCCTCCACATATTCTACATCATAGCTCATCCTTTATCAATCCGAGAGATTACAGCTTAATGTTGAGCCTTGGACATACCTCTTTTTTGATTTCCTCTATCTTGAAGTCATCCTCTATCGTGGTTATGGTGTCCATCCTTTCGATACGCTTCGCAGCTTCGTAAGTATCGATCGGAACAGAGATGAGCGGTATGTTAGCCCTATCCGCTCTAGATATTATGTTGCTCGGAGGGATTATATCATTCGTCAAGACGATACCCGATGTTCCCTCTTCTAAAGACGCCAAAACCACGTCGGTCCTGTCACCGCCTGTGACCATCAATTTTCTCTTCTCCTGAAATGCGGGGTTCCGAACCATTTCATCGGCGCTCAAAGCTCCCACGTAGATATTTTCTACTATGTTGTCTAGTCCGTTTTCTCCCGCCACAACTTTGCCGAAGAGCATATCATTTATGAATCTCACCCTGGTGAGCTCTAAGCTGGATACCTCTGGAACTATGCCAAGAACATCTAAGCCCAAATCTTCAACGTCTTGAACTACAAAATCCTCCATCTCTTCCAATGATTCAACTCTGTTGAGTACCACACCTTTCAGATCCGTGCCATTCTTTTCAAAGCATCGGGAAGCTGTAGTGAGTTCATCTATCACGTCAGTTCCAGAACCCGAAGCTACCAGCAGGACCTCTGAATCAGTCATCTTTGAGAGAGACATGGGATCTAGTCCGATGGAAGAACCGAAGCCCCAATGTTCTCCTGTCTCTATGAGAACTCCATCTTTCCCCTTTGAAAGCTCCTCGATTCTTTCTTTTATCTTTTCTTCTATAGTGGTTTCATCATAGGCGTACTTTATCTTTGAATGATCGAATCCGATACAGAACTTTTCATAATCAGTGTCCAGGTTCAATACATTTTTGAAGAGTTTGGCATCATAATCTATGAGCCTCTTCTTCTTATAGATCGGTCTATCACCGAACGGTTTGAAGTAATTCAAAGAACGATCCGTGGAAAGCGCCAAAGCCAATCCGATAGTGGTTTTGCCTGCATCTTTTTCCGTCGAGGATATGATAACATTTTTCATTTCTGATCACCTACTTTTGAGATTTATAGCAACATCTACCGCTTTACAACCTTCACCTTGGTCAAAGGCCTTGATCGGATTGAGATCCATCTCAGCTATTTCATCTACCTCGTTCATCAAATATGCTACCCTATATATAACATCTGCCAATGACTCTATATCTTTTCTGCTCTCCCCCCTAGCACCTACTAAGACTGGAAAGGCGTTTATCTCGCCTATCATCCTTCTTGCCTCTTTTATATCTATGGGTGCCACCCTGAATACCACGTCTTCGAGTATCTCAACGTACACTCCACCCAATCCGAACATCACCAGTGGACCAAACGTGTTGTCTCTAGTGCCACCTATGATGGTCTCTTCTCCCCCTTCCAACATCTTCGCTACTGATATACCTCTGATATGTGCATCAGGATATCTCTTTCTGACGTTAGACATGATTGCCTGATAGGCGTCTACGACTTCCTTCTCATTTTCGAGATTTAAGGCTAATCCACCAGCATCCGATTTGTGGATTATATCTTTTGAAACTACCTTTAAAACTACGGGATAACCTATCTTGTCGGCGGTCTGGACAGCCCCTTCTATAGAGGTCACCACCTCTCCTTCGGCCATGGGGATCTCCGCCAATTCCAGTATGGCCCTCGCCTCGTCCTCCCGCAGAGTCAGCCTTCCGCTCTCCCTGATCCCACTTACTATATCTTTTATCTTATCTAAAGGTATATCGGGCTCAGGCATCTCTTCTCTTCCTTTCTTCCTTTCAAGGTATCTCTTCTTTTGATAGAGTGCTCCCAAGGCTGATACGCACTCATAGGTGTCGGTAAAGGCCGGTATATTGTGCTCTCTCAACCACTGGACACAATCGTCCGCCTCTTTTCCTCCGACAAAAGTGAAAACCGATGTCTTTTCACCCCCATATTCATCATAAACTTCTTTGATCGCCTCCGCACCGCCCCAAGCATCACCGCCACCAGCTTCGCAGTAGAGGCCTATGACTGAACCTATTTTTTCACTCTCATAGGCACGTTTCAATGACTTCACATATTCTTCTTTTCCCGCTTGTCCCGTTATATCTATGGGATTCTTTGTAGACCCAAAAGAGGGGATGGCATCTTCAAAAGTTTCTTTCAGATGAGTTTGGTCATCCAATAATTTAACACCGTATTTTTCCGCGGCATCGGCGCTCAACACTCCTATGCCTCCGCCGTTGGTCACTACAACTGTATTTTCTTTTTCAGGTAAAGGAGCATTGGAGAAAGCTCTTGACCAGTTGAAAGCCTCTCTCAGGTCTTCGGCTCTAAGAACGCCGCACTGCTTGAAGGCCGCAGAAAAGATGCGGTCACTTCCGGCCAAAGAACCAGTATGTGATGCAACCGCGGTAGCACCTTTCTCAGAACGACCGGACTTTAAGGCAATAACGGTCTTGTCCTCTTGTATATCTTCCACTTTATCCATGAACTCTCTGCCGTTATCCATGCCTTCCATGTAGATCAATATAACTTCACTTTCCTCGTCCTGGCCGAAATATTCCATCAGATCGATATCATCTATATCAGCCTTATTGCCTATGCTAACTATGGCAGAAAGACCGAGGTACTGCTGTGCGGTCTTACCTATCAATGCGATGCCCAAGGCGCCGCTCTGAGATAGAAGTGCTATACTTCCTTTCTCCACCTCAGAGGGGCCAAAAGTGGCATTGAGATCTGACTTTGTCGAATATATCCCAAAAACATTAGGTCCCAAAACTCTCATTCCGTATTTCTGGGCTTCTTCAACCAGGGCTTTCTCTTCCTCCACTTTGCCCACTTCTGAAAATCCAGAGGATATCACTATGATATGTTTAACACCCTTTTCCCCGCACTGATGGACCGCTTCTCTGACGATCTTCGCAGGCACGACGATGACCGCAAGATCTATCGGTTCGGGCACGTCTTCGATAGATTCATATAATTTCTTTCCTAGAACTTCTCCGCCATTGGGATTTACGGGATATACTTCTCCTTCGTATCCAGATCCTAGTATATTAGATAAAAGTTTATGACCGACTTTACCCTCTTTTCTCGAAGCCCCTATAACCGCTATCGATCTCGGGTTAAAGAGCCTTTCAAGATCTTCTTCTTTAGCCGCCATCGCTCTCCCGAAAAGTACAGGCCTTTATTAGTATTTTGGATACTTCTCTTCCATTTATCAGAGTACTAGAACAAAACATTTTTAACAAAGACCCTTTAATCTCCTCTACATATCTATGGCAAAAAGAAGGAAAAAAGAGGAGGACGAAGATTCTGACTTTGAAATGCCCGAGTTCGATCGGGAGGAGTACATGAAGGAGCAGATAGAGGAGGGCAAAACTACGTTAGTCAGTGTAGGGATTGCCCCCCTATTTGCGTTGATAAGTTTTTTGACCTTTGACTATACGGGCGAATGGACCGTGGGTCTTCTTGCAGGACTGACAGGCCTTCTCTTTCTGAAACCCCTTTATCAACTCCTCAACCTGAAGACGGACGATATAGATACTAAAGGATGGGCAAAAAATTTCGGCGTCTATTTTATGACACTCCTAGCAGTCTGGATCTTACTCATGAATCCTCCTTTCGGTGATTATGCCGATCCCCAGGTTAACGAGATAGAGGTCTGGGTATTGGACGATGAAGGAAACCCGATAGACGTAGAAAACATCACTTACGGAAGAGAGTACAACGTGACCTTTAGGGCCAAGATAACATCTAACTCAGAGATAAAGGAGGATAGTGTATACATAACATTGGACGGCGGAGACCGGGTTCAGATGATTGAAGGAGATGACCATTATTATACTAGAACTTATAGAGTGACGGCTAGTGACCAACCTTATAACGTGAAGATCGAGATGGAGGACGTGAACGGAAATTCTAATACCTTTATACAGGAGGTATATGTGCCTCCACAAGAAGAATGAGGATGTGGTAGTTAGTCCTTTTCTATAGGAGTCTCACAATATGGGCATTTATCTTCTTCTTCCGTGATCAAGAATCCACATTCTTCACACTCGTAAAATATCTCGTCGTCTATCGAAGGTAAATCTTCTTCTTCTAACTCGATTCCACAGTGCGGACATTTTGTAGCATCTTTGGGGACCTGCCTTCCGCATACAGAACATTCCTTCTCTTCCTTTTCTGTGTCTAAGCTTTCAGATACTCCTGCCGCTGTAACACTGGGTTCTTCATCTCTAGTCGTCTCACCTTCTACTCCTTCGCTCTCTTCAACCTTCGGTTCCTCTACTTCCTGCTCTACCTTCTGCTCAGAATCGATGATTTCCTCTTCTGACCACTCGGTCTGTTCTTCTAATTTAGCTCCACAGTAGGGGCACTTCGGTTCATCTCTCGGAACCTGCCTTCTGCATATAGAACATTCTCTCTCTTCCTTTTCAGTTTCTCTAGACACATCTGCTGCCACCGGACCACTTTCTTCAACACCGGGTGTTTCCTCCTCGAACTCCTCCGATTCTAATTCCGATACTTCGGTTTCACTCGGCTTCTCCACTTCCTCCTCTACAAACACTTTTCCTTCCTTATCTTCGTCAAAAGATATTTCACTCTCAACTTCTTCGCCCTGAGGCTTGATCTCTTTGGTATCATCGGATTTTTTCGATTTAAAAGATTTGGTACCCACAAATTTGGAACCCTCTTTTCTGTCCAATTTTTTCAGGTCCTCTTCTTTCTTAGACTCTTGAATGGTGTCAAAGAGAGCAGTACCTTCTAAACCTTTAGTTTTCTTCGCACGGTTATCCGAAGAAGATAAAGCGGATAGAGGGTATCTCTCTGTTAAACGTTCTTCCTCCCCTCTTTTCCAGATAAAGACGATGATAAGAGCCATGAAGATGAGGATTGCCAGTAAGAACAACCACCATAGACCGCACCATCCACCGAGAACAGCGGTGTTTTCTGAGCCAGCTTCCACGATTATGGTATCCTCATATCCCTCTCCTAACGTGAATGTATATTCTCCCGGTTCATCGCTTTCCCAAATAAACTGACCCTCTTCCTCTGTATCAGGTCCTAGCGTTATCTCATCACTGTCTTCAAAAACCACTTCACCGTCCTCATCGTAGATCGTGATCTCTACTTCGTGTGTCCCCTCGATACCTCCAGTATTCATCAGCATGTACTCTACAACGGCTTCTTCACCGACCTCTACTTTTTCATCATATTCCAAAATATCAACGACGAATTTTGCATCCTCTACAAAATTAGCTGTCACCGTTCTGTCCCTATCGATCTCTATGGTTATCTCTTCCTCTTCCTCCTGTTCCGGCGATACATCTCCGGACCAGTGACTGAAGCACCAACCCTCTGCCGGTGAAGCGGTCAACAGTACCATCTCTCCTTCTCTGTAGGTATGCGAGCCTGAACTTGGTTCAGTAGTACCTTCCCCCTCCACGCTTATAGTCAATCCATATTCATCTTCACCAAGTTCCTGGAAATATACGGTTATGGATTTTTCATCATCCATCATTATCTCAATCGTTTCAGCCTCACTTTCACCTTCCGGATAATCTCCTCCCCAGTGACTGAATGTCCAATTTGCGGCCGGTGAGGCGGCGAGTTCGACTAAAGTCCCTTCTTCGTACTCTTCATTATAAGGTGTCTCCACCTCTTCCCCGTTCACCCCTATATTACCTTCACCTTCTACATCTATATTGAGATCATATTTTATGCTAGGGTCAATTTCTTCAAAGTGGGCCGTAACTTCCTTGTTTCCATCCATCACGACCGTTATCTCTTCTTGATTTTCTTCGCCTTGTGGTACATCTCCAGTCCACCTATCTAACATCCAGCCATCATCTGATACGGCCTCTATCTTCACCTCCGTTCCCTCATAATAGGTGTGGGCACCCGGATCTGGATCTGTAGTACCCCCCTCTTTTGCATCTATGATGAGCTCATATTCTACATCGCCTTCCGCTACTATCACAGCAACCTCTTCGTTATCATCGTTACTTTCAATACCGAGATCATACTCACCAGGTTCCTCAGCGAGCCAAGTGAACTCGTCTTCGTGTACTCCTCCCTCCATGAGCGTTACGTCTTGGCTGTCCTTAACTTCTCCATCCACTGTGAATTCTATCGACTGTGTATCTTCCACATCACCGATATTTTCAATTTTATATTCAACCCTTACCGTTTCTCCTTCAACGAATTCATCATCTCTCGTTAGGTCTATAATATCCACTGAAAATTCTGCTGGTTTTTTGACCACGAATTCATCTTCACCATTATCGTCGTCTGAAGCTACGGTTGCAGTGTAAGTTCCTGCGTCTCCCGACGATGTTTCAACAGCAAAACTTACTGTTGTGCTTTCACCGGGGTCCAATCGTACCAGGTCAAAGTCTGTTCCTACATCACTCTCTAAGTTGATCTCCTGCGCCTCTTCCATCTCACCTGTATTCTCTATAGATGCGGTGACCTCTAAGGTCTCGCCCTCTACCACATTCGGGGCGTTCACATCATACACTGCAAAATATGCAGGCTCTAAAACCTCGAAAGTGTCCGAGCCCGAATCATCTTCTGAAGACACTTCGGCCGTATAATTACCCGCATCTCCTGAAGATGTATCTACTGTGAAAGTCTCTACAGCACTCTGACCACCATCTAGACTCAACGTCAGGCTGTGATTACCTATGTTGGGGGCTGTAGTCAGCTCTATCTTCTGAGTATCTGATACATCTCCTGTATTCTCTATGGTAGCGGTCACCTCTAAATTCTCGCCTTCCACCACATCCTCTGCCTCAACGTTATAAACCGAGAACTCCGCAGGGACTAAAACCTCGAAAGTGTCTGAATCCGAATCATCTTCTGAACTCACTTCGGCCGTATAATTACCCGCATCTCCTGAGGATGTATCTACTGTGAAAGTCTCTACAGCACTCTGACCACCATCTAGACTCAACGTCAGGCTGTGATTACCTATGTTGGGGGCTGTAGTCAGCTCTATCTTCTGAGTATCTGATACATCTCCTGTATTCTCTATGGTAGCGGTCACCTCTAAATTCTCGCCTTCCACCACATCCTCTGCCTCAACGTTATAAACCGAGAACTCCGCAGGGACTAAAACCTCGAAAGTATCTTGGTCGGAATCATCTTCTGAACTCACTTCGGCCGTATAATTACCCGCATCTCCCGATGAGGTATTCACCGTGAAAGTCTCCACCATGCTCTGACCCCCGTCTAGCGTTACCGTTACACTGTCGCTACCTATGTCTGAACTCGTCGTCATCTCAACCGTCTGTGTATCAGAAACATCTCCCGTATTCTCTATGGTGGCGGTCACCTCTAAATTCTCGCCTTCCACCACATCCTCTGCTTCAACATCATTCACTGCAAAATTACTTGGCTCTAAAACCTCGAAAGTGTCTGAATCCGAATCATCTTCTGAACTCACTTCGGCCGTATAACTACCCGCATCTCCCGTACTCGTACTCGTGGTGAACGTCTCAACTGTGCTCTGACCTCCATCTAGCGTTACCGTTACGCTGTCGCTACCTATGTCTGAGTCGGTAGTCATCTGGATCGTCTGTGTTTCTGAGATGCCTCCAGTGTTCTCTATGGTAGCGGTCACCTCTAAATTCTCGCCTTCCACCACATCCGGAGCATCCACATCGTAAACCTCAAAATAAGGAGGATCAACAACTTTTGTTTCAACAGCGAAGGCTCCACCGATCCCGTAATCCGTCTCTAAGTCTTCCCATTGAGCGGGATCATGAGGATTATCTATATTGATATACTGTCCATCCTGTACCCATGGGTCGTCCGGCGTTTGATCATCGCTAACACAGCCGAAGGGATAATATTGATCGCCGTAATCATCTAATTCCATAACGACCCAATAATCTCCTGGTGCCTCTATCTTCACTGGCTGGTCAAGTTCCAGTTCTACCCACCCTGCTCCTGAGATGGTATGCTGGTTGGACGAAGCTTCCCAAGGTTCTGCTGGTGCACCACCGTCATCTGGAGAAACATGGGCTACTGCCCAATCCCCAGCATCTTGATAATCGTAATAAGCGACGTGGGTCAGATAATCGTCCAAATTGTCTGAAAGATCCAGCAACATAGCTCCATGCCATTCTCCTGAATCAGTTATACCTACGGCGTTTTCCGGTGTGAAACGGTGGTTTATATCCTGAACGTTTCCGTAAAGATAGAGCCATCCGTTTTCCTCTACAGGTGGAGAACTTCTAGGCTTCTCTTCAATCTCAACGTTCGATGTGTCTTTTTCGTTCAGAGGTCTATCTATAACCTCTCCGTATGGTCCTCTATACATTCCCTCCTCGCTCTCCTCAAAAGCAGATGGATATAAATCATCGTTTCCAGAACAAGACGCCCCTCTAAAGCCCATCCCAACCAACAAAAGAACCAAGAGCAATATAATCAGTTTCCTTTTGATAGAGGTTGGGCTCAACTTTGTCCACCCATTAATCAATATAGTACTTTCCGATATAAATAACTTACTAAGGTACTCTAATCTCTACTCTTCTTTCTTATCAACTTTTATCGGTGTATCACAATATGGACATTTCTCAACTTCTTCGGTTATCAGGAAACCACATTCATCACACTCGTAAAATATATCATCGTCCATCGAAGATGAAGATCCTTCTTCCCCCGTCTCTTCTTCTGGCTCCATCTCCTGCGCATCATCGATAGAATCTGAAGCTGGTTCCTCAGGCTGTTCCTCCACATCTGGACTGGAGGTAAGGGATACTTCTTTTTCTAATCCAACACCGCAGTATGGACATTCTTTTTTATCCTCTGGAACTCCTCTTCCACATACATCACATTCTATTTCTGAATCCTCAGATAATCCCGGCGATGCCGCCGCCGCTGCTACACCGCTTTCTTCAGTCTCGACCGGCTCCGCCTCAGTCTTTCCTTCTATCTCTTCTACTTTTTCATATTCTTTTTCCTCCTCTTCTAGAAATACCGAGTCTTCTCCCTTTTCATCGCCTTTATATTCTACCTCTTCCACCTCACGAGCCGGTTCTTCTACTACGTCCTCATTAAATTCCTTCTGAGACGGTTCCTTTTGATGGGATTCACTCCCTACGAATCTAGAAGTGTCTTTTTTCTCGGTGTATGTCTCAGAGAATCCAGATCTTTCTATATCTCCACTTCTCTTTCTGCCCTCATCCTGTGCGGACAAGGTTGAAGAGGACATGGTCAAAGTCGGGAAACGTTCTTCATCTCTCCTTCTCTTCCATACTAAAATCGCCAAGAGAACACCGATCAGGAGAATCACAATCAAGATGACCCACCATAGACCGCACCATCCACCGAGGAACGAAGAGGTTCGAGAGCTGTCTTCAACAACTATCGTCTCCTCGGCCTCTTCCCCCACCGTAAGTGCATATTCTCCCGGTTCATCGCTTTCCCAGGTGACCTGACTCTCCTGCTCCTCGTCGGGTCCCAATGTGAATTCTTCACTGTCTTCGAAAACCACATCACCGTTCTCATCATAGATAGTGATATTCACTTCTTCAGTGCCTTCAACATCTCCAGTATTCTCCAGCCTGTACTCTATAACGGCTTCCTCACCCACCTCTACTTTACCATCAAAATCTATGATCCCTATCTCAAAATAAGCTTCCTTTACAAAATGAGCCGTGACCGTTCTATCTCTGTCTATATTCAAAGTCACTTCGACCTTGTTTTCCTCGCCTTCCGGTACATCTCCCTCCCAATGGCTGAACACCCAACCGTCGGTAGGTAAGGCTCTTAACAGCACCATTTCTCCCTCTCTGTAGCTATGCTTTCCCGGATCTGGCTCAGTGCTTCCTTCTCCATCCACGATTATACTCAACTCATATTCCCTTTCACCGAGTTCTTGGAAGTATGCTGTTATGGTTCTTTCACCATCCATCACTATCTCCATCGTTTCGGAAGTGCTTTGGCCTTCGGGATAATCGCCGTCCCAATGACTAAAAGTCCAATTTTCGGCAGCGCTAGCTGTGAGTTCCACCGTCGTGCCGTTTTGGTAAGACTCATTATAAGGTGTTTCCGCATCCACCCCGTTTACCACGATGGTTCCTTCTCCTTCCACAGTAATCGTCAACTCATGGTGCTCAACATCGGACTGCTCTGTAAAGTGAGCCGTGACGGTCTTGTCCTCGTCCATCGCGATGGTTATCTCAACATTTTGTTCTTGATCCTGGGGCACATCGCCTTCCCAATGGCTGAACACCCATCCCTCATCAGGGAGGGCCTCTACCTTTGCTTCTGCGCCCTCATAATATGTGTGTGCTCCCGGCTCCGGATCTGTAGTGCCCCCATCTTCCGTCTCTATCGTCAACTCGTATTCTACATCACCTTCGACCACACTCACCGTGACTGCATCAGTGCTGTCTTCAGACCTGACTTCAAGCTCGTACTCCCCCGTGTTTTCTGCTGTCCATGTGAACTCGCTTTCGTAAGTCTCACCAGAAGCTAGTGTCACTTCTTCAGTATCCTCTGACGCTCCGTCGACGGTGAACTCTATCACTTGTGTAGCCTCGGCCTCACCAAGATTTTCCACGGTGTACTCTACCGTTATATCCCCTTCAACAACGAATTCATCCCCCTCAGAGGGTTCGATGATGTCCACAGTAAAATCCGAAGGTGCACTGACCGAAAACGTATCCTCCCCTGAGTCATCTTCTGAAGCGACTTCGGCTGTATAACTTCCAGCGTCCCCTGAGGAGGTTTCTACGCTTAAGGTCACTTCTTTAGTTTCTCTTGATCCCAGTTGTACCAGCTCAAAGTCGTCTCCAACTTCACAGGTGAGATGGACCTCTTGCGTGTCTTCTACAGAGCCTGTATTCTCTATAGTTGCGGTCACTTCTAAAGTCTCGCCTTCTACAACATCTGGTGCGTTCACATCAGAAACGGCAAAATAACTCGCCTCTAATACCTCAAAAGGATCTGAAGATGAATCATCTTGTGAAGATACTTCTGCCGTGTAGCTACCCACGTCCCCGGAAGAGGTCTCGATCATGAAGGTCTCAGAGGTACTGTCGCCTGGATTCAACGTTACAGATACGTTATCATTTCCAAGATCGCTGCTCATCTCCACCGTCTGGGTGGCCGCCTCACCTCCCGTGTTCTCTATCGCCGCTGTCACCTCTAAGGTTTCTCCTTCTACAACATCCGGCGCATCAACACCAGAT
>JBKHKA010000026.1:0-27146 GCA_046537845.1 Candidatus Aenigmatarchaeota archaeon
TGCCCGATGAAGGTTATCGGTTCGTCGAGTGGACCGGAGATAATGGAACTATAGACGATACAGAGGCGGCTGACACTACGATAACTATGAACGGAAATTATACCATAACCGCAGAGTTCGAAGAGATACCGACTTATACGCTGACAGTCACCGTAGAAGGAGAAGGAACGGTAGATATAGATCCGGACCAGGAAGAATACGAAGAGGGAACAGAAGTGACGCTGACGGCGATACCTGCCGATGGTTGGCAATTCGTCGAATGGACCGGCGATGCCGACGGCGAGTCTGAAGAAACCAATGTCGTTATGGACAGCGACAAAGAGGTGACGGCGAACTTTGAAGAAGAGGAAGAACCTGTCGTTGAATATGAGCTGACCATAGACAGCACTGAAGGCGGAGAAGTTGTCGAGCCGGGCGAAGACACCTTTGTATATGAAGAAGGAACGTCCGTGACTCTAGAAGCTGTTCCTGACGAAGGCTACGTATTCGCGGGATGGACTGGAGATGTGAACGAGATCGAAGACCCCACTGTGAACGATACGAGCATAACGATGCAGGACAACTATTCTATAACTGCAGAGTTCGAGGAAGAAGGAGAAGCGGTTGAATATGACCTGACCATAGACAGCACTGAAGGCGGAGAGGTAACTGAACCGGGCGAAGATACTTTTGTATACGGAGAAGATACCACAGTGGATCTAGAAGCTGTAGCAGAGGATGGATATGTGTTCGCAGGATGGACAGGCGATGTAGATGCTATAGATGATACAGAAGCGGCTGAGACCACGATAACGATGCTGGACAACTATTCTATAACTGCAGAGTTTGAGGAAGAAGAACCAGTTGAGGAATACACTCTTACGATCAACATCGACGGCGAGGGCACGGTGGAAGTGAACGGCGAGGAAGTAGAAGACGGCTGGTCCCAAGATTACGAAGCCGACGAAGAGGTCACATTGACCGTCGAGGCCGCCGATGGTTGGCAATTTGTCGAATGGACAGGTGATCATGAAGGAACGGAAGAAGAGATCACGATAACCATGGACAGCGATAAGGAGATAACCGCCAACTTTGAAGAGGAGACCATGGATGTCTGGTGGATCTTGGCGTTCATAGTGATCGCCCTGGTGATAATAGTGTTAGCCGCGATATTGGCGAGGAGGAAGGAAAAACCTCCTGAAGAAGAACCCGCGGAAGAAGCAGAAGAGGAGCTAGAAGAAGAGGAAACAGCGGAAGAGGAATCTGGTGAAGAAGAAGAGCTAGAAGAAGAGACAGGAGAAGAGGAAGAAACTGCTGAAGAAGCCGAAGAGGAGCCAGGTGAAGAGGAATCAGTTGAAGAAGAGTCCGCCGAAGAAGCAGAAGAGGAAGAAGCAATGGAAGACGAAGAAGAACTGTGAGGTCTCTTGAGAAACGATAGAAAAATACAAGCCTATTCAGAGAAAAAAACCCTTTCATTTTTTTCTCTTTTGTTTTTTGGATAGAAGTGTTTTGAGATACTATTCTGAAAATATACTGAGGAGATGTATTCTGGCCGGAAAATCAAAACTACGTCGAAGATTCAACAATCTATTTATAGGTCTACTACCAATATAGATACAGGATTTATAATGCTCCAAACTCGCAAGCCTAAGAAGTTGGGAGTACTCTTGCTTGTTATTTTATTGATCGTCGGTGGTTCTAGTGCTCTAGTAAATTCCCTGAGTTCAGAGCACGGCAGCACTGAGTCTCGGACATACGAAGACCCCCAAGAAGAAAGTGTGTTTTCCTCTGAAGTCAGATCGAATGAATCTTGGAACGTCACGACAGGAGAAGAGTGGGATAATTGGGCAGCGTGGTATGATCGGACAAGGGTCGTTGAAGGAGATCTAGGATTGGATAGCGCATCTTGTCTCGAGTTCGACGGGGAGAACAGCAGGATCAATTTAGGAGATCCTTCAGACCTGGAAGAAGAGCTCATGGGCAATAAAACCATCTCGATGTGGATAAGCCCTTCTTCTATAGATGACGGGGTGAGGAGGAATCCATGGGACCAGGCCTATTGGGAAGGAGGAGGGGCTATAACCGAAGAAGACGACAATTCTGGTTATGCTGATGATCAATGGCTGAACTATTTTTATGGTGATGGAAATTGGAATGAGGATGCGACTTTCGGTACAGGCATGACCCGAGATGAAGTGACCCCCAACGAATGGTATCACGTGGTTCTAGTGAGAAATATTGAAGAGGAGAGAATCGAGTGGTGGATAGATGGCCAGATAGATGCTAGTTATGATGCTTTACCCTATGGGGGTGAAACGGGAACTCCTCAGGAGGATATACTGATAGGAGATGGATATGAAAATCCTTATAATGGAAGGATGGATGATTTCCGCATCTACGATCGGCCCCTTTCTCAGGAAGAGATAGAAAGATTGTATCAAAACAGATATCAATGGCTTGGAGGCGAAGCGGCCTGGTGGCCGATGAACGAAGGCGAAGGAGGTATCGTATACGATCATTCGCCAAATCCGAAACACGGGGATATAGAAGGTGCAGCTTGGATAGATAGAGGTTTCACGGAAGAAGGTAATTGGGCCTCGAATATTTGGAGTGATAGCTTTGAAAATAAAACCTTCGTAGATGGCTTTGAGACCACTGCAGATATAGGAGTAGATCAGAACGTCTCCGTCCGGCTAGGAGTCGATGAGTCTGGTGATGAATCCATCGATGTATGGAGCGACTGGAAGGAATTGACGAACGGTACGAACGACTTTAGCAGAGATGATTTTTCACTGCCGAACGGCTACTGTTACCGCATCCAATACAGTTTACAGAGTGATGACAACGAAAGTACGCCGCTGGTGAGAGATTATAGTCTCGTTGTCGAAGAAGTCGGTCCTCCTTTGCTTGCGACACATTATCCTGAAGATATAAGTCATGAGTCTGCGGTTCTCAACGGTGAGCTGACCGAACTCAACGGTTTACCCGAGGTCGATCTTTACTTCTACTGGCGTGAAGCTAGTGGACAGTGGAATGAAGTTTTAGTGGAAGAGGATGTCGCCGAACCGAAAACTTTTGCTCGTGAACTGACCGGATTAGAGCCCTACACCACGCATGAATTTTATATCAAAGGCGAGGCGGAGTATGAAAATAAAACCTTCGAGGACGAGGGAGAGAGGCATATATTTTTCACCGGTGAAGAGTTGACCTGGTCAACACAAGAAGACTGGGAATCTGCAGTCGAGAAAGAGAACATAGAGATCGACGAGGATTCCATAAGATTATCACCGACCAGTATAGAAAGAGAAGAGAGCGAGCGTGAAGATTGGGAACAATATCATTCACGGAATGGTGTTATGTCCGAGGACGGAGACCTCATATTACAGAACAATCCAGTCCTAAAATTCGATGGGGAAGGGGATCACATCCAGATCCCAGCTGATGAAAGTTTAGATATCACAGGAGACATCACTTTGAGCGCCTGGGTATCCAGGGAAAGCGTGAATGGTTTTGACCTGATAGTCGGGAACGGTGGAGGATGGAACGATCACGGTTACCAACTCATGGGTTGGGACAACGGAGGGATACGTTTTGAACTCCAAGGAGAAAACGATAAGGCCGCTGTAGATTCAGAGAGTGAGGCATTGGATGGATGGTGTCATGTTGCTGGTGTATGGAATGATAGTACCAATGAGATGAGGATATATGTTGATGGAGAACTAGAGGACACCGCCACTTTTGATGGACCGATAGGTGTTTCGCCGCATGATATCGGTATAGGATATGGGTTGTACGAGACCTATGAGGGGGATCATTGGCACGGTCTGATAGACGATGTACGGGTGTACGAAAGAGCCCTTTCTGAAGAAGAGATCCAGCAGTTGTCTCGTGGTGGGCTGGTGGATGAAGGCCTCGTCGGATGGTGGCCTATGGATGAAGGAGCAAATGGGACCGTCTATGATGGATCGAGTAATGAAAATCACGGCGAGATCCAAGGTTCTGAGTGGATAGCACCCAACTATATCGACTGGCAGAACCAAGACGGTGTGGGAACTCGTATCTCACCCCCGCTGTCTCTGAGCGAGATAAACAGCGTGGGGGGATCATTGATCGAATGGGATTCTTCTGAACCCAATACAACGAATATCGATATAGAGACGGCGGTGCTTGAAGAAGACAGGATCCCCACGGAACCTTTAGAGGTCTTTGAAGCCACTTCTACCGGTCACGAAGGCACCATACAAAACTGGACGGTGCCTGAAACGGGAGTGTATGAACTCAGCGTGAGAGGTGCCCAAGGCGGCGGAGCATTCGGCGGAAAAGGGGCCATGGTGAGCGGTGAGTTCGAACTTGAAGAAGGCGAAGAACTGATAATAGTGACAGGACAAGAGGGTCTAGGCCCTGAAGGTACCGATATGGAGCCGGGCCACGGGACCGGAGGAGGAGCGAGTTACGTAGCCGTTGAAGAAGGTGGAGAGATAGTACCACTCCTCGTAGCTGGAGGTGGTGGAGCCAACGATCATGAGGAAAATGATGCATATCAACATCACGGAAGGATAGAGGGGAGAGGAGGAGAAGCCTATCAAGATGGTTCTGGATCTGTTGGGACTCCAGGAGAAAACGGAACGGGCGGCACGGGAGATGACGGCGGAGATTGGCCTCCGGTTTGGGGTGGTGCCGGCTGGCTCACAGGTAACGATGGTAACGCCGCGGCCATAAGAGACGATCCAACAGGTTGCTCCGACACGACTTTCGTAGGGGGATTCGGTGGAGGAGGCAGCAGCGACGGCAGTGATTGGTCTAGGACTGCAGGAGGCGGAGGTTATTCGGGAGGGGCCGGAGCTAGAGGCCAGAACTGGGCGGTCGGAGGTGGAGGAGGATCATTTGTGAGCGACGAAGCCCTTTCAGTTGAAAAAACAGAGGGAGATAATACAGGACACGGAGAAGTTGCGATCTATAAAGATGAGTGGGAAGAAGCGGAAAACGGTGAAACCATCTCCAGCATCGAGCCTGGAGACGACTTGACGGGTAAGGTGCTTTGGGTGAAGCAGACTTTGAGCACAAATTCATCTGAAGAGACCCCCAGACTGCATTCACTGAATGTGGAGATAGAAAATGAACTGGAAGAAGGTCATCTCCTGACTTGGCCGAAATCGATGATAGAGTCACGACCGGACCTTATCGATCTAGAATATGAGCTGAACGGCCAAGAGATCACGTTGGAAGCCATAGGTAGTCCTGGCATGGAAGATGAAGAGAGTATCACCGTGGAAATGGAAGGACAAGAGAGTGAAAATCTAGAGTGGAGCGAAGGTCACGAGACCTATCAGTTGAGGATCGAGATGAGTAGTCAGGATGGATCGACTTCACCAGAATTTTACAGCGCTACTTTGGGGACTGAACCCCCATCTGTTGACACTATCGGTGCGGAAAATATCACCTATGAATCGGCCACCTTGAACGGAGAAGTGACCGACATGGGGACCATCGACAGTGGGGAAGTGTTCTTTAGGTACAGAGAAAAGGGTGTAGAGGAATGGAATGAGACAGTGAAAGAAACGGTAGAAGCCGCCCAGAGTTTTTCAGCCGATATAGAAGGGCTCAGCCTTGGGACTACTTACGAGTTCGAGGCTGGGATAGGATGGGATGATGGGAGTGAAGAGCGAACAGGGGGATTGATGAACTTCACTACTGAGGAGGCCTTCGAACTGACAGTGAACACAGAAGGAGAAGGAACGGTAGATAGAGAGCCGGATCAAGAACAGTACGAAGAAGGTACTGAAGTGACGCTCACTGCTGAAGCGGACAGCGGCTGGGAGTTTGTGGAATGGACAGGTGACGCCGACGGCGAGTCTGAACAAACGAGTGTCATCATGGACAGCGATAAAGTCATCACTGCACATTTTGAAGAAGTGGAGGGCTATGAATTAAATATACAGATAGAAGGGCAGGGAGAAACCGAACCTGAAGAAGGCGTGCATACATATTCTGAGGGCGAGGAGGTGACGCTGAAAGCATCCCCAGATTCTGGTTGGGCCTTCGAAGGATGGAGCGGCGATCACGAAGATGGCTCTAGAGAGACCGTAGTAGTGATAGATGAAGATAAAGTGGTTACCGCTAACTTCTACGAACCGGAAGAGTGGTATGACCTTACAGTGAACATAGAGGGGAATGGGAGCGTAAAAGTCAACGGTGAGGGCATAGAGGATGGAGCGACATCGGAATTCGGAGATGGCGAGGAGGTGATGCTCACAGCCGAACCTGTAAGCAGCTGGCAGTTTGTAGAATGGACAGGTGACGCCGACGGCGAGTCTGAACAAACGAGTGTCATCATGGACAGCGATAAAGTCATCACTGCACATTTTGAAGAAGTGGAGGGCTATGAATTAAATATACAGATAGAAGGGCAGGGAGAAACCGAACCTGAAGAAGGCGTGCATACATATTCTGAGGGCGAGGAGGTGACGCTGAAAGCATCCCCAGATTCTGGTTGGGCCTTCGAAGGATGGAGCGGCGATCACGAAGATGGCTCTAGAGAGACCGTAGTAGTGATAGATGAAGATAAAGTGGTTACCGCTAACTTCTACGAACCGGAAGAGTGGTATGACCTTACAGTGAACATAGAAGGAAATGGGAGCGTAGAGGTGAACGGTGAAGGTGTGGTAGGAGGAAGGACCCTAGAACATGGAAAAGGAGAAGAGGTCAAACTTGAAGCGTTCCCGGACGAGGACTGGGTTTTTGAAGAATGGAGTGGTGACTACCAAGGAGATTCTAAAGAAACCGTGGTAGTGATGGACGAAGACAAAGTGGTTACCGCTAACTTCTATGAACCGGGAGAGTGGTATGAGTTCACGCTGAGTATCGATGGAGATGGGGCCATAATGATTACTGATGAAGAGATAGAGGATGAAGCGACATTGGAATTTGGGGAAGGAGAAGAGGTGACGCTCATCGCTGAGCCAGCAAGTGGTTGTGAATTCGTTGAGTGGATCGGTGATGTTTCAGAGGAGCAGCAGGGACAGAAAGAGATAACTGTGGTGATAGACGAAGATAAGACCATCACGGCCCACTTTGAAGAGGAAGGTGGGGGAGATGATGGAGGTGAAGATGAAGAAGGTGCTTTGACCGGGCTGCCATTTGCGAGTAGTACCTGTTTCGTGATCTTTTTGGCTCTGATATTGGCGATCATAATAGCTGTGATACTGGTGTGGGATAGGTATAGAAGAGGTGAGGAGGAAGAAGAGGTAGAAGAAGATGTAGAGAAAACTCAAAAA
Source organism: Candidatus Aenigmatarchaeota archaeon (assembly GCA_046537845.1). Classification (GTDB taxonomy): domain Archaea; phylum Thermoplasmatota; class Thermoplasmata; order Halarchaeoplasmatales; family Halarchaeoplasmataceae; genus Natronoplasma. The sequence goes on from JBKHKA010000026.1 coordinate 7,254, forward strand.
CCGGTTTTACAAGCTGAAACACCGAAAGCCGATGAAGCAAAGGTCCCCCCTCCTCCAGCTGGTCTCTCTACCAAGACTGAAAAGGGAGAAGAAGAGTTGAGTGAGTTCGTCTCCGAAGAGAAAGAAGCGGTCGAAGAAGAAGAGCCAGAAGAGGGGTTAGAAGAGGCAGAAGGAGAGAAACTAGAGGAAGAGATGGAAGAAGAAAGGTTAGAAGAAGAGCCTGAGGAGCCTGAGGAGCCTGAAGAGCCTGAAGAGCCTGAAGAGTCTGAAGAACCCGAAGAAGAACCAACAGAGACGGAGGAAGAAGAGATTACGGAGGAGATATCGAAAGAAGAAGCGGTTGAGGAGCTTTCAAAATTGAAGGGAGTAGGGTCCTCTAAAGCTGAAACCCTCTACAAGAATGGATACCGCTCTGTTGAAGATCTAAAGAGCAGTACTAAAGATGAGTTACAGGAGGTCAAAGGCATCGGGCCAAAACTCTCCGAAAAGATCAAGAAATCGGCAGAAGAATTTTAGAAATTTCCTTCTTCAGAGGTGAAGCGTCTTTCAAGAACTGACCCAATCACTTCAGCTTTTTTTCGAGATTTTCCAGCATGACCTTTACCAAGGTTTCCAGGTCGTACTCGTGGTCCCATCCCCAGTCTTCTCTTGCTTTTGAATCGTCGACGGAGTTGGGCCAAGAGTCCGCGTTCTTCTGTCTCTCGTCCGGTTCATATTCGACTTCTAGATCAGGATAGTATTTTTGGATCTCCCTTTCCAGTTCTTTTGCTTCGAAACTGAGTGCAGAATGGTTATAACTGGTCCTCACCGTGATGTCTTCCTCGTCTGCATCCATCAGTTCTAGAGTTCCTCTGACCGCATCCTCCATATACATCATCGGCAATCTAGTATCCTCTCTAACGAAGCAGGTGTACTTTTCTCCCTTTATAGCTTTATAAAATATTTCGACGGCATAGTCCGTAGTTCCTCCCCCTGGTTTTTCCTTCCAGCTTATCAGGCCGGGGTACCTCAGACTCCTGACGTCTACACCGTATTTGTGGTGATAATATTGGCACAGGAGTTCTCCGGAGACCTTTGTCACGCCGTACATGGTAACCGGTTCTAATATGGTCCGTTGAGGGGTGTCGTTCATGGGTGTGGTGGGTCCGAACACCGCGATGGAACTTGCCCAGAAAACTCTGCTGTCCTGATCACGAGCAAGGTCTAACACGTTTTTCAGGCCGTCCATATTAACGCTCCATGCCAAGTTGGGTTTTTTCTCCCCAGTAGCGGATAAAAGCGAGGCTAGATGATATACCTCATCAAAATCATATTTTTTCCAGAGCTCTTCCATGAACTCTTCATCACGTACGTCGCCCTGTTCTAAGACTCCTTCGTAGTCCTCGGGGATGTAATTGTGGCCGAGAGCTACAACGTTCTCTTCACCGTGCCTTTCCTGGAGTTCAGGGACCAACTCAGAACCTATCTGTCCAAAGGGACCAGTAACGAGTATCTTGCCCATATTATTACCTTCCTTTTGCCTTTTTATCCAACTCATTTGGAGATATCTATCAATTCATACTCCCTTTCTCCAAAACCTATCTTCTCGGCGTGCCGCAGCTGATGTGTAGGGTCTACATCGTGAACGGCCTTGAACTTATCTACGCCACCTTTATAATCTTTCCCTTCTTCTTCCTTCACCATGTCGAAAGATGCTTGATCGAGAGCTACTGGATCTTGAGAAGCCAGTACACCGATGTCAGGGATCAAAGGAGCTTTTCTCCACGGTGGACAGTCACATTCCGGTGTGACGTCCATGGCAAAATTGAAATGGACCGCCTTTTCCATCTTATCCTTCAACGCACCAAATGCGTACTCGGCGGTCTTCTCCTGAAGCGCCTTGTTGGAGGAAGAGTCCTCGACTTTGATAGCATTTTCTGGACACACTATCCGACATTCACCGCATCCGATACATTTATCGTAATCTATCTCAGCGTACTGTTCCACCTCGATAGCTCCTTCTGGACACCAGATCGCGCATTCGCCGCATCCGATACACTCTTCTATATTCACTTCCGGCTTGACGTCGTAATGCTGCATGAGTTTACCGGCCCGGGAAGCACACCCCATACCGAGATTTTTCAAAGCACCTCCGAATCCCGTCATGCCGTGGCCCTTGAAATGTGACACAGCCATGATGGAGTCAGCCTGGAAGAAAGCTGCACCGATCTTGACCTCGTCGAAGTGTTCACCGTCTATTTCAACGGTGTAAAATTCGTTGCCTTGTAGTCCGTCGGCGATGATGACGGGAGCGTCTACCACGGGTCTTACCCAGCCGTTCTCCTGAGCGGTTCTGTGGTGATCCACCGCATTGGATCTGCTACCCGAATAAAGCGTATTAGAATCTCCCAAGAAAGGCTTACCTCCGGCTTCTTTTACCGCTTCCACGATCGGGGCCACCCGCACGGGTCTCAAAAAAGTGTCTATACCCTTTTCCCCGAAGTGGAGTTTTAGAGAGACGAGTTCATCCTCTTCGAATTCAAACCCCTCACCAGCTTCCTCAAAAAGTTTTTTTATCCTTGAATAAAGGTTATCCTCCTTTTTTTCTGAGCTCAGATCAGTGAAGTATACCTTCGCCATATTATCACATCCGTTGTATGAGCATACAACTTTATTTATTTTTCCTTTAGTTTTCGAGGCATACCTGCCCAGCGGACTAAGGGAGATACTCCCGTCCCGATGAAAAAAATTATGAGAAAGCGCCTCTCTTTACGATGCATGGATATCGTAGATTATCTCAAAATGACAGATACCGAACTAACTGAACTCAACTTGGCCTGTTTCGGCCATACACATTCGAAAGAACGCTTAGAGAGTATGATAGAGTCCGATGGGAGACTGCCTGAGTGGGGCGGAGAACTGTACGGGGTCGAAGATGGAAGACTTCTTGGTATTGTGGGACTTTTGTACCCTCGGGTTGAAACGAAGGATGGTGTGAGAAAAGTCGGAGGGATAAGGAGCGTTTGCACCAGGCCGTCAGCATCAAGAGAAGGCGTGGCTGAAAGGCTGATGGAATATGCTCATGAGATATTGAGAGAGAAAGTCAGATATTCTTTTTTGATGACGTCGGCCTCAAGCATAGCTCATGAGCTTTACAAAAAGCTTGGTTACGAAGATATCTACACCCTCCCGGGAGCTTTCAAAAAGAGGGGGAAAGTAGAGTCAAACGTACGGTTCAGACGGGAGAAAGATCCGCGGTACGTGCGCTCCGTTTACAAGGATTCGGTGAAAGACCTCAAAGGTCTTGTGGTCAGAGAGAAAGACTTTTGGAGTATGGCGGAGAGTAGAGGATGGCCCAATAATGAGGAAGTCAAGATAGCCTATAAAGATGGAGAGAAGATAGGTTATGCGATGTTTAGTTCCTCTAGAGGATCCCTTTCAGTGCGGGAGATCGGTGCCCAAGAAGGATATTTGGATGAGATATTGGAGGGCCTGGAAAGCCTTACAGATAAAGAGTATCTGGTATTGTCTCACGTGAACCCAGCTTATAGAGAGGATATAGAAGAGAAAGGTTATCATTGGAGCGATGAACAGTGGTCTAGGGTGATGGTCAAAGACCTCCACGGCGGTTCCGATACCTTGGATATCTTTGGTCCTTCGGAAAAATTTCACCTGGGCATCTATGAAGCTTTTTGATTTTTTGTTAACACGTAGTTAACACGTAGGAAAGGGAAAGAATAATAATATCTAATCGATTTAGGTATCACTATGCATCCATCAGAGGAATTAAGAGGCTCTAAAGGTTCCGATCTTTCTGGCAAGAAGATAATTGTAGGTGTCACGGGCAGTATAGCCGCAGTGGAGTGCGTGAAGCTTGTGAGAGAGCTGGTAAGGGAAGGTGCAGAGGTACATTGCGTCATGACGGAATGGGGGTCTAAGATAATCCATCCAAATTCTCTACAGTTCGCTTCGGGCAACGAAGTGATCACCGAACTGACGGGTAAAGTGGAACACGTGAGTCACTGCGGGAACGTTCCCGACAAAGCGGACCTGTTCCTGATAGCTCCTGCAACAGCTAACACTGTCTCAAAGATAGCCAAAGGTATAGACGATACACCCGTGACCACATTCGCTACCACGTGCGTGGGCTCGGATATACCGATCATGGTGGTTCCCGCTATGCATCAGACCATGTACGATCATCCCATCGTGATGGATAATTTGAAGGAACTGCGGGAAGAATTGGGAGTGATCGTTGTGGGCCCCAAGATAGAAGAAGGCGCCGCTAAAGCCGCTGGCAATGAACAGATAGTCGATCACGTGGTAAGGGAATTGAGGGACGATCTTGAAGGAAAAAAGATGTTGGTGATCACGGGAAAGACTCTAGAGCCCATAGACAGCATGAGGGTCATTACCAACAGAGCATCGGGCAAAAGTGGAGTCGAGATAGCGAAGAGAGCTTTCCGCCGAGGTGCAGATATCGAGCTATGGTATGGGGAGGTTAAAGGTGAAGTGCCACGGTGGATACCGAACAGGAGTTTTGAGACCATGACCGATCTTTTCGATATGCTCGAAGGTCTAGGGGAGGTCGACATCGCAGTGGTCCCGGCAGCCCTTTCAGATTTTTACGTTAAAGATGTAAAAGACGAGAAGATATCTTCCTCAGAACCTCTCGCTTTGGAACTCGAACCCGCCCCGAAGTTCATAGATGAGCTCAAGGAGAAAGTGGAGACATTGGTGGCCTACAAAGCCGAGGATACCAGGGACAGAGCTAAAGAAGCAGCTGAAGAGATGATAGAGGCGGGAAGGGCCGACTTTGTCGTAGCGAATTCTTTGAGCGATGTTACTTTAGATGAGAACCGTGTTTACCTTTCGAGCAGCAAAGGATGGATCGAAGGTAGTAAGCGCGAGATAGCTGAAATCCTTTTGGACGAATTAGGACGGTAGATCAGATGAGTACTACAGCATTCTGTCCGGGTCATATAACCGGTTTCTTCACGCTCCCCTCTGAAAGAAGTGAATTGGGAGAAGAGAGGAAGATCAGGATACCCAAAGGTTCCCGCGGAGCCGGGTTTTCGGTCTCCCTAGGCGTTACCGCCGAGGCGGAGATCGGAGGAGAAAGTTGGGACGTCACCGTGGATGGGGAGGAAAGTTCTTTTCTCGTGGTGGAGAAAACGGTGAGGCAGTTCGCCGAAGGAGGGACCATCTATATCGAAACGGAACTGCCGTTCAGCCAGGGTTTCGGTCTGAGTGGAGCTTGTGCCCTCGCCGCCGGTACCGCCGTCCTTGCAGAGCTCGGAGAGGACCTAGAGAGAGCGCTTCCAGCAGCTCATAAATCTGAGATCTTCTGCAGGACCGGTATGGGAGACGTTTTGGGACAGTACCACGGCGGATTCGAGATAAGGGTGAAGGAAGGTCTTCCCCCTGATGGGGAGCTGAAAGTTCAAAAGATAGAGAAAGATGTCGTTCTAGCCGTCGCTGGAAGTCCTCTATCGACTCCGGACGTGCTGAGAGATCCGATGATGTCCTCCTGGATAAACGCTGTTGGAGGGGACATCCTGGAAGAATTTTTGCCCGAGAACGGCTTCGACAGGTTTTTGGAACTCTCCTACAAGTTCGCAGAGGAGACCGAATTCATCAAGGATGGTGTCAGGTCTCTTCTAGATATTGGTAACGAAGCGGGAGAAGGCAGCATGGCCATGATAGGTAATTCAGCCTTCTTTTTTGGAGATGCTGAGCGGTTGAGGGAGCTGTTCGAAAAAGAGGTCGGCGAAGAGAACGTTTATTCGACTAAAATAGATAACGAAGGCGTTAGGCTCGTCGAGTGATCAAGGCTCACTCCGCCAGCGTGAAAAGCTGATCATCGCCCCCGGTATCGAACAAACCGAGTCTAGCACCTGCGTCTAGCCAGCCGTGTGCATAGTTGATACAGGCGAAGGCGTTGACGTAATCTTCTTCTTCGTAGAAGTGCTGAGCGTCCTCGTAGTAAGCTTTCACCATCTCTAGAAAGTCTTCCGCCAGATCTTTCAAATGTGACCGCTCCGGCTGGACCATCTCGATCTTATCTAATGCTTTTTCTGTCTTGGATATATAGTCCTCAACTTTTTCCTTGCTGACCAAAACTGATCCCTCATTCAGATGACCCTGATCGACTCTCCTCCGTCTTTGGTCTCTCTGGGCCGCACTTGGACCAGCAGTGGTTCTGAAAGTCCCGCCCCAGAGAGTATAGCTTCTCCGACGGGCAAACGTTTGATCTCCTCTTTCATCCCTTTTGTCATGCCCTCTACGGACTTCTCTATAGCTTTCAGATCGTTGGGATTGGTGACTTTCAGTATTATCTGGGTATTGCACTGACTGAGTACGTTCTTATCTACCTTGGCTGGTCTTTGAGTTATTATGCCCAGGCCTAAACCGAACTTTCTACCTTCTGAGGCCAGCGTTCTAAATATGTCGGAGCACCTGACCTTTCCTCTCTGTGGGCAGAAATTGTGGGCCTCTTCGGCGAACATTATCAGAGGAGATATCTTGTTTCTTTTCCGAAGCTCGAATATGGATTTAGCCAATTTGTCCACGATGAATCCCTGCATGTCTGGGGGCGTGCCTTTCAGATTTATTATGGACGCTCTTCCCTCGTTGACTATCTCGTCCATCCTGGTCCCTTTTCCGGCGAAGATTTTTTTATCTTTGAGCTTCTCCAAAGCCTTAATCAGAGTGGTAGAGTTATCTTCTTCGCCGCCTTTCAAAAGATTGATCACGTCGTTCACACCGAACTGACCTTTCTTGACGGCCAGTTTCGATTTTGCGTTCTCAAGGCTATTTATGTAGGACCTTCTCTTGTTCAGATCACACATCTCGAGTATTTCCTTTGTATCCATGTTCTTGAAAGTGAACCTTAACGGCTGTGCTCCCTGATTTATCTCTGGATTGGGTGAGAACTCGGTCAGTTTTTTCCCGTAACCCCTCGGTTCCACATCGAATTCATCGGTGTTTGGAGGATTACCCGCTTTGGCAAGAGAGCTGTATTCTCCGTGGGGATCCAAGATGACCATCGTAACGTTATTTTTCAGCATCTCTTCTATTATCACGCCGGCCGTGTAACTCTTCCCGCTGCCCGTCTTGGCCAGAACGGAAAGATGTTTTTGGGCTATGGTGTTTATGTTCATGTTCACCTTTATGTCGTGCCCTCTCAATTTTCCTATAAATGCGCCCTCTCTGCTCTCCTTCAAGCCCAAAACTTCCCTGATCAGCTCTTCTTCGGCCAGGTAAACGGGCTCACCAGCTCTAAAAGGGTTCCCCGGGACTCTCAAAAGTCCATTGTCATCTCTATAACCTATGATGTTGATCTTCGCAACAACCGTGTCATCGATATCCACCTCGTTACCGTTGTTCAGTTCTCTAGCTTTTTCCACCGATAGATCGGTCTTCCTCTCCACCTTATCTATCTGACCCAGGACCCATCCTATATCCGGGTGTGAGATCTGTACGTACTCGCCCTTATCGACGGAAGTCGAAACGTTGAACTTCAAAGAAGTGGTGCCCACATCACCAAAAGTGACACCCACACGTCCGTAAGATTGAGTTTCTTCAGCTTGAAAATCCTCTTCCGGTTCCGTCAGACTGATCCCATCCATATTGATGATAGAGAGTTATACTTTTAAAAGCTTTTGCCCCAAAATCTATCTGTCTGACGTTATGAACCCATGATCTCTCTTCTAGCTTTCTTTCTTACCTCTTCTCTCAGTTCTGGGGGGCAGGCCACCATCATGGCGTACTGGTGGGTAGGGCGGCGCTGTAATGCTCTAGCCAACGGACTGTAGCTGGACAGTTCCGCTATATCCCCATCGTCGATTATCTTGATCCCTGTCTTGGTTAGTCTGGGTTCGGACAGTTTTAGATTCTCGTGAGGTATATCTATCAGTATCTTTTTGTAATCTATGTTGATATCGTTGGCCAGATCTTCCTCTAGTTTTCTTATGCTTTTGAGGCTGCCGAGTTCTTCTAGATCTATATTTTCCGCATCCATCAACTCGTCTTTGCTCAATGTGAAGGATTTTTTGTAGAGCCTTCTGTACTTCATACGTCTGACGGCCTCCTGTTGAAAGCTCATCCCCTTTTTCAGCTTGTTTTCCTTTTGTTCTAAAAAGCTCAAGAACTGGTTGTCAGTCATCTCGTATGTGTCTTCCGGAAGATACTTGAGTTCGTCCACCGCCTTCGACAGCATCAGCTCCGCTATCCGGGCGGTCTTGTGGAAGTATACGGAGGAATACATCAACCCTCTAGCCACCAGCATGCCTTCAACCGCGGATATACCTCCTTTGGAGATCACCAGATTACCATTGAATATCTCAACAGTTTGGATCAAACGTTCGATATCTATCACGCCGTGGGCCGCTCCGGTATAGTGCGAGTCCCGGAGAAGATAGTCGAGCTGATCCACGTCTAGAGAACCGTGTATCATCTGATAGAGGTATTTTTCCTCTCCAAAATATTTCTGGCCATCGTGAACGTTGAGGTCCGTGATCTTGATCCTCTCGGGTTCTTCTTTGATCAGGTCTGCGACCTTTTCTGGACTTATACCGTGGTCTTCCAAGATCTCCGGTATTGTGGGATAATCCCTGTCCTCTATCTTTCTTTCCCCCTTGATCAATTCCTGGGTCACGTCCATATGGTCTTTCCCCGTCTTGTCCTTTATGATGAATTCCAACGTGTGGCTGAAAGGAGCGTGTCCCAGGTCGTGTAGAAGAGCGGCCGCTTTGACCTGGTCTTTTTCTTCTTTGCTCAGTTCCAACTGATTTGCCATCTTTTCCGCAACGTGGTAGGCCCCGATAGAGTGTTCCAGCCTGGTGTGGTTGGCCCCGGGAAAGACCAGATTTGTGAGCCCCAACTGCTTGACACCTCTCAATCTCTGCATCTCGGGACTGTCTATCAGTTTTAAGAAAGGACCGCTGAACTTCACGCTTCCGTGGATCGTATCTTGGATCGTTTTGTAAGTCATCGTACTAAAAAATTTGAAGGTGGTTAAATATTTTCTGCCTCAGCTTTACGCTCCGCAGCAGGTCAAGTCACGCTTAGAAACAGTTAAATAAGATCGAGAGGATTATAAGAGAGTAAAGGGGAGTAAGATGATGATCCGCCGTGAGGTTATCGTCTTGGTCGTGATGTTGTTGGCGTTGAGCGGATCCGCTGTAGCTTTTGGAATAGATACTACGAGGGGGGAAGAAGGTGAACCTGACAGCGTCACCGGGCGAAGGCTGCGAGTTCGCTGGATGGACGGGAGATCACGGAGACGAAAAACAGGAGATAACGATCACCATGGACGGCGACAAAGTGATCACGGCGCGGTTCGAGGAGACGGAGGAAGAGAAGGAACTCCAAGTGGTATCGGAGTTCCTGATAATCTTGGCGGCTGCTGTGATCATCTCCTGGGTAGTCTACCGCAAAAAGAGTAGGGGGCGATGGGGATAAGGTCATAGATAAAAAATCTTCTGAACGAAAGGTATTAATAGGTATACAGCCTTACTGACTGACAGTCAGTCAGGAGGCGCAGAATGACGAAAGGTGATAGAAAGAGCAGAAAAAGGATGATCGATGCAGCCGAGAGGCTGTTCAGTGAGAAAGGCTTCAGTGAAACTTCGGTGGATGATATCTGTGATGAAGTCGGTGTGGCCCACGGCCTTTTCTATTACTACTTCGATACCAAAGGAGAGATGATTGAGGCCATCACAAACAATCTGATAGGAGAGATCGAGAGTAGTTTGAAAGAGATAGTCGATGATCCGGAACTTGAGGCTGACGAGAAATTCATAAGATTTATGAATCTGGCGTTCCAGAGGAAAAAGAAAAGACCTTATCTGGTCTCCTATTTTTCGAAGGAAGATAATCCGCAGCTCTATCACCGCCTGTTCGAGAAGAGCGTGGAGATAACTACATCTTACCTGACCAAGATTGTCGAACAGGGTATCGAAGAGGACATCTTCGATACGGAATATCCTGAGCAGACGATCCGCTTCTGGCTCAACGGAAGGAAGTTCCTGATGGATAAATTCGATCCTCTCGAAGAAGGCATATTTGAAGACATGAAAGCCGAGGCTTATATATTGGAACGGCTTCTCGGAGCTGAGAACAGATTTTTGACCACCTTTTACCAAAACTATGAGGAAGAGATAAAAGAGTATATCAAAAAAGCGACTAGAGGGGAGCAGGATGGATGAAGAACCCGTGATGAAGATAAGAAATCTGACGAAAAAGTATGGAGATGTTGTAGGTATAAAAGATCTTGATCTAGATGTTTACCAGGGAGAGATAATGGGCTTTTTGGGTCCCAACGGCGCGGGGAAGACCACCACTATACGGACCTGTTTAGGTCTTCTCCAAAAGACCAGCGGCAATGTCAGAATCTTCGGCCTGGACTCTCACCAAGATTCGATCGAGATCCGAAAGAGAACGGGCTACCTGCCAGGAGACTTCGGGATGTATCCGGACCTGAAAGTCAAGACCATACTCAGATACCTCTTATCTCAGAGCGGAGTTTCCGATGAGAGCAGGATGAAAGAGCTCGCGCAAAGGTTGGAGCTGGATATGAGTAGAAAATACGGTGCTCTCTCCAAAGGTAACAAGCAGAAGGTGGGATTGGTCCAGGCGTTCATGGCCGACCAGGATCTGATAATAATGGACGAGCCCACTTCTGGTTTGGACCCTCTGATGCAGCAGAAATGTTACGAACTGCTTCGAGAGGAGAAGGCGAAGGGTAAGACCATATTCATGTCCTCACACATACTGGCGGAGGTGGAGGAAGTCTGTGATCGGGTAGCAATCATAAGAGATGCTGAATTACAGGTTGTAGAGGGGATAGAGTCATTGAAGGAAAAGATGGGCAAGAAGCTGGAGGTCGAGTTCGAAAATTCTGTAGACCCGAGTGTCTTCGCGATAGAGGGCGTAAAGGACTTCGAGATGGACGGTAAAAAGGCGACGATGATAGTCACCAGCAGCCTAGACGAAGTGATCAAAAATATCTCTAAACAAAACGTGGTCAACATGTCGCTGGAGACCTTCAGCCTAGAGCAGCTGTTCTTGACGTATTACACAAGGGGGCAGGAGTGAATGAAGATCGGAAGAACAATGTGGATGGAGTTGAAAAACACCTGGAAAGCCTTCCTCCTTTTCATACTGGTTGTTGTTCTCCTGGTTGGTGGTTTCGCCCAGGCTTATCCTTCCTTCAGCGACGCCTTCGACGAGGAGCTTGAGGGAGTTGAGAACGTTGATGTGGAACTGTTAAAGGAAGATGAAGGTGTCACCGTCAGATTATCATGGAGCGAGGTCGAAAGTGCACAGGGATACTCCCTACTTGTGAGTAAAAGCCCCAATATGATGACACCGCTCGATAGAGTCGAGAACATCCAAAATACTTCTTACGATTACTTCTTGGAGTATGAAGATGGTGAGATACCTGAAAGATATTTTGCTGTGGTGGTCGAGAGGGGCGAAGGCGAGAGAGAATTGGTGGGTATCCAAACAAATTTTGACAGAACCACTGCTTTTCAAGAGGTCTGGGGGGTCGATTATGGAGATATACAAGGATTTCTATCCATCCTTTGGAGTTCCTGGTGGGCGCTTTTGATCGGTCTGTATATAGGGTATGTCTCCGTTAACGTAGTGACTAGAGATTACGAAGAGGACAGGATGGACATCCTGCTGTCCAAGCCTATATCCCGCAGGCAGTATCTTCTAGAAAAGTTCTCCGTTATCTCGCTTTACACCCTGTTTCTACTAACGATAGTGGGTCTGGTCCTTATCGGTTCCGTCTATTCCGTCGGAGAATTGGATTCAATTTCTTCTCTTGGGCTGATGATCTCTTCGCTATTGTCCTGGCCCGTCTTCCTCGTGATGATATCGGTATCTATATTGGCCGCTGTCTATCTCGAAAGTTCCAGGAAGGCTGTGGGGGTTTCTTTTCTCTTCATACTGGTACAGTACGGGATAAACATGGTGGGAGATATGTCTGAGTCTTTGGAGAATGTGAAACCATACACGATCATAAACTATTGGGACTATGAGGCGGCGCTCTATGGAGAATCTATCGGTGTATTCGATACGGCTTTCTTGTTGAGTTTGACTGCTTTGTTGGTAGTGTTAGCATCAGTATTGTTCGAGATGAAAGATATACCAGTTTGAGGTGTTATGATGGATTTCAAAACCACTTGGATGGAGTTACGCAAAGGGTGGAAAGGTTACACCATCTTCATACTCATAGTGGTGCTTATATCTGCGGGTATGGCCCAGCTCTATCCCGTGGTTAACGAGACCTTTGAAGAAGACGCTGGCCAATTGGAGGGAGAAGAACACGTCAGTTTGAAAATATTGGTGAAAGAAGATGCCTTGTATCTTGAATGGGATGAGGTCGAGAACGCGGAGGAATACATCGTTTTAGAAGATACAGGGGCGCATATGGCTACTTCGTGGAAAATCGGCAATACAACAGAGAATAATATGACGATCTCGCGGGAAAATGCAAGTGAAGACAGATACTTCGGCGTTGTAGCCGTAGTGGGAGACTCGCAGATCCCCGTTGGGATCGCTTCCACGGTAGAAAGTAAAACACCGTTTGAAGAGATGATGGAGACCCCTTATTTCAGGATGTTCACTGCTGGGAGGGAAGAAATAAGGATGGACGAGATAGAAGGCTATCTTTCAGTTGAGCTCTACAGCTGGTGGATACTTCTCGCCGGGGTTTACCTGAGTTATCTCTCGGTGAAAAGCATAACTGGGGATTATGAGGAGAGTAGAATGGATATAATCTTCTCTACCCCCCTCACCAGGAAAAATTACCTTCTTCAGAAATTCTTAGCTCTGGCTTTATTCAGTCTATTGTTGGTCAAGCTAGCCGGTGCGGCCTTGACGCTCTCTGTTTATTTGGTGGGTGAGGGATTGATGTTCGATACTTTTTTTATCTCTCTGCTTATCTCCTGGCCGATGCTGCTGGTGATAATAGCGATGTCCATGTTCTTTGCGGTCCTTTTCAGAGACTCACGCACCTCGATAAGTGCGAGCTTCGCTGTTATATTGGTCAATTACGCTCTTTTCATGGCTGGACACATGCTCGAAGAATTAAGATTCGTTCTTCCTTTTACGATATCTCATTACTGGGACTACAATTCTGTTCTTCTAGAGGGGACCGTTCATCCCCTGCATCTTTTAGGGCTCGGCATCGCCTCAGTGGTAGTTGTAGCGGGTTCACTAAGACTGTTTGAAAGGAGTGACATACCCGTTTGATCTTACCCAAAAGATTAGGAAAATTTTAAATCCAGTGATCCACCTCTCCCATAAGGCGATAGGAGATGGCTCAAACTAATCTGGCGGATAGGTTGTTGAAAGCTGTGGATGAAAAAAAGAATCCTTCAGTCGTGGGTCTCGATCCTAGGCTCGGAAGGATACCAGATCATATCAAAGAGAAGGCGGGTGAGGAAACGGATGATCCTTTTGAAGCAGCTTCAAAGTCCATATTGGAGTTCAACAAGGGTTTGATCGACGCCGTGTATGATATAGTTCCGGCGGTGAAACCCCAGATCGCTTTTTACGAAAAGTTCGGCGCCGAAGGGATAAAGGCATTCATACAGACCGTTCGATATGCGAAGAAGAAGGGTCTTATAGTCATCGAAGACGTGAAAAGGAACGATATAGGGAGTACCGCGGAAGCCTACGCCTCGGCACATCTGGGTGAAGTGGATGTGGATATATTTGGAGAAAAAAGACCCTCTTTCAACGGAGATATGGTGACAGTCAACGCTTATCTGGGTTACGACGGGATAGAACCCTTCGTCGAGCTCTGTAAAGAATACGATAAAGGAATATTCGTCTTGGACAAGACCTCGAATCCCTCTTCCAGCGAACTTCAGGACCTCAAAACGGAAGACGGCACCATCATATACGAAGTTATGGCGGAGTTGATAGATGAGTGGGGGCAAGATCTCATCGGTAAAAGGGGTTACTCTTCCGCGGGTGCCGTGGTCGGCGCGACTTACCCTGAAGAAGCTGAGAGGTTGAGAAAGATCATGCCCAACACTCTTTTCCTGGTGCCGGGTTACGGGAGTCAAGGGGGTACCGCCGACGATGTAATACCGTGTTTCAACGAAGATGGCTATGGAGCGGTGGTGAACTCCTCAAGAGGTATAAACTACGCCTACGAGAGAGAACCTTACAGTGAGGAATTCGGCCCTGAAGGATACCAGAGAGCTTCAAAACAGGCTGCATTGGATATGAAGGCCGATATTTTAGCTTCGCTGGAGAGAGGAGGAAAAGTTCCTGAAAACTGGTAAAAAATAAAAAAGGGTTTTTGGACCGGATGCCTATCTTCCTGCAGTCGTTGCTAGAGGATTGGCATATTCGTAACTTGGATATCCGGTCCTTTTTTCTTGGAACCTTTTGTTTCTTATCATCTTTCTCACTATTCATAGTAAAGAGGCAGCAGTATTTATATCATTCTTGAAAATAAAAATAGAAAAATGCAAATCCCCGTTGGAGAACTGCAAACTAAAAGTTGAAAAACCATGTTGGCTTCCGAAATTCTTTTATCTTTAAACCTAACTCAAAGCTCTAAGTGAAAAGATGACCGAGAAAGAAAAAGCGGCAGCGGACTCGCTGGGAGACGAAGGTTTCGTTCCGATAGAGGAGATATTGGAAGGAGAACATACAAACAAAGAAGTCAAGATCCGAGGTTGGATCCACAGAACGAGAGATATAGGCAATATGGCCTTCTTGAACGTGAGGGACCCCAGCGGTATAGTCCAGGCCACTTTTTCTAAGGACGATATGGATGAAGAGAAGTTCGATGAGGTCAAAGAGCTTTTGGTAGAATCTTCTTTGAAGGTGAAAGGAGAAGTCGCGGAGGATGAAAGAGCACCTGGGGGTTATGAGATCAGGGTAACGGATGTGGAGATAGTTCATCCTGCCGAGGATTTCCCCATCCACAAAGATCAGAGTGTTGAACATCTCCTGGACAACAGGCACCTTTGGATACGATCCACGGAGATGAGAGATATTTTGAAGGTGCGATCGACGGTCTTTGGAGCCATCCATGAGTTCTTTCGAAAAGAAGGTTACACGGAATTCCAGTCGCCCATCTTGACCCCGGTGGCCTGTGAGGGTGGAGCTACGCTCTTCCCGGTCGAGTATTTTGAAGACCAGGTTTATCTGACTCAGAGCTGGCAGCTGTATGCGGAAGCGGCTATCTTTGGTGTGGGAGACATCTACACCATAGCCCCCAGCTTCAGGGCGGAAAAATCACGCACCCCGAGACATCTGACCGAATACTGGCACGCGGAGGTCGAGGGACTGTGGCACGACCTGGACGACATAATCGAGCTCGGCGAAGGCTTGGTTCTGCACGTGGTGGATAAGGTGGTCGAAGAGAACGAAGAAGAACTGGAAAGGTTGGGAGCCGATATAGAATATCTGAAGAATTTAGAGGGGCCGTTCCCTATAATAACTTACGAGGAAGCGGTCACCAGGCTGAAAGAAGAGAATATGGAGGTAGAATATGGAGAAGACTTCGGCGTGCCGGAGGAAAAGAAGTTGACCTCACTTTTCGAGAAGCCGGTGTTCGTGACCCACTACCCCAAAGAGATCAAAGCTTTCTACATGAAGAGAGCCGAAGATGACAGTAAAGTGTTGGGCTACGACCTGATGGTGCCTCACGTGGGAGAGCTGATCGGCGGAAGTGTGAGGGAGACCGACGTTGATTCGATGATAAGGCGCTTAGAAGAGGGCGGAGAAGACCCCTCTATATACGAGTGGTTCTTAGATACCAGGAGATATGGAAGCGTGCCTCACGCAGGTTACGGCCTGGGAGTGGAAAGGGTCATCATGTGGCTGTGCGACCTTGACCACATAAGGGATGCCATACCTTTCCCGAGGACTCCCAATCGGTTCAGGCCATGACCTCTGCGTATTCGATGTATATCTCGGCGGCTTTGACCAGTTCCGGCAGATCGATATGTTCGTTGGGTTGATGCGCCACGTCGACCCTGCCTGGTCCGAAGATCAGTGTGTTCTCGTTCTCTTTGTAGAATCTTACCATCTCGGTGCCGTATGGGACTGCCCAAGTGGTCGTGTCCGCAATCTCCAATAAGGTCTGGACCGCTTCGCTGTCGTGATCAAGTTTTACAGCATCTAAAAACTGTATCTCCTCTCGTTCGAATTCCTGGTCTATCGGATCGAAAAGATACCTTTCCAGGATATCTCTGTTGAAGTGGTCCGGAAATCTCACGTCCACCTCGGCTCTACACTCCTTTGGGATCACATTCGTGGCTTCACCGCCTTCTATTACGTCGACGCAGCAGGTGAGTTCGTCTTTCCCCGCGGGTATATTGTTCTTCCTGCTGAGAGAAGTGAGTATGGGAAGCATCTTCACTATGGCGTTATCACCTTTTTCAGGCATGCTAGCGTGGGCATTTTCACCCTCGGTCTTTATCTCGAACTGGTAGACACCTTTTTCTTGGGTCACAACCTGCATCTCCGTAGGTTCGCAGACCACTACCACCGGAGCCTCATTCACTTCTTTCCTAGAAGCTACTTCGTTAGCTCCGCTCATGGTCACCTCTTCGTCGGTGGTGAAGATCACAGAGAAGGGAACGTCTTTTTTGATCAGTTCTTTCGCTGCCGCTATGATGGATACGCAGGGTCCCTTCATGTCAAGAGCCCCTCTTCCGTACATCTTTTCGTCGACTATCTCGCCCTGCCCGTATTCCCATCCGTCACCGAGCGGTACCGTATCCAGGTGGCCGGAGAAGCAGACACCTTTTTCCCCATGAGAAGCCACTATGACGGGATCGTGTTCTTCTCCTTCAACGATCTCCGGTTCAAGACCTGCATCTTTTAGAAGTTCCACAGTGAATTCCACTATCTCGTCCATATCGCCTTCGCTGACGCTGTCTATATTGACCATCTTTTCCAAATTATCTTCTATAAATTCCCTCATCTAAACACCTCTTTTTCACAAAAATATGATCATCAGGTAAAGGAAGGCCAGTATCAACGCTATGACCAAGCCTATCCACATCATCTTTTTGGTCGTGCTCACGTCCTTTCCAAAGAATATAGGTATGGGCCCTATGAATATCACTCCCCCGTAGGTCGATCCGAGTTCTTTTTCTTCTTGTCTGTTATAGGAAAAGTTCTTCTCTGTTCTACCGCGGTGGGAAGTGTATCGAGTCCGGAACGGAAATATAAAGAAGAGTAAGAATGAGATGAAGATCAGCAGTATACCGAGCATCAGATAGATGCCCGTGCCGTATATCACGGGGAAGAAAAGAAAGAGAGCTATATTGGCATCCCCTTCGAGGATACCCAGTAATATGAATATCATGCCAAGGAAGAGGACCATCATGGGTATCAAGAAACTTTTCGTCAGATCCATCATCCGTTTATATGCTTTGTTCGTTTAATAATTTTACCTTTCGATGCTCGATAGAAAAATAATTAACCTCGAAGAATCTTTCAAGACTATGAGATTCGATCCGCTTCATTATCCTTACTGGTCTAAGAGGACTGTGAACTACGCAGACAACGGCATGGTGGCGACTTCTCAACCTTTGGCGGCCCAGGCCGGCCTAGAAATGCTGAAAAAGGGAGGTAACGCGGTCGATGCTGCGGTTGCCACTGCGGCTGCCTTGACCGTTGTTGAACCTACTTCCAACGGCATAGGCGGAGACGCTTTTGCGATCATCTGGAAAGACGGAAAAATCTTCGGTCTGAATTCGAGCGGCCCGTCTCCAAAAGAGCTTGATATAGAAACTGTTAAGGAAAAAGGGCACGAAAAGATGCCTAAATTCGGTTGGATACCTGTTACCGTCCCTGGAATACCCGGGGCCTGGTCAGCGCTGTGTGAAGAACATGGAGATCTACCCTTCGAAGAGGTCCTCGCTCCCTCGATCAGGTATGCGGAGGAAGGCTATCCCCTATCTCCCGTGTTGGGTAGATACTGGAAAGCAGCGTACGGCTCCTACAAGGAGGCGGTAGGAGACGAAGACAAATTCAAACACTGGTTCGAGACTTTTGCTCCGGATGGTAGAGCTCCTGAGATAGGAGAGATATGGAAATCCGAAGATCACGCACGGACTTTGAGAGAGATCGGTGAAACAAAGGCGGAGTCCTTTTATCGAGGAGAAATAGCCGAGAAGATAGATGAATTTTCCAAAAAGACTGGGGGATTTTTAGATGAAGACGATCTAGCTGGTTTTTCTCCTGAATGGGTAGATCCTTTGAGTATAGATTATAGAGGACACGAGGTCTGGGAACTCCCTCCGAACGGTCAGGGTCTGATAGCGCTGCAGGCGTTGAACATCCTGAAGGGATTTGACTTCCCTCATAAAGATTCTATAGAAACATATCATAAACAGATAGAGGCCTTGAAATTGGCGTTCTCGGACGGTAAGAAAGGGATCACGGACCCGGATCACATGAAAGTTGACCCGGAAGAGCTTTTGAGCGAAGATTATGCGGCGGAGAGAAGACGGCTCATAGATGAAGAGGCTGTAGAACCGGAACCGGGCAGATTGACTGAAGGCGGTACCGTCTACTTGGCTGCGGCCGACGGGCAGGGCAACATGGTCTCATACATCCAGAGTAACTACATGGGCTTCGGCTCGGGGCTGGTCGTTCCCGGTACCGGTATAGCCCTACAGAACCGGGGCAATACCTTCTCTCTTGATCCATCTCGTGCGAATCGTTTAGAGCCGGGTAAAAGGACCTACCACACCATAATACCAGGCTTTTTGACAAAAGGTGGAGACGCAGTCGGGCCTTTCGGAGTCATGGGTGGGTATATGCAGCCTCAAGGGCACCTCCAGGTGGTTATGAATACCCTAGATTTTGATCTCAATCCTCAAGCGGCTTTAGACGCTCCAAGATGGCGGTGGGAAGAGGGAAAAAAAGTGCACTTGGAGAAACGATTCCCCCATCATATTGGAAAGGCGCTTTCGAGGAAGGGCCATAAGGTGAACTACTCTTTAGATTCAGGAAGCTACGGTAGAGGGCAGATCATCTGGAAGTTGAAGAATGGTGTATATGCAGGAGGGACCGAGCCTAGGACTGATGGTCAGATAGCTAGCTGGTAGATGATCGATAAGGCCGCGGGTTCAAATTGTAAGGAATAAACATCCTTACGTTTCCCAATCAAAGATTCGAAAACTGTAAGGAACAAGTTCCACCCGCTCACAAATCGCAGGAAACCGAAGGATTCTGAAGATGAGGAGGATGAAATCCTACGAAATCACAGATTTGTTCGTCCCGCTGAGTCCTTTTTCATCCTTTCAACACTTAATCAAAACCCTTAAAAATAAGAACTCTCTCTTCTTAATCTATCTGATCGGGCCCATAGATCAGTCTGGCAGATCGCCACCTTCGCATCCGGAATGATAATGAGGATGCAAGGAATCTGTGATTCCGATAGCATCTGACTGATAAATCGGTCGGCGAGACAGGTGGAGGCCGCGGGTTCAAACTGCAAGGAATAAGTTCCTCGCGCTCACAAATCATAGATTTGTTCGTCCCGCTGAGTCCTTTTTCATCCTTTCAACACTTAATCAAAACCCTTAAAAATAAGAACTCTCTCTTCTTAATCTATCTGATCGGGCCCATAGATCAGTCTGGCAGATCGCCACCTTCGCATCCGGAATGATAATGAGGATGCAAGGAATCTGTGATTCCGATAGCATCTGACTGATAAATCGGTCGGCGAGACAGGTGGAGGCCGCGGGTTCAAATCCCGCTGGGTCCATCTCGTTTTCACTCGATGTACCCATTGGGATTTGAAAACTAGCTGGAATCACAGATTCCAGCAGGTCACAAATCGGAGATTTGTTCGTCCCGCCGGGTCCACTAATCTTTGATTAGTGGTAAGTTAGAATCTTTGATTCTGAC
>JBKHKA010000005.1:0-80621 GCA_046537845.1 Candidatus Aenigmatarchaeota archaeon
CCTTCACTGAACCAGGGATCTACCCAGTCGAGTTGAACGTGACTGACGATGCCGGCAATTACGACAGTGATACGGTTGAAGTGACAGTAAATGATGTTACCGATCCGACATCGGATGCTGGAGAAGACAAGACAGTGGATGAAGATACAGTAGTGACATTTGATGGAAGTGGATCTTCAGACAATGTAGGAATAGTGAACTACACTTGGACGATCGAAGGGGTGGAATACTATGGGGAAGTGGTAGATCACACCTTCACTGAACCAGGGATCTACCCAGTCGAGTTGAACGTGACTGACGATGCCGGTAACTATGATACAGATACGATTGAAGTGACTATAAATGACATGACTGCGCCGGAAGCTGCATTCAGCTCTAGCACTACAGCGGCGAAGACTGACGAGTCTATCACCTTTAACGCATCGGATACAACGGACAATATAGGCATAACTAACTATACGTGGGAGTTTGGCGATGGCAACACCGCGACTGGAGCCAACCCAACATATTCATATACCTCGCCAGGCAACTACACCGTCACGTTGACCGTGACCGATGCAGCGGGTAACGAGGATACGGAGACGCTAAACATCACCGTTGAGGAAGGAAAAGTAGATTCTGACGCCGATAATAGTCCTCAAAGGGAAAAGAAACTACTGCCTTATCTCATACCTATACTGTTTATAGTGCTTTTCCTAACGGTTATGTTCTATCAACGGAAGAAAAGACTGGCAGAAAGCGAAGAGGATGAGCAGGACTCGCAGGAAATCGAAGAGCTAGAAACTAGGGAAACGGAAGATACAGACAGCGAAGAAGATAGCGAAGATCCTGAAGAATAAAACCCTTTTTCCTTTAAGATTTTATCTCATGACGAACCGAGTACATCATGGACATCCTTATCCTGTTTATTTCTCGGAAAAATAGAGCATTCAGAACAAATTCACTAGTAGTTTTTATCATGAATCCGTTTTTTTTCGACAGAACAGGATTCTATCAATGTCGCTGAATCCTATTTCGATATACCATCTATTTCTGTATAGCTCTACATGGTTTTCTACCTCACAACTTCCTGCGGTTGTGTATTGTTTCCAAATCATTCTATTTCTCGGGGGACCAAGTATCCTGGGGCCATCCTTTTCTCTAAGCAAATCTCATGAAGCCGAACAGACATAGGAAAAAGTCTTCACAAAAACGTTTTATCTTTTCACCTACATACGCCGAAAAAGGTGAAGTTCATGGGCTCGATAACTTGCTACGGAGGCGTAGGGAAGATAGGAGGAAACAGGATACTGCTCCAGATAAAGGACGCTTCCATCTTCCTGGATTTCGGACTCAACTTTGGAGAGGAAGGAAGGTTCTTCGAGGAGTACCTTCAACCGAGAAGCACTTCGAAGCTGCACGATCTTTTGAAGCTGGATCTTCTCCCGGAACTCCACGGCATCTACAGGGAGGACGTGATCCGCCCTAGAGGTATAGAGGATATAGGGGACTGTTCCGCCAAGCCTCTCTGGGACTGCGATCTCCAAAGCTATGAGGACGCAAAAAAGGAAGACGAGTGGTATCCAGACGCTCTGTTCGTCTCTCACGCTCACCTCGACCACACCGGTTACATACCGTACTTGGGAGACATGCCATTGCTCTGTTCCCAGACCACTAACGACCTGATGGAGGCCATGGCGGAAGTTGGAAATCTCGCTGGTTTTGACAGCGATCTCACAAAGATGAGCAGGAGGTACGTGGATTATTATGGGGGTAGAGCTTACTTCCCGGGGACCCCAAAGATAGAATCGATGGATGAAGAGGAGAGGAAAAAATACCTACTAGGGAACAGAGAGGTTTCGGAAGTCGGTGATAACGGCGTGAGTATCGAAGCTTTCGAAGTGGGCCATTCCGTGCCCGGCGCACTTTCAGCTCTCATCGAGTCGGACGACAAGCAGGTCGTTTACACCGGCGACCTGAGGTTTCACGGCAGGAGCGAGACGAAGATACGTTCTCAACTCAGAGACTTGAGGCCGGACGTGATGCTCTGCGAGGGCACCAGAATAGACAGGGAGGAACCGGATGACGAGGAGCAGGTGGAGAAAGATCTAGCCGACACATTTTCCGACGTCGACGGCCTAGCGATGGTCGGCTTCGCGTGGAAGGACCTAGAGAGGTATGAAACGGTGAAAAGAGCCGCCGAAGAAGTTGGCAGAACACCGGTCTTCGATCCAAGGCTGGCTTACCTCAAGGCCAGGCTCGACAAGAGCATCTACAAGGAAGGAGCTAAAGCGTTCGTCGAAAGGACGGAGAACATGCTCTATTCCCCGGGAGATTACACCAGGGTAAAGCATAAGGTAGGGGAGATACCCGTCTCGGAATGGAGCAGTCGGGCCGATGTAAAGGATACGAAACATCTGAATAACGGAGTCACAGCGGTAGATATAAGAGAAGATCCAGGGGATTACGTGCTCCAGCTCGATTACTACCGCTTCAAGAACCTGATCGATCTGGACCCACCTGAAGGATCCATCTACGTCAGGGCGCAGGCCGAACCGTTCAACCCCGAGATGGAGCTCTCCGAGGGAAGGCTGATAAACTGGCTCCAACACTTCGGTATCAATGAGGATAACGGTAACGAACCCATACAGATACATGCGAGCGGCCACGCGTGTGGACCGGAACTGCAGGAACTCATCGACGCCATAAAACCGAAAAAACTGATCCCCATACATACCGAACATCCGGAAGAGTTCGAGAACGACTCTGGAGAGGTGAGATCCCCCCGAAAAGCGGAAGCCATCGAGTTCTGATCTTTCAGTTCCTCGCAGACTAGGTGTAAAACTCCTACTGTGCCGTTTTCTGCAAGCTACAAATTGATATGACATGGAGCGAACCCGAAAAAAATAGGAGAGCTTTTTGGGCGGTGATGCTGATGGAGACGACCTTATCGTGTATGGTCGGAACGTCTCTTACAGCGGTAACGGCGGCGAAGACAGTGCGAGCCGTCTCCTACTCCACACCGCTCGTGCTGATGATAGTGCTGACAGCTGCTTTGATCTACCGCAAGAAAGATCTAGCTGATCCATCAACTTTCAGTGCCCCCTCTCCTTTAAACATACAAATATCTCCCGCTGGATAGTGTCTTTTACGATGGAGCGGAGTTTACGTCTCTCAAAGGGAAATATCAAAGTGCTAAAAGGAAGGACCCACGAGCCAGTCTCTTCTGCGGCCGTTCTGATCGCTGGAGAGACGGGAAAAAGATCACTCATCTTGGACGGGAGCAGGACCGTGGATCCCTACTTCATGGTCCGCCAGATAAAGAAGCTGGATCTCACTGTAGATGAGATACTCGAACGGATAATGGTAGGCAGAGCTTTCACCGCCTACCAGCTCCAGGACCTGGTAAACAAGGCCGAAAGGAGATTGAGCAGAGATTTTGCTTTTCTTGGTACCATCGGGATCACGGCGAGGTTCGAAGACGACGAGTTGAGCGGCGAGGAGGGAAGATGGCTCCGGGCAAAGGTCTCCAGGAAGGTAAAAGAGCTGGTCGAGAAAAACTCCCTCTACGGCGTCGCGGTCGATACCGACCCGAAGATATTCAAGAAGTGACCCTTTTCAACATCCTTTCCACCTTCTCTACGTCGTAACCGAAGGGTCTCAACACTTCCTCGATGGAGCGGAACAGGTGATCTTCGTAGTGCTTCCTGTCGTAACTTTCTGGTCCCTCTTCTTTCACCTTCACCCCGTCTTCGCTCACCACGTATTCGACCTGCTGCCCGGGTCGAAGCTCGACCCCCAAATCCTTGTAACGGAGGAGCGCCGCCTTCGTCGCCGTCATGTGAGTGTAACCGCTCGGTCGTTTAGAGGCCGTCTTGGCGAAATACAACTTTTCCACGGGCACGTCCCCTTTTTTCAGCCTTCTCCAGCGGTCTTTCGCCAAATCCAAGGCGCCTTCCACCTTCCGCTCCAATCCTTCTCTGCAGGCGGCTTTTTCCATCACCTCCAGTATCTCCTTCTGGGTCTCCTTGAAGAACTCGGGCACATCGCTCCTCTTCAATGCGAGCCCCTTGACTTCCAACTCATCGTCGAGTACACCGTAATAACGGTTGAGAGCTCCCACCTTCGAAGTTTTAGCCGGCAGAAAGATCACCCAATCGTAAGTACCTTCTTTCTCCAATCGGATCTTCGTCCTCTCTTCCACCTCTTCAATAAGGTCCTCCACCTTTTCTTTATCTCCCTTCAACCAAAGCGAATCCACTATACCGTGGATCAATCCGAATCCCATCTCCTGGGCCAGCTCCGAAGCCTCCAGTAAGATCTTCCTTCCGTAGGCCGTTATACTCTCGTGGACCTCTATACAGTTGAACCTCGCCTTCTTATACCCCGTGTAGCCGAAACAGGTGACCAGCAGCCATTTTAGAACTTCGGCTCTCCTTTCAAAGAACTCGTTCTTGTCAGAGAGGCGCTTGTACTCCTGCCTTCTCTCTATCAGAGGTCTGACCACCTTGGGTATCAGCCCCCTCTTCTTCTCACATACCTTATAGCCCAGCTCCGGCACCTCTCGATAGTTACCGCATCTGCATCCGATGGTCTCTGGGGACAAATTGTACTTATCTATGATGGAGGGATACATGCTGGCGAAGTCCAGTTTTATAACGTCTTCGTGTATACCCACCTTCGGTTCGAATATATGACCCCCTCTATCGGCGTCTATCAGATCTCTTCCGCTCTTGAAGTCCTCACCGAGGTTCCTCTTCCACGGTATGAGATGACCTTCTTTCAAGGCCTGCTCTATCTCCATCGCGTTTATCAGCGAACCCGGGCTCCTCCTCGCCAATCTCTGAAGGGGTATCTTCGCCAGCCTCGAGAGCTCGATCAGACCGTCCAGACCGCCTTCCCGAAATAAAAAGGAATCCTCAACGTCGATATGAAGCCTTCCCTTCAAAGGGTAGGACGGCGGCCTGTAGATGACCCGACCGTAGGACTCGTACGTGCTCCCGCTCTTGCTGGGATGGATCGACCGCTCCCTACCGAGCTTCAACTTCAACTCATTCAATTCAGCCCTGCGGAAAAGGTAAGGTATCACGGGAGAATCTCCCCCTTCCGTCAGGATCACGTCTGGATCCTTCCTTTCAAGGGCCCTGTTCAACTTCAGGATGATCTCCTTTTCCTCTCCACCGATCTCTTCTCCGTTCAATCTTATCTTCTTCAGCTCGCCCTTTTTGGACCTGCCGTTCTTCTCCGCCTTTATCTTCACCCACATCTTGCGCAGCGGTGGTTTTGCGTAGTGTATACCTGCATCTTCCTCCAACTCTCTCCAGCCGCTGTTCTTCTCGACGAGTGAGAACGGTTTCACACCCTTCTCGACGAGGTATCTCTGGTCTAAGGGGATGTCGACGTTGTAAAATCGATGGGTTTCGTACCCCTGGAAGAACCTCCAGGCCTCCAGCTGGTCCCTTGGATCGAATAGATGGGGCGGACTTATCTTCAACAGCTTTTTCGCCCCTTCTTCCTGAAGAGCGGCTTTCCTTTCAACGTACCGGGTCTCGAAACCCTTACTTTCGTAAAAGTCCTTCAGCCCCGCCGCGCCTCCGCCTTCAACGTAAAAGGGAGGTGCGTAATCCTCTCTTAACCTGTAACAGCCCTTTTTAGTCCTGATCCAGATCACTATCTTCTTCCTGTTCAGGTTCGGATAGATATCCAAGATCCAGCCCTTCATCTTTTACCACCCTCTCCAATCTCTCTATCTTCTTCTGCTGTTCTAGGAGCACTGAGATGAAGAAAGCTTCCATGGGGTCTGAAGCGGCCTGGTACTGCGACGCGGAAGCGTGCTTCATCGCTTTGATGAAAAGTTCATCGAATGCTCTCTTCTCCTCTCTCCTAAGGGCTTTCCTGTACCTTCTCCACTCCGATTCTATCCTTTTCAACTCCTGTCTGAAAGTGGGTACACTCTTCCCCATATACACCACCAGAAAGATGCGAGATCTTGTCTTACCGCAGCATAGCATCCATACTATTTATAGCTCCAAAGCGGGGAGTGAGACGAAAGTGAAAAGATAATGAAAGTCGAGGGTGAGTGCGCCAGATATCTCCCTACTTCCACTCTAAGATGGACTGAAGGACCAAGAAGAGTGAAAGTAGAGTCCGATAGACGAGAAACCATCGGAAAGATTTTTTATCATCGACCCCCACTGTTAGCTCCATGCAGATAAAGGGACCGCTGAGATTTTACAGGATAGTCCTTTCTTTACTCTTCATGTTGATGATCTTGATCTCCTTTTTGACCATCTTGCCTTTTCTTCAGGGGGAAGTGACCGTCGAGCCGGTAGAGAGCTCCATGGACTGGGGTGTGGAGGAAGACAGTATAGTTATCTCCGGAGAGGTCTGGGTCAACAATTCCGGTTATTTCGATATCGAAGACCTGGTGATCGAATTCGAGATGTCGCCGATAACCGAAGAAGGTGAAAGTTTCACCGCCGTGGAAAGAAGAGAGGTGGGTGACGTGGTCAGGGATGAGTCGAGGAACATCGAGATATCTCTTTCGAAGAGCATCGAAGAGATCCCGGAGGAGATGAAAAAACAGTTGGCTACACTCGAGGGCGACGTAAATATGAGCGTGAAGTCCTCCGGATACTTGACCTTCGGCCTGATAGGTTTCGAGGTGGATTACAGTGATGAACACCGTTGGAGGCCCCCATTCGCTGAACTAGATATATCAGACCCGGAATATTCAGAACGCACCCAAGAGGTGTCCGCGCAGATGAGTTTCATCAATCGCTACCCCGGGACTCTCGACCTCACCATCTCTTTGGAGGTATATGATGAAGACGGAAAGATCATCGGTTCGACCGCTCAGACTCACACGGTGGAATCGAAGAGAACATTCGAAGAAAGGATCATGGTCGAAGTGGATGATGTACCGAGCTCGGTCGTCCTGAAACTCAGAGATAGGAACACTGGGCTGGAACATCAAGAAGATTTCGAGGTGGGTGAAAGATGAGCACCGACTCGGATCACCGCTGGAACAGGATCGAAAAGTTGAAAAGAGACGTTAAAGGATCTGCGGGGTCACTAGGGGGCGCGGTGCTGATCGGCCTACTCTATTTCATCTTCCTCGTGGTCGCTGCTTATTACGTCCTTTATTACGCTGCAGAACTGTACTCAGGGATAGAAGGACTCTCCGAGCGTATCCTTCCCTACGTCTACATCTTTGGAACCCTTGTAGCTCTTTTGAGTGCGCTGAATCACCATTATGAGAAGGGTGGAAAAGCCAGATTATCCACTGGTGTCGGAAAAGTCGGAGGACTGATGGGCTATATATGGGGGGTATACCGGGGGTTGGAGGATGGTATGGTTCTAGAAGATGCGGTTATCGATCTCACGATCGACCGTATCCTCTTTTTGAAGCTTGCGATCTTATCTCTAATGGCCCTATATTTCATCTTCGAGTATATGGTATATTCTAAAGAGGGTGAGGGACCCGAAGAAAGGCCAGGGATGAGGAAAACAGAGGAGATAGATAAAAGAAGGCCTCGACTGAGGAGGGCTGAAGAGACAGGAGGAAAAAGGAAAGAGAAGAGCGATCAAAGAAGCGAATGGGTGGATTGAAAGATCAGTTTTAACTCCTTTTCTATGAGCTCCTCCTTCAATTTATTCCAGCTATAACGAAATACTTAAATAATAATTCACTATATATGGAATATATGCGCAGAAGCGAGATCAACATAATACGATGCCTTATAGAAAAACCGAGGAGATTAAAATCGTTGGCCTCAGAGATAGATAAAAGTCAGAGCTGGACCTCAGAACTCGTTGCCGACTTAGAAGATCAAGGCATTGTTAAAACAGATACTACCGTATCGTTAGCAGATACATATGAGGCCGATCTATTGAAAAAACTTTCTGAAAAATTCGACCTGGAGAAGATACTCGTGGGAAAAAGAGAAGAGATCCTCAGATCGCTTCTCTCAACTCAAAAGGATCCTTCAAAATTGGAAAAAGAAGGGTTTGCCAAATCCACCGTTTACGAGGCCCTTTTAGACTTGCGAGAGGTGGGAGTCGTTGTTGAAAAAAAACGAGGATTTGAAATAAAGGATGAAACGCTGCGGGACTTCCTTAAGGCAAGGACTAGACAACCTTTTTTGGAGAGTTATAGAGCCGACGATGAGATGATAGTCAAGACAGAAGAAAAATTAGAAGGAGAACCCACGGCCTTCTCCGCTTTTGATCGATACGGACTCAGATATTTCCCTTCCGAGAATTATTTTTATAGAGGAAACCGAACCCTAAAACTCGAAGACGTTTTGATCCACGCGGTGAAGTTTGCCGAGAACAAAAAACAGATGTCCATGAGCGCCATCCTATACCTGAAGCATGCTTTAAATAACGGTACCTTATGGAGGCTTGCAGGCAAGTGGGATTGTTTGGAAAAGTTCGCCGACCTTTTAGCTTATATAGATCGGAGGGAGGTGAAAGAAGAACACCTGTTCCTCCCTTGGGATGAATTCGTAGAGATGTGTGGAGATTATGATGTGTATCCCAGGGATAAATTTCTGGGGAAGGTCCTCACTAGAGAGTTTAGATCTGTTGGAAAAGGATTATCCCAAAAAACGGATGTTTATCTCATCGGCGGCGGCAACCTGATCCTGAGAGGTTTGAAAGATTCTACAAAGGACATAGATATCGTTTTAGGGGGGAAAGAAGACCTAGATAGGTTCGTGAGTGCTCTTCAAAAAGCCGGGTATGAACGTAATACGGTTCTAAAAAAGACATATGAAAGACTGGATACTAGAACGGTGCTTGAAAAAACCAATCATCCCCGCTGGGATATATTTGTGGAAAAGGTAGCTGGGATGCTCCGTTTGACTGAGGAGATGAAGGCCCGGATATCGAAGAAGGAAGATTATAGCGATCTGACAGTTCACCTCGTATCCCTTACAGACATATTCCTGTTTAAATCGGTTACCGACCGCGAAGGAGATCTTGAAGACGCCGCTCTTATCATGCAGCAGGGAGAGGTCGACTGGGATCACCTTATGGAAGAGATAAAAAAACAGGAGGAGACCAGTGAAAGAATTTTTTCTTTTTCAGTTCTCACGACCCTCGAAATACTCGAAGAACGATATGATCTCGAGTCTCCCATCATAAAAAAACTGATCTCTCACTGTCTTGAAAGATCTTTACTTATCAGCCTTAAAGAAGAAAAAACGATAAAAGACCTTAAAAAAGAAGTCGATTTTCCATCCTACCAAATATACAACAAACTCAGGAAGCTTGAAGACGAAGGAGAGATAGAGGTGGACCGGGAAGGAAAACTCAATAAGTACAGGACGAAATCGACTTAGCTCTACTCAGTGACCTTGAAATAATGAACAACCGACTTTCTGTTGTACCTCCCTCGTCATCAGTATGTCTCAAATCACACCCCCTCGGATCACCATGAAAAGTCCTTCAAATTTTGGTTAGGAAAAATTGATAAGACTCATCGAGCGCATGAAAAAACCAAAAAATCTATTTGATCCCAACGGATAACTCGACCGATGAAAGCCTACAAGATAAAGGTATGGACCATAAACGATCCTTTCGATACGATAGACGAGGAGGCCTCTAGAGTCCTTTTGGTCCCTCCTTCAAAGGATCTTTACTCCCTGGCCGAAGCCGTCAACGAGAGCTTCGACTTCTACTTCGATCACCCTTTCGGTTTTTATGACGATCCAGATCCGTTCCGGGCGGAAGAGGGATACGAGCTTTTCGCGGACATGGGTGAGGAGAGCGAATACGAAGGAGTGAAAGACATCGAGGTAAAAGACGTTTATACCGAGATAGGGAAAAGGATGCTCTACTACTTCGATTACGGCGACGGCTGGCGCTTCGGAACAGAACTTCTGGATGAGCAGGAGAGCGGAAAGACCCAGATCACAGTCTTGGAGAGTGAGGGAGAAGCACCAGAACAGTATCCTTCTCTTGAAAGATGAATGGTGAAGCATATGTCGAACGAGCAAGTCGAGTGGCTTCTCTCTCTCACTGAAAAAGAGGGCGGTAGAGCCGGAAGAGGTGAGAGATATTTTGAAGAGGGCAGGGTGAAGGATATCAAAGAGGATGGGCCATACCTACGGGCCGTGGTAGAAGGAACTTCAGATTACGACGTTAGGATCGCCTTTACAAGGGTGCACGATTCAAGATGTAGCTGTCCGGACCCGATGTTCCCTTGCAAACACGTGTATGCCGTGGCACACCATGTGAAGAGTGAACCCAATTTGGTAGAACGATTAAAGGCCAAAGAGATCGAAAAGGAGAGTTGTGAGTACGACGAACGTCTCAAGGAAGCTCCGGAGAAGATCAAACTTTTCTTGGCAGATCTAGCCCTCAAGGATGAACCAGGTAGAGAGGCGATATTTTCTCCCACCCCTGAGAGATATCTCCGGCGTATAGAGAAGAACAGCACCTACAGAGAGACCGAATCTTACATGGGAACCACACCTCACCTCGAACTGCAGGAGAAAGAACTGTTTTTGGAAGAAGTGGCGCTGTTGAACGAACTCGAACCGGAAGTGGTGAAAGTGATAGCGGGCTGGACCTTCGTTGCTTGGGCAAAGGGGATAGAAAAAGATTATTACGGAAGGACCGTACCGGAAGACTGGATATGGGAGTTTTTTCCGATCACCACCGATCTGACGGATTATTACGGTCTACCCCCGTTCGTCTCCGGGTACCACGAACCGGAGATTGCGAGGGAAAGGTTGGAAAAAGCCCGCGGGTCAAAAGATTGGTATCACCTCATAGAGAAACGAGAACAAAAATCATCACAAAAGTTATAAACTTGCTTCACCGTGCAAGCGATTGTCCATGAGTATAAAGGTTAGAGATCTAAAGAAGAGGTTCGACGATACCCAGGCCTTGAAGGGTATCTCATTCGATGTGGAGGAGGGGGAGATATTCGGCCTCTTAGGTCCCAACGGTGCTGGCAAGACCACCACGGTGAAGGTACTGGCTACGATGCTCCTCCCGGACTCAGGCGAAGCCGAGATCAACGGCATGAACGTGGTGAAGAAGC
The DNA here is from genome assembly GCA_046537845.1 of Candidatus Aenigmatarchaeota archaeon. Classification (GTDB taxonomy): domain Archaea; phylum Thermoplasmatota; class Thermoplasmata; order Halarchaeoplasmatales; family Halarchaeoplasmataceae; genus Natronoplasma. The sequence goes on from JBKHKA010000005.1 coordinate 11,036, forward strand.
CAAAGAAGATACGGGACCTGGTGGACGTCATAACGGCCAGAGACAAGTTTTACCGCCGGCTCGACGGGTATCAGAACATCAAGTTCTTCTCCAGCATCTATGAAGTGAGCGGATGGAAAGAGAAGATGAAAGAGTACGGCGAACGTTTGGGTCTCGACGAGAAGGACTTCGAGAAAAAACTAGCGGACTACTCCACCGGTATGAGGCAGAAATTGAACCTGATCCGTAACCTGATAAGGAAGACGCCGATACTGTTCCTGGATGAGCCGACTTTGGGTTTGGACCCGGTCTCAAGCAGGAAGTTCAGAGCCCTCTTGAAAGAAGTGATGGAGGAGGAAGAGAAGACCGTCATATTCACCAGCCACAACATGTACGAAGTCGAGGAGCTCTGTGAACGTATAGCGATAATGAACGACGGGAAGATCACAATGAGGGGCGCACCTAAAGCGCTGAAGGATGAGATATTCCCCAAAAGGATGATAGAATTCTCTTATGTGGACGGGAGCAAAGAACCGGTCTTCAAAAATGAATTCATCGACAAGGTCGAAACCGATAGGGAAAAAGTGAGAGTTATAATACAGTCTGGAGACGGCGAGCACGTCCACGAGGTGATACAGGAGATACTGGACAGCGGAAAGATCCGGAACCTTAGCGTGAAGGAGCCGACCTTGGAAGAAGCTTTCATACGTCACACTGAAGATGAAGTTTCTGTGGAGGAGATAGATTGGACCTGAAGATATACCCCAAGATAATCAAGGCATTCCTCATCAGGGACTGGCAGAGGCGCTGGTCCTACAAGCTCAACTTCACCGCCATGCTTCTTTACCCTATAGTGTGGGTGAGCGTTTTTGCTCTGATGGGCCGCTTCGCAGAGGGGAACGCGGAAGAACTCGTCCCAGGGGGCTTCGCCACTTACATAGTCACGGGTATCATCACTTGGCGCTTCATCCGGGTCGGATTCTTCGACGCCTCGTGGAGTATAAGGTGGGAACAGCATATAGGCACCTTCAAGAACATCTACATGATACCTCACCACCTGCTGGTACCGGTCACTTCCACCGCACTTTCAGGCTTCACAGTTTCGCTTTTGAACTTCGCCGAGATGTGGGTCGTGGCTGAATTCGTCTTCGGCATAAGCCTCAACATGACGATCTGGTCGTTCTTGTTCTTGGTCCTCGCCTGGATGTCCATAATAGGTTTCGGATTCGTTATAGCTGGTATAGCGGTGCTCTACAAGGAGATACAGGCCGTTTTTACAGTAGTTTTCTTCTCTTTCCAGTTCTTCTGCGGAGTCTTCTTCCCGGTGGAGACCCTGCCGAAAGCGGCTCAATACGTGAGTAGGGTCATCCCCGTTACGTACGCCTTGAGAGGCATGAGGACAAGCATGGAACACGGCTACATACCACAACAAGATATACTGATAATGATCGTATCGGGGATAATCGGTATAGTCTTGGGTCTTATAACCCTGCACCTGTGCCTGCAGAAGGCGCTGAAGGAGGGAAAACTGGAAAGGTACTGAGACCCATTTCCGAAAATTTAATAGTAATCTACCATCTTGGCCCTATCTATCATGACATCCACTGGTGATTACGATCACGAGGAAGTAGAGACGAAATGGATCGATAAGTGGAAGGAGATGGATCTTTACAGATTCGATCCGGATTCAGATAGAGAAGTTTACTCCATAGATACGCCGCCGAGGTATGCCTCCGGTTTCCTCCATATGGGCCACGCCAAGAACTACCTTGAATTCGAGATGATAGCGAGGTTCAGGAGACTTTTAGGTTGCGAAGTTTTCTTTCCCGTGGGATACGACGACAACGGTTTACCCACTGAAAGGTACGTTGAAGACGAACTCGGCATGAGTAAAAGAGACGTGGAGCGCGAGGAGTTCATAGAGAAGTGTAGAGAGGCGGCCGAAGAGCTGGAGGAATCGATGACCGACACTTTCGATCGTATAGGGATGTCGTGGGATTGGTCCACTTTTTATCAGACCATAGATGAGAGGTCCATAAAGACGGCCCAGCACTCTTTTATAGAACTCTACGAGAAGGGCGAGCTTTACCGGGACAAAGAGCCCACGATCTGGTGTCCTCATCACAGCACCGCTCTGGCCCAGGCCGAAGTCGAAGAGGCGCACAGGAAGACCATATTGAATTACCTTTACTTCGGCTCTGAAGAAGGCGATCTTGAGATCGCCACGACTCGACCGGAGTTGCTGCCTTCATGCGTTGCCGTCTTTGCGCACCCAGAAGATGAAAGATATCGACATCTGATAGGGAAAGAAGCCGAAGTCCCCCTTTTCGGTCAGAGAGTCCCGATAATGGAGAGCGAAGAGGTGGACCCCGAGTTCGGGACGGGTCTTGTCATGGTCTGCACATTTGGAGACAATACGGACGTGGAGATGTGGAAGAAGTACGACCTCCCTCTCAAGATATCAATCGACGAGGAGGGGAGGATGAACCAAAGAGCAGGGAAATACCAAGGTCTGAAGATAGAGGAAGCAAAAGAAAAGATCATCCAGGACCTAAAAGAGGAAAACATCATCTACGATCAGGAACCTCTAGAACAGAACGTCGGTGTCTGCTGGCGATGTGAGACCCCTGTTGAATTCATACCCACCGAGCAATGGTTCGTGGAAACGTTGAACCACAAAGACGATATGTTGGAACTGGGCGAAAAGATAACGTGGTATCCAGACTATTATAAACACCGATACCAGGACTGGGTAGAGAACTTGAAGTGGGATTGGTGCATATCGAGGCAGAGATACTACGGGGTCCCTTTCCCGGTATGGTACTGCAGGGAGTGCGGCGAACCTGTACTCGAAAAGAAAGAGAACCTCCCCGTCGACCCCAGGAGCGAGGAGATCTCACAAACCTGCAAAAGATGCGGATCGGAAGAACTGGTACCGGAAGAGGACGTGATGGACACTTGGATGACCTCCTCCATGACGCCTCAGATAGCCCTCCGGTGGGTCGAGGACGGAGAACTTTTTCAGAAGAACTTTCCCATGGATATGAGACCCCAGTCTCACGATATAATCCGCACATGGGCTTTCTACACCATCTTGAAATCTCACTTCCACCACGATTCTCTGCCCTGGAACGATATCGTGATCTCCGGCTACGTGTACAATAAAGAAGGAGAAGGTATGAGCAGCAGTAAAGGAACGGGAGTCAGCCCGGAAGACATCATAGAAGAATACGGGGCGGATTGTTTGAGGTACTGGGCTGCCGGAGCCGGGAGCGGGGAAGACATAATATACAGGGAAAAGGACGTGATCAGGGGGCAGAAGATACTGACAAAACTCTGGAACGCCTCCCGCCTGGTCAATATGCATCTCGACGGCCAGGAAAAAGATGTAGATATTCCGACAATCGATAGGTGGATATTATCTAAGACCAAAAGAGTTGTGGACGAGTGCAGGGAACATTATCTGGATTACGAGATAAGCAAAGTAAGAGAGAAGATATCCAACTTTTTCAAGCACGTTTACTGTGACAACTATCTGGAACTCGTAAAATACAGGCTGTACGAGGATGAAGAGGTCCCGGAGGAGAAGAGACGGGCGGCTCGATACACCCTTGAAACAACTCTCTCGGCGGTCTTGAAAGTTTTTTCTCCCATCGTTCCTTTCATCACCGAGGAGATCTACCAGGAGATGTTCAAGGCTGCAGAGGGCGAACGGAGCATCCACGAGAGCAGCTGGCCCGAGCTAGAGCTCGAAGATGAATCCGCGGAGGAGATCGGCGAGTCAGCGAAGGACATAGTTGCGGAAGTACGAAAGTGGAAGTCCGACAAAGGTATACCTTTGAACCGGGAGATAGGCAAACTGCGCGTAGTGACCCCTGACGTGAGGATAAAAAGGTGCGGAGAAGATATAGCGCGGACCTTGAATGCCCAATCAGTCCAACTGATAGATGAAGAGGAGATAGAGGAGAAAGCGGTGGAAGTGAAGCCCGAGTACTCGAATATAGGTCCAAAATACGGGGACAGGGCAAAAGATATATTTCAGCATTTAGAAGAGGCGGATCCTCAGGATATCTATGAATCACTCGCAGACCAAGGTGAATACACCTTCGACTTGACCGACGACAGAGAAGTCACACTCACCCAAGACGACCTGCGCGTAAAGAAGACAAAGGTGCACGAAGGGGAAGAAGTCGACTCTCTCACTCTGGGCGACACCGTGATATTGGTGGAGAAGTAGGAAAAGTTATATTCAAGAATAAACGTCTTCTGAAGAAGGTTCGTACTTCTTATTCCAATCACTCTTCTTTTTACCCTTCCTACATTCCAAACATATGCCGTTATCTATGTGTTTGTCGCAGGTCATGGCACCGCATAGAGCACAGGACTGGGTCGCCGGTTTACCACATATATGGCAGTTACCCATCATCCTCATATTATCATCGATCCCTACTGTTACAATATACGTCTATCGGATTATAAAACTTGCGTTTCCTTTAGTTCAAAGTAGCATGTCCTCGTCCTCTACCTCGTCGACGCTCCCTATCAACCCACCACACTCGGGACATTCTTCCCCGGCGTGCTTCTCTTTACACTTTGAGCAGAGAGGGAGATCACCGCACTCGTGCTTGTAGTCGGTTTTTTTTCCGCAGAAGTGGCACTCTTCGCTTTCTTTTTCTTCTTCTGAAGCATCCTCCGTCTTCTTCTCTTTGGAACCTTCTTCGCTTTCCTTTTTACGGATCTTCTCGGCGTCCTCTTCCTTGAACTCCCTCTCCTCTTCACGGTCGGGTTCTTCCTGCACGATGCTGGTGATCTTGGTCTTGGGCGCCTTGTATTCTTCGCCTTCAAATTTTTTCATGGCGGCCTGAAGTTTTTTCGCCTGGTACATACCGATATCCAATTCACTTATCAAACTCAGAAAATCCTTCCTCTCGGGAGGTAAGTTAAGGGCTTGGTGCTTCAAAAGGTGCTCCGTCTTCTCATCGATATCTTTTGAAGATATACTCATCTGGTCAACTTCTCTGATATATTCCAGTATCTTTTTACATTTCTCAACCTTCTTGTCAGGGAACTCGGTGATGATGTCACAGAGGCGTATACCCTCCTTTATCAGTTTGTCTTTTTTTATCTCGGCTAACTTCGATAGGACGACCTTGGAAGCTTTTTCGTAACTGTTCTTCTTCTCTTTCGAGAGGGAACTCAGACTCACACCCTCAGTGATAGAGATGTATCTGAAAACGTCATCTATGTAGTTATAGGGTACGTCGCATTTCTGGAAGGCCTCTTTCTTTTTGACCGCCTTTCCCCGTCTGCACTCGTATTCCAAAACCCTTCTAGCATATTTTTCAAGGTTCTGGGCCTTCTCTTTTTCTTCGGATACTTCCAGCCCGTCTTTAGCGCTCTTGAACTCTTCGTCGGTCTCTAAAGCCCTTTCAAACGCTCTTCGAGCTTTCATCGGTTTTTCCTGTTCAAGGAGCACACGACCCTTATTGTTCCAGGCGTACTTGTCTTTTGGATCTAGACCTATAGCTTTATCGTAAGCCTCTAGCGCCTTCTGGTAGTTTCTAGCGTCTTCGTAAACGGTCCCTAGTTTGAACCACGCTTCTTCGTATTCTGGGTCTATATCCACGGCCTTCCTCAAACTCTTGATGGGTTTTCCAGACCCGATCTCTTCGGCTTCCACCTCTATCTCGCCTTTCTTGTACCACAGTCTTGCATCCTTCGGTTCCTTCTTGATGGCCTTCTGGTAGGCCTCCACCGCCTTGGATTTTCTTCCGAGATGGTCGTAGGATTCTGCTATCATCACCCAGACGTCTTTATCGTCTTCCCCCAACTTTACGGCGTTCTCCAGCGAGTTTATTGCTTCTTCATATTCCTCTTGTCTCTTCAGCAGAAGTCCTTTGTACTTCCATGTTTCGCCGTTCTGATCGTCGATATCCAATGATTCTTCGAAGGCCTCTAGAGCGCTGTCATAATTCTCCAGCTCGATCAGAGCCTCGCCTTTCATGTTGAGGTAATGTGTGTTTTCAGGTTCTTGTTCCAGGGCTTTTTCGTACCATTCCACCGCCTCCACGTACCTTTCCATCTTACGCAGTGCTTCAGCCTTTCTGAAGATGACTTCTACGTTCTCCTTGTCCAACTCATAGGATTCGTTGTAAGCTCGCAAAGCCCCTTCATACCTCTCTAGCTCCTCAAGCACTTCTCCTTTATGGAACCATAAGTTTTTGTCCTCGGGATCCAGTTCGAGAGACTCGTCGAAGGCTTCTACGCTCTCCTCTCTTTCCCCGAGCTCTTTGAGAGCCATGGCTTTCTCTTTCCACGCTTCGAGGTTCTTCTCGTCTTTCTGTATCAGCCTGTCGGAGTACTTCACCACCTTTTCTTTCTTCCCCATCTCCTTCAATATGTCTTTGGCGATCTTCAGGTCCTTCTCCGTCTCTTCCAGCCTCAGGACCCTTTTCATCGAACTGAAGGCCGATTTAAGATCTCCAAGTCTTCTAAGCGCTTCAGCCCTGTCCCTCCACGCTTCTACGTTCTGGGACCGTATCTCAAGTATCCTGTCCGTGGTCTCCTTCAATTCTTCCCACCGCTCTAGAGCTTTCAGCGAATCTTTCTTATGTTCCAACAGCTCGATCTCGGGTTTCCCCAGGCTTAGGGCCCGGTCGAAGGCTTTTACCGCGGATCCGTGATCATCTTTCTCCGCGAAGACCAGACCTTTCTGGTAGTGAGCGGAGCGGTTATCTGGGTTCAACCTCAGGGACTTATTGAAGGCCTCTATCGCCTCATCATACCTGTCCAACCATCTCAAACACAGACCTTTACTGTACCAGATGTGCTCGTCTTTCGGCTCCAGATCCAAGGCCTTTTCGAAGGAGATCACGGCCTCTTCGTACTTTTCCGCTCTTTTCTCTGCCAGACCCTTGCTGTACCATATCTTATAGTCTTTAGGATCTATGTCCAAGGCTTTATCGTACGCTTCTATGGTCTCGTCGTACCTTTCCATCTTGTCCAATGTATGCCCCTTATTGTTCCAGTATCTTTTGTTATCGCTTTCTCTATCTATGGCTTCTTCGAAACTCTCTAAAGCCTCCTGGTATAGTCCGAGTTCATATTCACATACGCCTTTAGAGTTCCATCTTGAAGCGTCGGAATCCTCGATGGACAGCCCCTTTTCGTAATCATCTACAGCATCTTCAAGGTTCTTCATCTTCTTGTGACTTTTCGCCCTGTCGAAGTAGGCTTCGTAGTTGTCGGGATCGAAACTCAGGATCCTGTTGCAGATGTTGATGGTCTCTTCGTATCTTCTGAGAGCGAGCAGAGCTTCTTTCTTTTCCTCCAGCGCATCGAGATTGTTCCCGTCGATCTCGAGAGCGCGGTTGAAGCTCTTCAACGCCTTAGAAGGTACATCTTTCTGGAGGTGAGCATGGCCCATATCTATCCACGCTTCTATGTTCTGGGGGTCTATCTCGGTTATCCTTTCCGCTGTACGTATAACGTTGTCCCAATCCTCCATACCTTTGTATATATCTTTCTCGTGTTCTAGAGCATAGATATCTTTTGGGTTGTAAGAGAGCGCCTGTTCGAATTCCTGTATGGCCTCTTCTTCTCTTCCCAGTTTCTGGAGCGCTACACCCTTATCGTACAGCGTGTTCGCATCTTCTGGATTCATATCCAAGATCCGGTCACAGATCTTTATTAGCTCTTCGAAACGCTCGAGCTCTTTCAAGGTTTCTTTCTTGTTGTTTAGCAGTCTGGCATCTTCCGTATCGATAGCCAGCCCCTCGTCGAAGGCTTTCAAGGCGTCATCATATCTTTTGACCTCGAACAATATGGTGCCTTTCCTGTTCCAAAGTTCTTTATCTTCGGGATCGATATCTAAAGCACGGTCTAAAGCTTCCAAGGCTTCTTCATACCTTTCGAGGTTGTGGAGCGTCCGGGTCTTTTCGGACCAGAGTTCTTTGTGGTCCGGGTTTATGTCGATCCCGTTGTCGAAGCAGACTATAGCATCATTAGATTTACCCTGCTCTTCCAGGGCTTTACCTTTTTCCAGCCACAGCTCTTCATCTTCTGGATCTATGTCTAAGGCTGATTCGAACGTATCTATCGCTAACTTATAGTCGCCGTTCCTCTTCAGCGCCTGTCCTTTTTCTATCAAGATGTCGGTCCTGTCTGGCTCAATATTGAGTATCTTATCATAGAAAGAGAGATCATCCGGGTCGATCTCGATCCCTTTTTCATAGTACCCCACCGCATCCTCCAACCGCTCCATCTCCGCCAATATATCGCCCTTGGTACCGTGGGTGTATTTGTTGTCTGGATCTATCTCTATGCAGTCGTCGAGGATCTTCAAAGCTTCGCTGTAGTTCTCCCGGTTAGCGAGCAGCTCGGCCTTGTGATTCAGGGCATCGACGTTTTGAGGATGTATGTTCAAAGCTCTGTTCTCAGTACTCAGCGCCTCGTCTTCATAACCCAGTTTGTCATACATCTTGGCGAGGTCATGATATATCTCAGAGAGCACGTCCTTCTTTTTTTTGAAGACGTCTTCTTTTTTCTGCAGGTAGTCCCAAGCTCTGTCACATTTTTCTTTAGCACCCTCTATCTCCCCATCTCTGCTGAGATCATCCGCCCTATCTAAGTATTTCTGAATCTTTTTTAACGCCCTTTTTTCTTCATCAAATAATGATGTGATCGATTCTAAGAGATCCATTTTTAATCCTCCGAATTCGCTTGGTCATCTTTTTATTTATATATATATTCTTTGTCATCTGTCATGGTTTATGATTGAGTGCGTTTAGGATTTTCAAATTTTGTTCAAGGCCCTTTAAATATACTCCGTCCGTAGTATAGGCCGGAGAGATAAATATGAATAAAAAGCTGCTGTGTTTTATAGGTACGGTTTTGGTCTCAGCGATGCTGCTGCTCTCTGTGTTGACGGTAGCAGTTGGCCGTGCAAGCTCGATGGACAGTGATGATGAAGAAGATGACGAAGGAGAAGAAGATGGATTTAATTCCGAATTAGCTCAGCCCACCCATACTTTGACGTTGAACTCTACATCGGGCGGCAACGTAATAGAACCCGGGGAAGGTACGTTCACTTATGAAGCCGGGGCCGAGGTAGAGCTTGTAGCCCAAGCCGATCCGGATTATCACTTCGTTGAATGGAGAGGGGATACGGAAACGATAGGAGATACGGGAGCGGAAGAGACAACTGTAACGATGGAAGGTAACTACTCCATAATAGCGGTATTTGCAGTGGATAGGTATGAATTGTCGATATCTTCTACAGCCGGAGGCAGCGTTGTAGAACCGGGTGAAGGTACTTTCACGTACAACCTAGGAGAAGTGGTGAATCTCGAGGCGGTAGCCGATCCAGGTTATCATTTTGTCCAATGGACAGGCGATACGGGGACGATAGCCGATACAGACTCCAATCTGACCACCATAACGATGGAAGAGGAGTATGAAATCGAAGCGGAATTCGCCGTGACGGACTACACTCTGACCATCAATTCAACGGTAGGAGGGAATGTAACCTATCCAGGAGAAGGCACATTCGGGTATGAAGAAGGTTTCGAGGAAGATCTCGTAGCTCAGCCGGATCCTTTTCACCATTTCGTAGAATGGAGAGGAGATACGGGAACGATAGCGGATACGGGAGACGAGGAAACCACCATAACGATGGAGGGTGACTACAACATCACAGCGGTATTTGCCGTGTATCCATATGAATTGTTTATCGAGTCGACAGCGGGAGGCGAAGTAGTAGAACCGGGAGAAGGAACGTTCACTTACAACGGGAGTGATGTGGTGGATCTCGAGGCGGTAGCCGATCCAGGTTATCACTTCGTACGATGGGAGGGGGATATAGAGACGATAGCCGATATAGACTCCAATCTGACCACCATAACGATAGAAGAGGAGTATGAAATCGAAGCGGAATTCGCCGTGACGCACTACAATCTGACCATCAATTCAACAGTTGGAGGTACCGTTACAGACCCTGGAGAGGGAACATTCGGGTACGAAGAGGGGTTCGACGAGGACCTCGTAGCCGAGGCGGATCCTCTTTACCATTTCGTAGAATGGAGAGGCGATACGGTAGAGATAGGAGATACAACTGAAGCAGAGACCACCATAACTATGGAAGACGACTATAATATAACGGCAGTATTCGCTCAGGACCCCTACACTTTGACGATCTCTTCGACAGGAGGGGGTAATGTGACAGAACCGGGAGAAGATACCTTCGGATATCAAGCCGGGATTGACGTGAACCTAGTAGCGCAACCCGATCCAAATTATCACTTCGTTGAATGGAGAGGTGATAACGACACGATCGGAGATACAGAAGCAGAAGAGACCACTATAACCATGGAAGGTAACTACACTATCACGGCAGTATTTGCCATAGATACGTATCAATTAACTATTGACTCGATGGCTGGAGGGAGCGTAATAGAGCCCGGCGAAGATACGTTCACTTACAATGTAGGAGAAGTTGTAAACCTCGAAGCTGTAGCCGAGACAGACTATCAATTCGCACAATGGGCAGGCGACACTTGGACGGTAGTTGATCTTGAATCAGATTCCACGACCCTCACGATGGAAGATGACTATGCTATAACGGCGGTATTTGCTCCTAGGGATTACTACTTGACGATCAGCTCAACAAGTGGTGGGGATGTGATAGAACCTGGTGAAGGTACGTTCACTTATGAAGGTGGAACCGAGGTTGAGCTTATAGCCCAGGCCGATCCAGATTATCACTTCGTTGAATGGAGAGGGGATACGGGAACGATAGGAGATACAGAAGCAGAAGAGACCACTATAACTATGGAAGGCAACTACACCATCACGGCGGTATTTGCCGTGGATAGGTATGAATTGACGATATCTTCTACAGCTGGAGGGAGCGTAATAGAGCCCGGAGAAGGGGCGTTCACGTACACTGTAGGAGAGGTAGTAGACCTTGAAGCTATAGCCGATCCAGGTTATCACTTCGTACGATGGGAGGGGGATATAGACACGATCGGCGATAGAAATTCCAATCTGACGACCATAACGATGGAAGATGAGTATGAAATCGAAGCGGAATTCGCCGTGACGGACTACACTCTGACCATCAATTCAACGGTAGGAGGGAATGTAACCTATCCAGGAGAAGGCACATTCGGGTATGAAGAAGGTTTCGAGGAAGATCTCGTAGCTCAGCCGGATCCTTTTCACCATTTCGTAGAATGGAGAGGAGATACGGGAACGATAGCGGATACGGGAGACGAGGAAACCACCATAACGATGGAGGGTGACTACAACATCACAGCGGTATTTGCCGTGTATCCATATGAATTGTTTATCGAGTCGACAGCGGGAGGCGAAGTAGTAGAACCGGGAGAAGGAACGTTCACTTACAACGGGAGTGATGTGGTGGATCTCGAGGCGGTAGCCGATCCAGGTTATCACTTCGTACGATGGGAGGGGGATATAGAGACGATAGCCGATATAGACTCCAATCTGACCACCATAACGATAGAAGAGGAGTATGAAATCGAAGCGGAATTCGCCGTGACGCACTACAATCTGACCATCAATTCAACAGTTGGAGGTACCGTTACAGACCCTGGAGAGGGAACATTCGGGTACGAAGAGGGGTTCGACGAGGACCTCGTAGCCGAGGCGGATCCTCTTTACCATTTCGTAGAATGGAGAGGCGATACGGTAGAGATAGGAGATACAACTGAAGCAGAGACCACCATAACTATGGAAGACGACTATAATATAACGGCAGTATTCGCTCAGGACCCCTACACTTTGACGATCTCTTCGACAGGAGGGGGTAATGTGACAGAACCGGGAGAAGATACCTTCGGATATCAAGCCGGGATTGACGTGAACCTAGTAGCGCAACCCGATCCAAATTATCACTTCGTTGAATGGAGAGGTGATAACGACACGATCGGAGATACAGAAGCAGAAGAGACCACTATAACCATGGAAGGTAACTACACTATCACGGCAGTATTTGCCATAGATACGTATCAATTAACTATTGACTCGATGGCTGGAGGGAGCGTAATAGAGCCCGGCGAAGATACGTTCACTTACAATGTAGGAGAAGTTGTAAACCTCGAAGCTGTAGCCGAGACAGACTATCAATTCGCACAATGGGCAGGCGACACTTGGACGGTTGTTGATCCCGAATCCGATTCTACGACACTCACGATAGAAGATGACTATTCCATAACGGCAGTGTTTGCTCCTGTGGATTACTACTTGACGATCAGCTCAACAAGTGGTGGGGATGTGATAGAACCCGGTGAAGGTACCTTCGGGTATGAAGAAGGTGCTGAGCAAAACCTTGTAGCTCAAGCCGATCCGGATTATCACTTCGTTGAATGGACGGGTGATAACGATACGATTGGAGATCCAGAAGCAGAAGAGAGCGCTATAACCATGGAAGGTAACTACTCTATCACGGCAGTGTTTGCTATAAATAGGTATGATTTAACTGTTGACTCGGCAGCTGAAGGAAGTGTGGTAGAACCGGGTGAAGGTACGTTCACGTACAATGCGAATGAAGTGGTAGACCTCGAGGCGGTAGCCGACCCAGGTTATCATTTTGTCGAATGGACAGGAGATACCGAAACGATAGCTGACAGAGGATCTAATGAAACTACTATTACGATGGAAGAGGAGTATGAGATCACGGCGGAATTTGCTTCGACGGACTACAACCTCACCATCAGCTCAACAGTTGGGGGTAGTGTGATAGAACCGGGAGAAGGTATCTTCGGGTATGAAGAAGGTGCCGAACAAAACCTTGTGGCGCAAGCCGATACAGATTATTACTTCGTTGAATGGACAGGGGATACGGAAACGATAGGGGATACGGAAGCAGAAGAGACCACTATAACTATGGAAGGTAACTATACCATAACGGCTGAGTTCGCTCCGTCGAGTTCTCCGGGGAATTACACTTTGGCTATCTCATCTACATCCGGTGGAGAGGTGATTGATCCAGGTGAAGGCAACTTCGAGTATGAGGCAGGTGAAGAAGTAATTATCCGGGCAGGATCAAGCCGCGGTTATCACTTTGTGAGATGGACAGGCGATAATGAAACGATAATCGACCCCGAGAGCGCAGATACTTCTATAACGATGGAAGGAGACTACACTATAACGGCAGAATTCGCCGTGGAGATATATGAATTGACGATAGTTTCGTCATCTGGAGGTGAGGTAATAGAGCCAGGGGAAGGCAACTTCGAGTTTGAATCTGGTGCAGAGGTGAATCTCGAGGCGGTAGCCGATTCTGGTTATCACTTCGTTGAATGGGCAGGGGATACGGGAATGATAGGGGATACAGAGGCAGAAGAGACAACTATAACTATGGAAGGAGACTATACCATCCTGGCTGAGTTTTCAACTAGTGAGCCCGTAATGATAGAAATCACTTCGCCCCAGGACGGGGTTTTGCTCAGCGAATCCGACGTGACTCTGGAATGGGATTCCGAAAATGTTGAGTACCATGAAATCAGGATCGATGATGGGAATTGGATAGATGTAGGTACCGACATCACCTACACCTTTAATGACGTAGAAGACGGTGAGCACACGGTTGAAGTGAGAGGTGTAAACGAAAATATCACCTCAAGTGCTTCCGGCGTTAACTTGTTTGGAGCAGGTGGTCAAGCGGTCGAGGACGTCAGCTTTACAGTAGATACAACGCCTCCAGATGTGAATATAATAACCCCTGAAGATGAAGAGACCTTCGATGTAGATTCAATCAGGTCGGAATGGACCGGTTCTGACGAAGTAAGTGGGATAGACTACTACGAAGTCAAACTCGATGACGGAGATTGGGAGGAGGAGGATGTCGACATTACACTCTCTAATCTCGAAGAAGGGGATCATACTATCCAAGTTAGAGCAGTGGACCATGCGGGGAATGTAGGTGAAGACTCAGTCAGTTTTGAAGTAACAGAAAGTGAAGAAGAAGGAGGAGGACTGCCTTTAGGAATGAACTGGATCTATGGGCTCTTAGCTCTCCTCCTAGCCCTTGTGATCGCAATATTATTGATGTTTGCCTGGTATAGAAAAGAGATAGGGGTGATAGTTACAGCTCCAGAAGATAAGGAGGAAGGAGATTCAGGCCTTTACACCTATGAATTCACTGTGGAGAATTCAGGCGATGATGATGAGACCTATGACCTTGAAGTAGACTCCTCAAATGCCGATTGGACTCCAACAGTTTCTGAAGAGATCTTCGTTTCTGAAGGGGCTTCAGAAACTGTCGAAGTGGAGGTTACTATCCCAGAAGATGCAGAAGATGGGGAATTCACTGAGATAGACCTGATAGCGACCTCCCAGACCGATGAAGAGGTCTTCGATTCAGATACGATGAGGATCGATTACGAGGGTGTAGAAGAAGAGCAGGAAGAGGAGAATGAATAAGATAGGGACCGAACGAATCAATACCGAGTTTGAAGGATCTAAGGGTCTTCGTCCCAATCAAAGGTCTAGTGAGATCACCGATTCGAGGAACACGGAGATCATAAGAAGCTGAAAAAGACAGATAAATGGGCAGGTTTCCTGAAAGGCTCAGAAAAACCTTTCCATGGATAGAATTTCTTTTATCGATAAATTCTAGTCTACAAGTTTAGATATCCGGTTTTTAGAAAGTCTCAATTATGATTGAGTGCGTTTAGGATTTTCAAATTTTGTTCAAGGCCCTTTAAATATACTCCGTCCGTAGTATAGGCCGGAGAGATAAATATGAATAAAAAGCTGCTGTGTTTTATAGGTACGGTTTTGGTCTCAGCGATGCTGCTGCTCTCTGTGTTGACGGTAGCAGTTGGCCATGCCAGCTCGATGGACAGTGATGATGAAGAAGATGACGGTGAGAGCGATGAGGAGGGGGAAACTGATGAGGGAGATGATGACGAAGAAGAAGACGACGGAGAAAGCGATGATGACGGCGACGAAGATGATGACGGCGACGAAGATGATGAAGAGGACGATGAAGACGATGATGACGAAGAGGATGATGATTCACGGATCGGCGAATTCAAAAATGGCACACAAGGGGAGTTCGTTTCCTTTGAAGTTAACAACGACAGCGAGATAATTGATCACACCTATCAAGGCGTCAACGATTCATTGCAGAACTTCGCAAAGATAAGCATCCAGGATTTCTCTCCTGAGGAGATGGATATAGATGACCACGAATGTGAGATAGAAGGGGCTTCAGGAGAAGGCGAAGTGGAATTCGAACTGTTCGACATGGTGAACTCACTGTTCAAACTTGAAGTCGAATCAGAGGGTGAAGAAGAAACGACGAACGTGACTTTCAAATTGGGTGATCTGCAGGTCTCAAGTATCGAAGATACGTGGGAAGACGAATTGGAACACACTATTGTGAATCTCACCTATCAAGATTTCGAAGGACAACTGATATCTAGACCTTCCGACGAAGATGATGAATATTCCGTCGATCTGAAAAACGAAGATGGCTACTTGAATTACACGGTAAAGAACGACAGCGATGTGATGATAGTCTTCAAGTTGACAGAAACCCCTGGTGGTGCAGGAGAGACCGAAACGGAATATATCGGCCAGAAAGATATCAATCGAGATATCGCGGCGGGCTCTATAGGCGCGGAGATCACCATCGACAGGCAAGGTGGAGATTACATGTGGAGCTCAGTATCCTATAGGAAGATGGATATATTGACCCAGGTGAGAGAGAACAAAGAGATAAAGATCGTCACCACTTCCATTGATGAAAAAGGTACTATACTTATCGTCAATCTACCTTCAGACATCGGGCAAATTTCTTCTATCGATGAACTAGAAGTAATGCTGGACGACAGAGAACTCGAACCGGCCCAGAACTATGAAGATCTGAGTACAGAATCATCTGAGGGTAGATATCTGCTCGTCAGGGGCGATAAAAAAGCTCAACTGATGATAGGGATACCTCATTTTTCCACCAGGATCATCTCTATAAGCGCCAGTGAGATAGGATCGACGGAGATCCCGGGGAACATGGCTTATTATCTTTCGACGCTCTTCATCGTCGGCGCGGTCCTGCTCGTCGGGTCCTATTCCGGCGAACTCCATAAACTTTGGAAAAAGAAAAAGAAGGACATACCATCGGTAAAATCGAAAGATAAGAAAGATAAAGGTGAAAAGAAAAAGGAGAACAATTAACTAACCCCTTTCCTTTCTATCTATCGATAAGATGATCTCTCTAGGGATGATGCTCAACGTGATCTTTGCTCTTTTGACCCTCTTCGCTTTCGTTCTCACGGTTATCGGTATAGCGGCCTATCGAAGGACAAAAGATAAAAGATTGGGCCTCATAACCCTTTCCTTTTTCCTTTTCTTTCTCAAGGGAGGATGGCTGAGCTACAGGCTGTTTACCGTGCCCGAATGGGGGATGACATGGCTGCTGGTAGCGGTTATAGACACGCTGATATTGATCTTGTTCTATCTTTCTTCGTTCAGGAGATGATCAAGAGGTAAATTCATGAGAGACCCCGAGATCAAGATTCAGAAGAGGAAGAAGATATATGAGGTGGTTAAGAAATACCCAGGACTCCATATGAGAGATATAAAGAGGAGGGTGGATATGAACCTGAACCTGGTCCGTTATCACCTTGGGAAGTTGAAAAAAAGGGGGTTGATAAAGGAGAGGAAGATAGAGGGCTACAATAGATATTATGCTAAAGAGATGAAGGCGGCACCCGAGGAAAAGCAAAAGATCCTGGCTTTTTTGAGGAAAGATATACCTCTGAAGATAATCGTGCTGCTGCTGGAGAAGGACCAGCCCCTCGAACCCAAGGAGATATCTGAAGAGTTCGATATATCTCCTTCAAAACTATCTTACCATCTGAATAAGATGGTGAAAAAAGACATATTGGAAAAAGAGGGGAACAAGTATCATCTCCTGAAGCCCGACGAGGTCTCTAAACTCTTGATGGAATACAAACCTCCAGAGGACATAGTGGAAGGCTTCATAGACGTGTGGAACAAATTTTACCTGTAGCAGTGCTAAAACCGTCTCTAAAAATGAAGATTTATAACCGATGAAGTCTCTGTTCTCTGCAAAAGGATGTGCTGCAGATGAGGAAGACAAAGATCGTCGCCACCCTGGGCCCCGCTTCCTACGATGAGAGGGAGATCCAAAGACTCGTTGAAGCCGGAGTAAACGTTTTCCGGCAGAACTTTTCCCACGGCACACGAGAGGAACACGCCGAGACTTTGGCAAAGATCAGAGATATATCGGAAAAGGTCGGAGTCATGATGGACACCCAGGGGCCGGAGGTCAGATTGAAGGATCTGGAAAAGGATATCGAGATCGTTCAGGGAGAAGAGGTCGGATTGGCCAGCGCTGACTACGAAGGCGGAAAAGACGTCCTGCTGGTGGACCATCCCGAGTTCGAATCTCATGTAGATACGGGCGATAGGATACTGATAGACGACGGGCAGATAGAACTGGAAGTTTTAAAAGTCGACGACACCATACGGTGCGAGGTCCTTCTGGGAGGAAAGGTACTGCCGCGAAAATCCGTGAACGTGCCCGGAAAGGACCTTGGTCTCAAGACTCCCACGGAAAAGGACGTGAAGGACATCGAATTTGGAGTCGAGAGAGATTTCGATTTCATCTCCGCCTCGTTCGTCAAGACCGCTGAGGACGTTAAAAAGATAAGAGATATACTCGATAAACGCCATTCAGAGATGGATATAATCTCCAAGATAGAGCACATGAGAGCCGTTGAGAACATCGACGATATAATCGAAGTCTCCGACGGGTTGATGATAGCCAGGGGTGACCTCGGTGTGGAGGTCCCCGCGTCCGACGTGCCTGTATTACAGAAGGAGATAATAGAGAAAGCGAACAGCAGGGAAGTTCCGGTCATAATCGCCACGCAGATGCTGAAATCGATGACTGAAAGCCCCAGAGCTACCAGGGCGGAAGTTTCAGATGTAGCCAACGCGGTCATCGACGGTGCCTGTGCGGCGATGCTCTCTGAGGAGACCGCCATAGGCCGTTACCCGGTAAGATCGGTACAGTTCATGGCCGAAGTGCTGGAAAAGATGGAAGATCATGTAAGAGGGAATAAACTGCCGCTTGTGGACGTCAAGAGTGAAAACGTGGCTGAGACCATCGCCAAGAACGTTTGGCAGGCCGCTAGAGATCTGGATATCAGATACATCGTAGTGCACACCTCTTCCGGTTACACCGCTAAGAAGATAGCCAAGTTCAGACCCGACGTCGACATAATCGCTTTCACCGACAGGAAAAAAGTGCAGAGAAAATTGAGCCTGGTCTGGGGTGTTCGAGCTTACTACGCTGAATTCCCGGAACATGTAGATGAGATGGTCTGCAGCACTGCAAAAAAACTCTACGAGATGGGTGAAGTGGAGGAGGAAGACGAACTCCTAATAACAGCCGGAGTCCCCGCACCCGTTACCGGCATAACCAACATGATGCAGATCCGGACTGTCAAGAGCATTCTGGAGGAAGGCGAGAGAAGGCGTCAGTGATCGGAAAAAGCTCACTCCCGCATCATGTAGCTCAAAACGGTATCTCTTATCGCCTTGGTCTCGTCTACCCTGCCGACGGAAGTATTTTTCGGGGCCTCTTTTATCGTCTCTTCGTCCTCTTCCATTATCTCGCCTACAGCTTCCGCAAAGCCGTCCAATGTCGCTTTGCTCTCCGTCTCCGTGGGCTCGATCATGAGTGCTTCGTCCACCAGTTGAGGGAAGTAGATTGTGGGAGCGTGATAACCGTAGTCCAACAGCCGTTTAGCTAGGTCCTTGGTCTTCAGGTCCCTGTCCTTCAATCTTTTGCCCGAGAGCACGAACTCGTGTTTTCTCAAGGGTTTGTAGGGAAGGTCGAGGTGCTCCTCGAGCCTTTTCCGCAGGTAATTGCTGTTCAGAACCGCCCGTTCAGTAGCTCTCTTCAAACCGTCCTTACCTTCTTTTACGATGTAAGCATAAGCTCTCAACAGAACGAGCCAATTACCGTAAAAGCCCTTCACACGCCCGATAGAGTTTTCAAGGTCGTAATTCAGGCGGTAAGAATCCTCTTCTCTCTCCACGATCGGCACGGGAAGGTAAGAGGACAATTCTTCGCAGACGCCCACGGGACCGGAACCGGGTCCTCCTCCCCCATGTGGAGTGCTGAACGTCTTGTGCAGGTTGAAATGCATTATATCGAAATCCATCGCGCCGGGTGTCGTTTTCCCCATTATGGCGTTCAAATTGGCGCCGTCATAATATAACAGTCCGCCCGCATCGTGAATGATCTCCGCCATCTCGCACGCCTGGGTTTCGAAGAGACCCAGAGTGTTCGGGTTCGTTATCATGAATGCAGCGGTGTTCTCTCCCGCCGCCTCCTCTAGGGCTTCCATGTCCACGCACCCGTCTTTTGACGGTATCTCCACCAGATTGTATCCCATCATGGAGGCGCTAGCGGGGTTGGTGCCGTGGGCGGTGTCGGGCATGATAACTTCGTTCCTATCATCGTCGTTATATTCATGATACTGGTGTGCGATCATCAATCCCGTTATCTCGCCCTGTGCCCCCGCCGCCGGCTGCAGGCTGACCGAATGCATGCCCCCCAACTCGGCCAGCAGCTCCTGCAGCTCCCACATCATCTCCAGGGTGCCTTGAGAGAACTCTTCCGGCTGGTAGGGATGCGGTGAAGTTGCTTCGGACAGAGAAGCCAATTTTTCAGTGTACTTCGGGTTGTACTTCATGGTGCAGGAGCCCAGCGGGTAAAAGCCTGTATCGATGCCGTAATTCATGTGTGACAAACGGTTGAAGTAGCGGACCACTTGATGTTTCGGCAGGTCCGGGATCTTCGGCGCTCTTTCTCTAGCTATATTTTCGGGCAGAGGATTTTCTTCCATTTCTCTTTCCACAGCCTTCTCCATCAAGAGCTCTTCCTCGTAACGGGCCTGCCTGTAATCTGAGCTCATTCTGTCACCTCCTTCAGAGTGTCGACGAGATCGTCGATCTCTTCTTCCGTCTTCATCTCCGTCACCGCCGTGAGCAAAACCTCGGGAAGTGAAGAAAATCTGTCATCAAGCGGTACTCCTGGCAGCAAGTTCTCTTTTTGACATTCTTTATATAGCTGCTGTGAATCCATAGAAGTTTTCACGGTGAACTCGTTGAAGAACTCGCTTTGGAAGTAGGGGGCGTCAAATCCGTCCAATCCGTTAATCTTTTCAGCTACTTGGTGGGCTTTTTCGTAATTCTCCTTCGCGACCTTCTCAAGACCTTCAGAGCCCTGGAGGAAGGCGAAAGAGGCGGAAGCTAGAGCCATCAGTGCCTGGTTGGTGCATATGTTAGAGGTGGCTCTTTCCCTCCTGATGTGCTGCTCTCTGGTCTGCAAAGTCATGCAGTAAGCCCTTCTTCCTTCAGAATCTTCAGTCTCGCCGATTATCCTCCCGGGCATCTTCCTGATATAACTCTCTCCGCAGGCGAATATACCCACTGTCGGTCCGCCGTAGGCCTGGGGTATACCGAAGGGTTGGCTGTCCCCTACCACTATATCCGCACCCCACTCCCCTGGCGGCTTCATAAGCGAAAGGACCAATGGATTCGTGCCGACCACGAGGACTGAGTCGCTGTCTTCTTTTAGCTCTTTAAAAATTCTGACATCTTCCTCTAGAACTCCGAACACGTTGGGAGTCGCAACGTAGAAACCCAGAACATCCTGGTCCATCTTCTCTTTGAGGTCCTCTTTATCAACTCGACCTTTCTCGTCAAACTCCACTTTTTCTATATCTATGTCCTTTCCCCTGAGATAATTTTTCAACACGGGCTCATTATCCCAGTGTGTGTTTTCAGGTATCAAGAATTTATGTCCTTCCCTCTTTATCCGGCCCGACATCAGCACCGCTTCCGCTAATGCGGTGGGACGATCGTACATGCTCGTGTTGACAGCACCTAATCCCGTTAGTTCCGCGATGACGCTCTGATATTCAAAGAGGGCCTGAAGCATGCCCTGACTTATCTCGGCCTGGTAGGGTGTGTAGGAAGTATAGAACTCGGATTGGCCGATTATCTCTTCCACCGCCGCCGGTATGAAATGCTGGTAGACTCCCGCACCCAAAAAAGAAGACAGTTCATCTGGATCCCTGTTCTTCTTCAATTTTTTCTTGACTTCAGCGGTGACCTCTTTTTCGGTGAGACCATCCGGGATATCCAATCCCGTCCTCACTTTATCCGGTATATCTTCGAAAAGTTGCTCTATATCGTCGACGCCTAAAAACTCCAGCATCTCTTTCTTTTCTCTTTCGACCATCTGCACACCGTGTGAGGGATAGAAAAGTAGCTAAAAAGGTTTTAGGTCGCACTGCAGTGCCTAAACTATATGTAAAAGCGGCGTTTTTCAGTAACTTGATGAAGGAGATAGAGGAGAAGGTCCTAGACAGGGTAAAACCTGACCCTGAAGAAAGAGAGGAGATACTGCAGGTGAGCGAAGAACTCCTCCAGATAATCGAAAATCATTTCGATGGCTCTGTAAAACCCAGGTTGGTCGGCTCAGTCTCGAAAGGCACTTATCTGAAGGATCCTGATATAGATATATTCGTCAAATTTTCACCCACAGTTTCCAAAGGAGAGATGGAAGAGAAGATATTGAAGGCCGGAAGAAAGATATTGGATGAGACGGAGGAAAGGTACGCTGAACATCCCTATGTCCACGGCACTTTCAAGGGTTTTAAATCTGATATAGTGCCGTGCTATGATATAGATGATATATCGGATATGAAGTCGGCGGTGGACAGGACCCCTTTCCACACCGATTACGTCATAGAGAACATGGCTGAAGAGCAGAAGGACGAGGTCGTCCTGCTCAAAGCCTACTTGAAAGGCATAGGAGCCTACGGCGCCGAGTCAAAAGTATGGGGCTTCTCTGGGTACCTCTGCGAACTCTTGATCCTTCGTTACGACAGCTTCAAAAACGTACTCGAGAAGGCGAAGGAATGGAGGCTCGGAAAAACCATAGAGATGGTGGAAGGAAAAAGGAGCTTCGAAGACCCTCTGGTTGTGATAGATCCCGTAGATCCAGAAAGGAACGTGGCCTCACCGGTTTCCTTGGAAAAATTTGCCCTCTTCGTCCTATCCTCAAAGATGTTTTTGAAGGAACCAAAGCTCGAGTTCTTTTTTCCAAATGAACTCGAAGAGAAGAGAACCGGAACGTTATCCCAAGAATTAGAAGAAAGAGGTACCAATCTGATCGGATGGAGATTCCCAAAGCCGGATATAGTGCAAGATAACCTTTATCCTCAGGTACAGAGATGTATGAAAAAATTCTACCAGCATCTAACAAGAAAAGATTTCCAGATCCCCCATTCGGAGTATTTTGTTAAAGATGAGGCAGTTCTACTGATGTTCGAAGTCGAGCACGCCGAACTCTCAAAGATAAAGAAACATAGAGGACCACCAGTCTGGATAGATAACACGGAAGATTTCATAGCCAAGTACGGTGAAGAGGCATACCTAGAAGAAGAAAGAGTGTGGGTGGATAAAAAAAGAAAAAATCCCAGTATAAAAGACGCCATGAAAGAGATCATGAAAGAAGTCGATCTGGGAAGTTCTATAAACCCTATGCTTGAAAAAAAAGGAGAATTTTTAGTCAACGAGCGGTGGATCGAAGAGGAAAAAGGAGCTGTCAACAAGTTTTTAGATAGAAGATTCCCTTGGGAACGTTGAGTTTTTGATCATCTGACCGATTCTCTCAACTCTTTCAGATTTTTATCTACGTCGCCTTTGAACACGGAAGAGCCAGAGACCAAAACGTTGGCACCGTTCTCTACCGCTACGGGTGCAGTTTCTGGGGAGATGCCCCCGTCCACTGAGATGTCGACATCATATCCTCCTTCATCCACGGCCTCCTTCGCCTCTTTTATCTTGGGCACCACGTCGTGTATGAAGCTCTGCCCGCCGAAACCCGGCTCGACGGTCATTATCAAGATCAGGTCCAAAGAGGGCAAAAATTCATCCACGCCCTCGAAAGGCGTGTCAGGTTTCAGACTAATGCCCACATCAACACCATGTCCTTTTATCTTATCTATAACTTCCTCTACATTGTCCACGGCTTCGACATGAAAAGTTATGATATCGGAACCCGCGTCGACGAACTCTTCCACGTACTTCTCCGGCTCAGATATCATCAGATGTGTATCGAATACCTGTGTGCTTTTTCTCCTCACAGCCTTTATCACGCAGGGCCCGAAAGTGATATTGGGGACGAAATGCCCGTCCATCACGTCGAGGTGAAGCCACTCTGTGTCCGATACCTCTTCTATCGACCTCTCCAAACAGGAAAAATCCGCAGATAGGATAGAAGGGGCGATCTTTATTTTTTCATCCGAACTGCTCATGATGATCACACCCTTTCAAACCAGACCTAATCTTTTTTTCCAGAGGAAGAAAAAGTTCTTAAATCCATCCTTGAACGATCGTATCTTCGCTTCGCCTTTTCTCTCCCGGTACTCTATGGGAACTTCGTCGAACTTGACACCTTTCTTTATAGCTTCTATCTTTATCTCTTCGGAGAAAGGCATACCGTCGCTCGTAACGTTCAGATGCCTTAGAGCAGATCTTTTGAAGACCCACATGCCTGATTGTGAATCGTTGATATCCGTTCTGAAAAGAAGGTTCATGGTAGCTTTGAGCACCCAATTCCCGAATCTATGCATCCTCCCCATGACATCTGAAGAAACGTTTGAGAGCCTGTCCGTGCTTATGAATTCGTAACCCTCGTCTTCAATCATCACCACCATCTCGGGTATCTTGGAAGCTGGGTATGTGCAGTCCGCATCCAAAGTAGCGATTATGTCACCCTCGGCTTCTTCGAACCCCGTTTTGTAGGCTCTACCGTACCCCCTTCTCGGTTCCTCTACCACTCTAGCTCCCTTTGACCGGGCTATCTCCCTAGTCTTGTCGGTGGACTCAGTATCTACTATCAAAACCTCGTAGTCCTCTCCTGAAAGAGCCTTGTTTATCTCGTCCATCACGTCTCCGATGGATTCCTCTTCGTTCATTGTGGGTATGACAACAGATATCTTCATATCAACGGAACACATGATTCGGTCCTTTATAACGATTTCTCAACATGTGAAAGTCGAAATTTTGATTGTGACCACCTTAAACCATAAATACAAATAAATACATTGCGATTAGAGATCTGTTCGAGGAAGTGTTTAAAAATGCTCATGATGGCACCCCAACGCACCGAGATATCTCGTAACGTGAGAGAGGCGATGAGTCGTTCTCTGGAAAAGCTTCGGAGTAAGAAGGAGCTGCTGATGATGACACCAGGGCCTACCGAGCTCCCTCATACAGTCAAAGAAGCGATCGCCCGTACTATAGAAAATCCAGATATACAGGAAGAGTTTTTTGATTTTTATCATCTGTTGGAGAACGATCTTCAAGAGCTGTATGATACCGAGGACGATATAGTGATACTTGGAGGAGAAGGCATATTGGGCTTGGAAGCGAGTATAGCCTCTCTGATAGACGAAGGAGATAAAGTATTATGCATCTCAAACGGTATCTTCGGCGACGGATTCGCTAATTTTGTAGAGATGTACGGTGGAGAAGCCGTCATGTGTGAATTCCCATATGACCAACCCATGGTTCTCGAGAAGGTAGAAGAGTATTTAGACCAGCACGATTTCAAAGCCGCGACGATGGTTCACTGTGAAACCCCTACGGGAACACTAAACGATCTAGAACCCATACTCAAGCGTTTGAAGGAGGAGAATATACTCACGGTGGTCGATGCGGTGTCTTCTGTTGGTGGGGTACCCGTACCAGTGGAGCATATGGACATATGCATAGCCGGTTCTCAGAAGTGTCTCAGTTCTCCTCCCGGATTGACCACTTTGTCTGTAAGCGAGGAAGCGTGGAGATGTATAACGGAAGGCGGAAGAGGAGACCGGCATTTTTACACCAGTCTTAAGGTTTGGAAAAAAGAATGGCTGGAAGAAGAACACTTCCCTTACACGCCTCTCGTGTCCAATCTTTACGCACTAAAAGAGTCGGTAGAATTGATCCTTGAAGAGGGTCTGCCCTATGTTTATGCAAGACACGAGGAAAGCGCCAAGATATGTAGAGAGAGGGGTAAACAGATGGGCCTAAAATTGTTCCCCAAACAAGCAGACCTGTGTTCTAATACGGTCACCGCATTCAGGGTGCCTGGAAAAGCTCGTCAGATACAAAAGGAGATGAGAGAAAAGCATGATATATTGTTAGCTACGGGACTGGCCGGCCTCAAAGACGATATCATCAGGGTGGGCCACATGGGTTTCAATGCTAAAAGGGAGAAGGTGAAAAAGACCATGGATGCGCTGGAAAAAGTGCTCAGATAATAATGTCTCCTACCGGAAGATTTTTAGTGAAGAAAACTGAAGATATAAAAGGATAAGGTGAGGAGATGACAGGAAGGAAGATAAAGACTGCCACGATGATAGCCCTGCTGGTCTTCATCCTCATCACCCCGTCTAGTCTTTTGGCCGCGCATCCTCCTCACTATAATTATGACGACGCCGATCTGGACCTCTCTGCGGTATTTTCATCTTTGAACCTAACCAAAGAGGAGATGGTCTCTTCACTGGATCACAATATCCAGGTAAATTATTCACAGACCTACCATCAGGAGAGAGAAGGATACGAATACGGATTCATGAACGACTCTTACGATGATCAAGGATTCAATCTTACGTTCGAAGCGGAAGAGCAGATTAATGCCGATCTCAGCAATGTAAAGGAGTTGATAAAAGAGATAGACGACGATGTACCCAGCTATGTATACCTGAGGAAGTACTATCTTCCCTTCTATGACCTGTCAGAGAATCTAACCTCTCTCTCGGAGAATCATCACAGCTTTGTTTTGAATATGACCAAGAGCGTGGATATCTTCAACAGCATCTCAAAGAATGAAACAACCGATGTCCTTTATCCTGATCTGATGCAGACCATCGATAACGCTTCTTTGGCCCTGGAGCGGATGGAGAACAGGTCGGAGAGGATGGAACGTGATATAGTACACATAGAGGAGACGGTAGAAGAGGGGCTTTTCGATTTCACGGAGATGAGGGCGAAGATAGATGAAGTTCAAGAGATGATAGATAGATACAGAGATTGTCTAAGTATTTTTATAGCGGCCCAAAAAGGTCTACCCGCCTTTTTGACCGCCCGGCACCCGGAAACCGTACATCCAGGAGAGATGATAAAGATCGAGGGTATCTACGTGGGTGGATACCTTTTCAGCTTGGACTCGCAAAAATACGAGCTGGAAGAGGGTCCGGTCCCTGAAGATCTGAAAGAAGCATTCATAGAAAGAGACCGTCCCATCGACGGAGATGCATGGATAGAACAGGCGGAAAAAGGGATCTGGTTCATAAAGTCAGAAGGAACTAAGATGTACAGGATAGAGAAGAGAGACTCAGGAGGGATGGAGAAGTTAGATATATATCTGGAGCAGGAATTCTCCAATCAGGAAAACATCACGATCTTCTTGGACGGTAAAGAGATAGCGGTAAATGAGACAAGGGATGGCTATTATTACAGTTCTGAGTTAAAAATCCCATGGAATATATTTTCTGAAGAAAGCGACTGGCAGTTAAAACCTGGCGACGAGGTGGAGTTAAAAGTTTTATCAGATCAACAAAACATATCTCCAGAAAGTAAAAACCTAACGGTAGAGAAGTGGTCTGCCGGGTTAGAATTATTGTTGGAAGAAGAAAAAGAAGAAGTTTTTGATGAAAACATCAGTATCAAAGGTGAATTCGTCACCCGGGCACCGATAGATTTCAGCATGGTGGAGTTATCGGTCTATCCTGAAAGTTCGATCGATAAAGATAGCGGTAATTTCACGTTTCACTTCACCTTTCACACCCAAAAGCTGGATTGGGGTGAGAACTTGATCCTAGTTTCATATATGGGGAACGAGACCATCGATCCAGCAACCGAAGAGATATCGATCAAAAAGAACATACCTACCGAGTTGACCATAGATTCGAATAAAGATAAAGATGGTATAGAATATCTTGAGGTCCAAGGACGCCTTTTGAACGTCTCTGCCGAAGAAGGCTTGGAAAATAAAGAAGTGGTCTTGAAAACCGACGGAAGTATATTGAACGAAACCACCACGATCTCTGAAGGGAGTTATAATTTCAGTATCCCCGTGGACTCCCTTTCAGAGGGACAGGTCCTCTACGTCCATTTTGAAGGGGACAGGATGTTCAGAGAGTGCAGGTCCGAAGGGTTGGTGATAGGGGAGAGTGATCTGGACGGCGACGGGTCGGACGAGGAGACACGGATCCACTGGAGCATCTCCACTCTTTTGGGCATGCTCACCAGCATGAGTTTGATCGCTTTAGTCTGGCACTGGAAAAGAAAAAAGAGGATCTCCAAAATCGCCCCCACAAAAGATAAAAGCCCGGAAAGGGAAGGTAAAAATATATTGAGATTGGAAAAGAAGAAGCTAAAAGCAGATTCTGTGGGCGAGATCTCAGACATATATGGGAGGCTGCTGAGCACATTGAATTCCAAAGGTTTCATCTCCCTAGAGAAAGGAAAAACACATCGAGAGGTAGAAAGGGAATTGGCATCTGAAACGGACCTAGAGGAGGAGATAGGTAGTATAACATCGATATTAGAAAAGGCGCTTTTTACCGATCACATGATCAGCTCCGCGGATCTCCAGATGTTCAACGCCTCGTTAGAAAGGCTCGAGGAGGAATTGTTATGAATATGAAAAAGATCACGATATATATCGTGGTAATGAGCATATTCGCGCTGATCCTTTTCTTATCGGTTTCAGCTCCTCTTCTGATGAACGACGCCGATTTCAGCATCTACAATCCGGGTTGGAACGGATGCAGTGATATGGCGGTGAGAACGGAAGAGTTGGGTAAGTTCACCCCGAACATCGAGCTTTCGGAAGGAAAAAGCACTGACGTGACACAGCGAGAACTCACCGAATACGACGTGGAGGCTGACGAAACCAGCATGTTGATAATCGGCCCCAGACAGGAGTTCACCGAAAGCGAAAAAAGATATATAGATGAGTTCCTTGAGGAGGGAGGGCGGCTGTTATTGGCGGATAATTTCGGCAGCGGGAATTCTCTATTGGAAGGCCTTGATACCAATAGTTCTTTCCATTCCGCTCCTCTTTTGGATCTGGCTTTCGATAAGGACCCGCATTTTGGCGTGGCTTACGATGTGAGGGAACATGAGATGACCAGGAACATTTCCCACGTGATGCTGAACAATCCAACGGCCATAGATAAGGGAGAGGAAGCGGTCTCACTTTTGAACAGCTCCAGGGGCTCCTGGCTCGACGAGGGTGAAAGCACATCAGAAGAAGACAGAGATCACAAGCAGTATCCCCTGATAACCGTAGAGGATTATGGGAAGGGGGAACTGATATTGATCTCCGACCCAAGTATATTCATCAATTCGATGAGAGATAAGATGGATAACGATATATTGAGACGGAACTTGCTGAATTTTCTTTCAGAAGGGAGAGAAAACATAATATTCGACGAGAGCAAGCGGGAGATGGATTTCGTCTACCGGGTCATATACAGGGGAGAGTATCCCGAGCGCACCACCAGCGCTGTCATAGTATTGGCGGTGACGGGCGTATCGCTCTTCGTGCTTTTCCCAGAGAGTAAGAGTGTTGTAGTAGACAGAGGGATGAAGTTGCTACACCCCATCTTGAGGAAGGAAGAGGAAGAGAAAGATCCCCTCACAAAAGTCTTAAATAACCATCCCGATTGGGATAAGAATAAGCTTCAGATGATAGATGAACGATTCATCAAATCAGATGATGGAGATGGTGAAATTGAATAACGCAGATAGATATAGGAAGCAGTTCGAGCAGGTGAGAGATGAGGTCGGAAAAGTCATAGTGGGGTACGATGATGTAATAGATGATTTCTTCATCTGCCTTATCACCGGCGGACACATACTGCTAGAAGGTGTACCAGGCATCGCAAAAACCACCATGATAAAAGTATTCACCAAAGCAGTGGGTCTTGATTATGAGAGGATACAGTTCACCCAGGATATGCTGCCCGCGGACATCTCCGGCCATTACTATTATGATCAGAAAAACGGTGAATTCGAACTCAGAAAGGGACCTGTCTTCGCTCAGGTGCTGATGGCCGATGAGATCAACAGAGCTCCTCCCAAAACCCAGTCATCGTTGATAGAGGCGATGCAGGAGAAACAGGTGACCATCGAGGGAAAAACACTGCGTCTCCCAGATCCTTTCTTGGTCATAGCGACCCGCAATCCAATAGAGACTGAAGGGGTCTATCCATTACCCGAAGCTCAGATCGATAGGTTCATGATAAAGAGCGAGATGGGGTATGTCTCCCCAGGCAAGGAGCTCCAGATGCTGCAGAATAAAAATGATGGGGTGGGCAAGAAAAAAAGCTCCGGCTCTCAAACGGATGATGAACTCGCTAAGGTTAACCAGGTGGGAAAAGATTTCGGTCATGAGATCAAGGGGCTGCATGAAGGCGTCTTCGTCTCGGACAAGGTCTTGGAATACATAAGGGACATTATTTTGGAGACGAGAAAGGTGGAAGAACTCGTTTTGGGTGCAAGCCCTAGGGCGGGTGAACAACTGCTCTACGCTTCCAAAGCCTATGCGGTAATACAGGGAAGAGATTACGTGATACCTGACGACGTGAAGATGGTGAGCGAAAAGGTCTTACCGCACCGTTTGATCCTCTCAGTGGAGGCTGAATTAGAAGATCTCACCGAGGTTCAAGTGTTGGATGATATATTAGAAAAGAGGGTAGAAGCTCCCAAAGGCGATTTCAAGAGCGATCAGAGTTGAATTCTAGAAGGACCTGGTAAGGTATCACCGCCATCAATCCGAAACCCACTAGGAGTAGTGCTTGCCCTTCCCTGTTCCCCGCTGAGAAAAAATATTCTGAGATCCCCAGGAATGAAGGGACGAGGTAGAAGAGTGCTAAAGTGAAAAAGATGTAGGATGATGCGATGACGGCACCTTTCCGTTCGACCTTCGCAGAAAACTCAAAAGCGAGCACCAGGATCCAATAGATTACGAAAGGTAGCACGAATGTCGTGGAATAGAGCAAGAAGGAGAGTGACTCGTCCATGCTTCCTGTGGTCGTTAAAAGAGGTGAATACAGAGTTGCCGCGCAGAGAGCGGGAAGCCGAAAACGCTGGTTGCTGTAAATGCTGAGCGAGACCAAGAACACCGGTATCGAAACTAAGAGAGAATAAAGGCTGTCCGAATGGTGGTATGTGGAGATGATTATCACTGCCCCTAGCAGATGCACGGCGAGTCCTTTAAATCTATCTTCTTTTAGCACAGAGATCATGTTTTCTTCTTCTCCCACTCTTCTAGGATCATGAAACCTTCCTTTTCGGGGTGTAGCTCAAATATGGAGGTTTCTAGTTTTCTGAGTCTTTGGATTATGTTTTCCAATTTTTCATACTCTTTGTAAGCCTTCTCCAGTATCTTTTCATCCACCTCTTCTACTTCATACCAAGGGCTGAATGGTATCACCAACCAGATGGTGTGCTGCATCCCCTTCAAGTGCTCTACCGCTCTTACAGTGGCTTGTGGATTCATCTCCATGTCGGAGATTATGATCACAAGTTTCCTGTTATCTCCAGCACTCTTGATCTGATTCACCGCTGAAAGGATACCTCCTATCTGATCCTGCTTTATACCGGAGATGAATCTGCTGAGCTTCTCAGAGAAGAGCTTCTCTTCCTCGTCCAAGGAAGAGAGGTCCTTAGCATCCTGATATCTCTCTAGGGATATCTCTTTTTGTTCGACCGCCCCCGGTAATTCGTTCACTTTCTCGTACAAGTTTCTAAAAGCTATCTTTTCGGAGCTAGAATCCTGGTGGAAATGAACTTCTTTGTGGTCATAGGCGGTCATTCCTATATCATGCCCCAAGATCTCGAAATTCTTCAGTATCTCCAGGGATACATAGATGGCCTGTTCCAATTTGGTCCTACCGTCGGGCAGCCTTCTCCTCATGGGGGGCGAACAATCTAAGAGGATGTGGGCTCCGACGGGAGCCAGTTTCTCATACACCTTGGTCATCATGGTCTGGAATTTGGATAAAGATTTCCAATGTATATCACGCAGTGAATCTCCGGGTTGATATTCTCTGATACCCTCGAATTCGTTGGACCTGGAAGTGAATTGGATGGAACTTTTCATCAATTCCTCCGTGTGGGTCCTTCTAGCATATGTTTGAGCTTTTTTCATAGCTTCTTTAGAACTGTGCACTATGACTTCTTCTTGTATCTGATGATCGGTGGTCTTTTCGTATAGTCGCAGAGACCCGTTGACCTTGATATGGATCTTTCCGATCTTCTGGTAACCTCTAGATTTTGGGACGAGTCGATAGGAAACTTTAGTTCCCGTTCTCCTTTCCTCTTCGAGCCCCTCTTTTTCAACAAGATCAAATTCATCATTAGGTTCTGCAGATAACACTACAGGAAGAGACCTATCGCTTTTTATTGTATGTTTTATGGTGAAAGGTTCGTCCACCGTTTTGTTCCCCTGCGGGATATTATCATCCACATCTATAGGGATCTTGGCTATTTCGTACCTAGCATAGAGGAACAAAGAAAAGATCGATATGCCGAGTATGCCTATATATGGCTCTCTGAGTAGTATGCTTATGCCGAAGAGATAGATGGGGAACAACAGCAAGAATTTACCCCTTTTGCTGAGTTCGATGTCTTTTCTCTTCACGACGCTATCCCTCCGTTGACTCCAATACATCCACCCACAGATGCAGGTCTCGGTACACCTCACCATCTCTCAGGAGTAAAAAACTCAGTTTGTAATCTCTACCAGGTTCTCCGATGAAAAAATTGATAGTTTGATTCCATCTTTCGCCGTGCTTCAGAGTCAGAGGCATCTCAAAGCAGGTGTTGTTGGATGGAAGGGTGAAGTTGTGATCGGGCGGTATCTCGCCCACCCTAGCCATCTCCCCATAAGAGTATCCCAATCCCACCACCAGTGTGTAATTTACCGTGGTGTGCTCTCGGTTCACAGCCCCGACTATCACGGTTCCATTTTGATTGAGTGTGAGGTTTGTGGGATAATTGTCTGCCTTGCCATCCGGTCCTAACACGTAAAATTCAGTGAACCTTTCACCGGTTCTAGGGGTGGTGGCGATGTTGTAAGCCAATGCACCTGATGCGATCAGCAACACTACCGTGGCGATCACTAGAGCTTTATCGATGATGTCGTAGCTTTTCCAATCGGGTGTTTCGATATCGAATTCTATGCTGAACTGCTCTTCAGAAGGTATAGCCTTTCGGCGAAAATGAGTCAAGAAAGAGAAAGTGAAGATGAAGAGTGATTGTGAGTATAAGATTGGGATCAAACTGATCTCCCACACGTAATTCAGTAAGAGTCCTATGAGCGGCGTTATCGCTATGCTCAAACCGAAAGAGAGAGCTATCCTCTCGATGTGATCGAGTGGTTCTTTTTCTGGGAACAGAAAGGAGATCAGCACGTAGCCGGGGAAAAACAGTATGAAAGGGAGACCTAAAACCGTTCTCAGAGTGCTCTCCGGCATACCGGCTATCACCGCTATGAGTAAAGCTGTCATGGCCGCTATGAGTGCCAGGTCCCAGGGTTTTTCCTTTATCTTTACCTTTACTTTCAACTCTTCGACACCTGTGCTTTAAGATTACCCACTTCTTAATAAATCATTTCGTTTGTCAGCTCGTTTTCGCTCGGACAAAAGACATATAAATAGTGACACTTTTAAATAGTGGGAAGAGAAGTGAATGGCGGTGATCGACTGGCCCTTTCTCCCAGAGATATGGCCCTTCTGTACAAATAGTATTTTAGTAAAGAGAAGTGAAAGGTGGAAAGATGCTTGTGATGGAATTCGACGGAGCCTGTAGAAATGGGACTCCTGGCTGTGGGGGTTACGGAGTGGTAATCAAGAAAGACGGGAGGATAATAGACGAGCTGGCCGGCAGTATAAGAAACATGGATGGCCTGACCAACAACAGGGCGGAGTACATCGCCCTGATAATCGGCTTGAAGTACCTGAAAGTGCATTATCCCGGCCGGTCGGTCATATGCAGGGGGGATTCAAGAGTGGTGATCAATCAGATGATAGGAGAGTCCAGCGTCAACAACGATAACCTTTTCGATCTGTGGAAGAAGGCTTCTAAAGTGGCTAACAAGATGAACGTATCTTTCGAGTGGATCGAAAGAGACAGGAACAAAAGGGCGGATGAACTCAGCAGAAGGAGGATACCAGTTCCGTGAAGATCACAGCTCGTATATCGGCTTGTATTTCTTTTTTAGATGCTCGATGTGGTACTCCTCGTTCAGTCCTTCTCCCGTCAGCCGTTCGGTCATCTCTTCCGCTTTGTATCTCCTGCCGTGCTGATGGATGTTCTCTTTCGTCCATTTTCTCAAAGCGGTAAAATCTCCTTCAGAGATCTTTTCTTTCAAGCCGTCGATCTTTTTCTCCGCGGTACGGAATATCTGAGCGGCGTAGAGATTACCGAGGGCGTAGCTCGGGAAATAACCAAACTGGCCTGTGGACCAGTGCACGTCCTGCAGCACGCCTTTAGCCGGATCTCCAGGCTTTATATCGAGATACTCTTCCATCTTGTTCTCCCATACAACTTTGGTCTCCTTCGGTTTGATCTCATCCCTGAACAGGCCGAGCTCTATGTCGTACCTGAGAGCTATGTGAAGGTTGTAAGTCACTTCGTCGGCTTCCACCCTGATGAAAGTGGGTTTGACCCTGTTGATCTTCCTGTAGAATCTTTCCTTTGAAACATCTTTTAGACCGGAGAATTCGTTTCGGAGCTTCGGGAAGATGTAATCCAAAAATTCCTTACTCCTTCCCACGAAGTTTTCCCACATCCTGGACTGAGATTCGTGATAGCCCATGGAGATACGCGTGCCGAGAGGATGGCCGTACCATTCGTCAGGGAGACCTTGTTCGTAAAGAGCATGGCCGGTTTCATGCATCAGACTGAATATAGAGGTTATGTTCTCCTCGGAGTACCTGTTCGTTATCCTCACGTCGTCGTCCATCCCCATGGTGAAGGGATGTACGGCTTTGTCCAGCCTGCCGTGATCATAATCGTATCCCAGCTCTTCAGCCAACTCACGGCAGAATTTTCTCTGTTTTCCGATCGGGAATTTTTCATCCTCGAAAATTCCTTTTCCGGGTTCTATCTCGGTGGATAATATCTCCGCTACTATGGAGCTCAACTCTTTTTTCATGGGCTCAAAGATGCTCTTGATCTTTTTGGCGGTGAAGCCTGGCTCGTATGCATCTATATGTGCGTCGTAAGGTTCGTTTTCGTAGCCGATATACTCTGTGGCTTCTCTCTTCAGATCGACGAGCTTTTCCAAGTGGGGTAAAAAACGTTCAAAATCCGATCTCTCCCTAGCCTCTTCCCAAGCGGACTGGGCCTTGGTGGAAGCTACGGACATCTCTTTTATCAGTTCGTCCGGCACGTTATAGCGTCGTTCAAAATCTCTCGTCATCTCTCTTACCGCGGCTTTTTGTACCTCATCAAGTTCTGCCTGTTTCGACTCTTTGTTCAGTTCTTCTATACATTTTTTGGTCTTTTCAGAGGTGAGTTTTTCTTGATAAAGGCGTGATAGTTCCGCCTTCGTCTCAGAACGTCCTTCGACCGCATCTTTCGGCATGTAGGTCCTTTCGTCCCATGCTAGAAGGTACAGAGCTCGCTGTATGTTCCTCAATCTTTTCGAAATTTCTAATAAATCATCATAGGTGGACATGGTCAGGCAAAAAATAGGAGGGGTAATAAAGTTAACTCTTGTTTAGGAGTTTTGACCATAAATCTTTACTATCGGCACGTACTGTTATATGTATGTACAAAAGAGTCATCCTTCCCACCGATGGATCCGATGTATCTTTTCAGGGGGTTGAAGAGGGCTTAGAGGCAGCGAAGATTTACGGAATTCCAGCCTTGGCCGTCTACGTGATCCCTCCCTCCGCAATATCGGAAAAAACAGGGGTACATAGATTTGAAGAGTACGGACAAGAAATGGTAGATATCATGTGGGAGCACCAAAAAGAGAGGGCTGAACAGGTCCTTGCCGAGGTCAGGAAGAAAGCTGATGAGTTAGGTGTGGAATTGAAGACCGAGATAAGAGACGGGATACCCTCTCAAGAGATCGCCGAGGTGGCGGACAGAGGTGATATAATCTATATCTGCTCGCACGGCAGGTCGGGTATCAAATCTATATTTATCGGAAGCACCACTAGTAGAGTGGTCAAACGGACAGATGCCACCGTTGCAGTGGTTAAAGCCCGGAAGGAGAAATAGTGAAATCAGCGGGTTGATCGATCCTGTCGCCCTTCGGTATACATCGAGGAATAATTTCAGAAAGGTGACTTAGCAAATCTGTCTCGATACGGAAACTAGCAAAAGAAAAAACGGACGCTAAAGAAAGCTAACACTTTCTTCTTGCCCGCTTAAAATCAAAGATTTGTAAGCGGACTCGTCGGAAATCAAAGATTTCTAACTGGCCGCTTTTCATAGAAAAGCGGACGCCAGTGAATGCGTCAGCATTCACCTTGCCCGTTAAAGCAAGTTTAACGGACGCGACGGGATTCGAACCCGTGATGTCTGCCTTAGAAGGGCAGCGCCATGTCCTAGCTAGGCCACGCGCCCATCATGAGAGTTGAAGAGTTTTTGTCCGGGCTATATTCAAGGGCGTTTGGCGGCCTTGAATGTGAGGGGAGGATGTCCTTTTACATCTTCCCCGATAGGCCACGCGCCCATGTGAGAGCGGTCCTGCTACTCTCACTCTCAATCTGTAAGCAAATAAGAGTTTTTCCCTTCCTTTACTCCTCTTCTTCAGAGCCGTCGTCTTCCTCGATGATCTCCTTCTCTTCTTCTTCACCGATCACCTTTGACATCGCGTTCAATTCGTCGCCCTCTTTCAATTCCATCACCTTCACGCCCATGGTGTTCCTGCCCTGTTTGCTTATGTCGTCGACCATGGTCCTGATTATCATGCCTT
This sequence comes from Candidatus Aenigmatarchaeota archaeon, assembly GCA_046537845.1. Lineage (GTDB taxonomy): Archaea > Thermoplasmatota > Thermoplasmata > Halarchaeoplasmatales > Halarchaeoplasmataceae > Natronoplasma. Next base: position 47,091 of record JBKHKA010000005.1, read on the forward strand.
TTTTGCTGACCAGTATGATCTCCTGTCCCTCTTCGACTTTTCTCACGCAGACCACCTTACCGTTCCTCTTCTCCGTCCTCATGGTGATCACTCCTTTGGCGCCTCTGTTCGTTTTCCTGTAATTCTTTACGTCGCACCGTTTACCGTAGCCCTTTTCGGTCAAAGTGAGCACGGTATCATCTTCCTCGACCAGCGTCATGCTGACCACTTCGTCTTCGTCCTCCAATTCCGCGCCTTTCACACCCATGGTGTATCTGCCGGTAGCTCTAACGTCTTCCTCCTCGAATCTTATGGCCTGGCCGTTCCTGGTGGCGAGCATCACTTCTTTTGACCCGTCGGAAAGCTTAGTATCGACCAGTTCGTCTTCATCACGCAGCCTTACTGCCCATATACCTGTGACTCTTGGATTGCTGTAATCGGACAGAGGAGTTCTTTTTATCTTGCCTTTTTTCGTCGAGAAGAGCAGGTATTCGTCTTCGGAGAATTCACTCACCGGTATCAGGTCTTCGATCTTTTCATCGACATCCAGTCGTGGCAGCATGTTGACTATCGGCCTGCCTTTGGAGCGCCTGCTCCCTTTAGGCAATTTATAGGCCTTGAGCCAATACACTCTGCCTTTGTTCGTGAAGAAGAGAATATAGTCGTGCGAGTTGGCTATGAAAAGATCAACAACATAATCCTCATCCCTGGTATCCATACCTATCAGTCCGACTCCGCCTCTTCTCTGCTTCCTGTAGGTCTCGACCGGCAGTCTCTTGATGTATCCTTTATGGGTCAGGGTTATCACTAGGTCTTCTTCTGGTATCAGATCTTCAGTTTCGACTTCTACCGCATCTTTGTTTATCTCGGTCCTTCTCTCGTCGCCGTACTTTTCCGCCAACTCGTCCAGCTCTTCTTTGATGATCTCGTGTATCCTTTCTTTATCCCCCAGGATCTCTTTGTACTCTTTTATATCCTCCTTCTTTTCCTCGTATTCTGTCTGCAGTTTTTCCCTCTCCAGCCCGGTCAATCTTCTAAGGCGCATATTCAGTATCGAGGTGGCCTGCTTATCGCTCAATAAAAATTCCGACGTCAGCCTTTTTTTCGCCTCTTCCTGCTCTTCCGAAGAGCGGATTATCTTTATCACTTTATCCAGATTATCTAGGGCGGTCAAGAGACCTTCCAGGATATGGGCACGGTCTTGAGCTTTGTCCAGATCGTATTTGGTCCTTCGGGTGACCACGTCCACTCTGTGGTCTATATAATGCTGCAGGGTCTCTTTCAGGTTCAATATCTTCGGCTCGCTGTCCACTAGAGCTAGGTTTATCACGCCGAAGGTGACTTCCATCTGAGTGTGTTTGAACAATTTGTTCAAAGCCACATCCGGTATTACCCCTCTCTTCAGGTCCAAAACGATCCTCACACCGTCCCTGTCGGATTCATCTCTCAGATCCGATATCTCTGTTATAACGTCATCTTTTACCAATTTTGCTATACTCTCTACCAGTTTAGCCTTGTTCACCTGGTAGGGTACCTCTTCGACTATTATCCGGCTCCTTTCTCCACCGAGGTCTTGTATCTTCGTTTTCGCTCTTATCTTGATCTTTCCTCTCCCCTCGGTGTAGGCGTTGTAGACGCCGTTATAGCCGTGTATTATGCCTCCAGTGGGAAAGTCAGGGGCCGGCAGTTCCTCCATCAGATCTATTATCTCTACCCCTGGATCGTCGATCAGCATCTTTATCGCGTTCACCAGCTCGTTCAGATTGTGTGGAGGGATATTGGTCGACATGCCCACTGCGATACCGCTGGCACCGTTGAGCAGGAGGTTCGGTAATTTGGCCGGCATGACCTCAGGTTCTTCCAGGCTCCCGTCGTAATTGTCCCTGAATTCGACCGTATCCTTGTCGAGGTCTTCCATCATCTCCTCGGCCATCTTTTCCAGGCGCGCCTCGGTGTAGCGCATCGCCGCCGGCTCGTCACCGTCCAGGGAGCCAAAATTCCCCTGCCCGTCCACCAGAGGATAACGCAGGGAAAAGTCTTGGGCCATCCTCACCAGGGCATCATAAACAGCCTGGTCTCCGTGTGGGTGGTACTTACCCAGTACGTCACCGACCACCCGGGCGGATTTTTTGTGAGATTTATCAGAGCTGAGACCCTCCTGTTTCATGGAGTACAGGATCCTTCTGTGAACAGGCTTTAAACCATCTTTAACGTCAGGTAGAGCTCTGCCGACTATAACGCTCATGGCGTAATTTATGTAAGAATCCTTCATCTCCTCCTCGATATGTTTTTTATGGACTTCCTCCGCAAACTCAACATCTTCCTGTACCATCGTGATCACCTCATATGTCGATATTCGTGGCGGCTTTAGCGTTCTCTTGTATGAATTCTTTTCGCGGGCCCACCTCTTTTCCCATCAGCAGGTTGAACAATTCGTCAGCTCTTTCTCCATCTTCTACCGTGACTTTGGCGAGTATCCGATTATCGGGATTCATGGTGGTCTCCCAGAGCTCTTTAGGATTCATCTCCCCGAGACCTTTGTAGCGCTGTATACTCACCCCACGTTTGCCCCACTCGTCCAATATCTCTCTTTTCTCCCCCTCAGTGTATGCATGACGCACACCTCCACCTTTGGTTATTTTATATAGTGGCGGTTGGGCCATGTAGAGATAGCCCTTTTCCAGCAGCGGTTTCATGTACCGGTAAAAGAAAGTGAACAGTAAGGTCCTGATGTGGGCGCCGTCGACGTCCGCGTCGGTCATTATTATGATCTTGTGGTAGCGGGATTCACCAGGATCGAACTCATCGCCTATCCCGGCGCCGATAGCCGAGATTATAGAGCGTATCTCTTTGTTCTCTAACATCTTATCGAGTCTAGCTTTCTCCACGTTGATTATCTTACCCCTCAAGGGCAGTATTGCCTGGAAGTCCCTGTCTCTTCCCTGCTTGGCCGATCCTCCTGCAGAATCTCCCTCAACTATATAAAGTTCGGATTTGGCGGGATCGGGATTAGAACAGTCAGCCAATTTACCGGGCAGGTCGACGCTCTCCAAAAGTCCTTTCCTCCTGGTCAGTTCCTTTGCCTTCTTTGCCGCCTGCCTGGCCTTTGCAGCGGTGATGGCTTTTTCGATGATGACTTCTGCGACTTTGGGATTCTCCTCCAAGAACCTCATCAATTCGTCACCGACTATGGATTGAACTATGCCTCTCATCTCGCTGTTGCCCAATTTTGTTTTCGTCTGCCCTTCGAACTGGGGTTCTGGAAGTTTCACGTTGATCACCGCGGTCAGACCCTCTCTGTAATCTTCTCCCCGTATGTGCAGGTCTTCACCGATATCGTTCTTGTCGCAGTAATTGTTGAGAGTCCTTGTCAGGGCCGCTCGGAAACCGCTGAGATGGGTGCCGCCTTCTTTGGTATGTATGTTGTTGGCGAAGGCCAAGATGTCCTTGGAGTAGGCTTCAGTCTTGTGCTGCATGGCCACTTCGACGTGGACCCCGTCTTCTCTCTTCTTGAAGTATATGGGTTCCGGGTAGAGTTTTTCTTTATCTTGGTTGAGGTACTTTACGAATTCGACTATGCCTCCTTCGTAGTGGAAGACATCTTTTCCTTCTTCATCTTTATCTTCGATCCTTTCATCTTTGAATATGATCTTGAGCCCCTTATTCAGGAAGGCCAGTTCTCTCATCCTTTCCTTCAAAGTGTTGTAGTCGAATTCCACGGTTTCGAATATCTCGGGATCGGGCTTGAATCGGGTGGTCGTACCGCTTGAGGTCCCGTCCTCTCCTATCATCTCTACTTCGCTTACAGGGTCGCCTCTTTTGTATCTCTGACGATAAACATTACCTTCTCTTATCACCCTTACTTCCAGCCACTCGGAAAGAGCGTTGACCACGGAAACTCCGACGCCGTGCAGTCCTCCAGAGACCTTGTAGCTCTTCCTGTCGAACTTACCCCCGGCGTGGAGCTTTGTCATGACGATCTCGACCCCCGGGGCGTTGTGCTGGGGATGTTCACTGACAGGTATACCTCTCCCGTTGTCTGACACCTCCACGCTGCCGTCGGGCTTGATCGTGACTTCGATCTTATCGCAGTAACCTTCCATGGCCTCGTCTATGCTGTTGTCCACGACCTCGTAAACTAGGTGGTGGAGGCCGTTTTCGTCGGTACTGCCTATGTACATACTCGGGCGTTTCCTAACGGCTTTGAGGCCTTCCAAGACTTTGATCTTGTCAGAATCGTAGATCTCTTTCTTCTTATCTAATACTGATTCTTCTTCCATATTTTGACCTACCCTTAAATCCAGATATCTCTTTTACAAATTGTTTGGGATCTTCAGACCTTTCTATTTTTTTGAAATCATATTTAGCACTTTAGAGTGCATCCCGGGGACTTTGAAGCTAGCCCTTAGGGACAAGATATCACATGATTTCGAACTATATTAATCTTTCCACCCTGGGTATATAAAGGATTTTTATGGATATCAAACCGTACTATTTTTTTTCTCGAATCACCCTTTTGATGAGCTCCTCGACCTGTTTCTCATAGAGATGATCGTAGAGTAGACCAGCCCCTATAAAGGGGAAAGTGAACCAGATCAAGAACGTTCTGTCGGAAAAGAAGCCTACAGTTAGTAGGGTGCCGGCTAGGGCCGCGAAGATATAGGGCGCTAGGTTCTCCAGACCCCAAGGTAAATTGATCTTATACATCTCATCGCCGCATACAGAACACTTCTCTTCTTTTTTCGAGATTTCACTACACTCCTTACACACATATCTAGTAGGCATGATTTGCTCTCTTAGGAGAGATAAATAGCTTCTCGATATATTGATTTGACGGTGTATTTTCGAAGAAATACTTTTATTACCCAACTTATTTTTGATCCGTGGTGCCTAGATGAGCGGAAAACGGATATTCGAGCATCCGATCCTGGATTTCGATAGAGATGAAGAGTTTTACTTCGAGTTCGAGGGTGAAAAAATCAAAACCTACGAGGGCGAAACCATAGCCGCAGCTCTGTATGCCGACGGTTTAAGGAAGTTCACCGAGAGCAAAAAGCTGGAAAGGCCTAGGGGGTTCTTCTGTGCCATAGGCAAATGTTCATCCTGTATAATGTCTGTGAACGGAAGGCCGCACGTTAGGACTTGCGTTACTCAGGCTGAAGAGGGGATGGAAGTGAAGAGGCACGGAGCTAAGCCGAAATTTCCTGAGATAGATATCGGTAGAGGTGAAGAAAGAAGGGAGGAGGAGATCGAACTAGCGGTGATAGGAGGAGGTCCCGCGGGGCTTATGGCAGCCATAACCGCCGCCCAACTTGGAAGCGAAGTTCATCTGTTCGATGAAAGCGCAGATGTGGGCGGTCAGCTTGTAAAACAGACTCACCAGTTCTTCGGCAGTCATGAAGAGGATGCTGGAACTAGAGGTATAGATATAGGGGACGATCTAGCCGAAGAAGCGGAGAGAGTCGGGGTCAACATCCATCCGGAAACGAAAGTGCTGGGGTACTACGACGACAGGAAGATAGCGGTCGAGCGAGAAGGACGGTTCGAAATATACAGTACAGAGGGGATAGTTTTTGCCGGAGGCGCCATAGAAAATTACCTTGCGTTCGAGAACAACGATCTCCCCGGGGTCTACGGTGCTGGAGGAGTCCAGACCCTCATGAACGAGGAAGGCGTTCTTCCCGGCGATAAAGTGCTGATGGTGGGTTCCGGCAATGTCGGGTTGATAGTGAGTTACCAGCTGCTGCAAGCGGGTGTCGACGTTGTCGAGGTCATCGAGGCCCTCCCTGAGATAGGAGGTTATCAAGTTCACGCTTCAAAGATAAGGAGGGCGGGGGTCCCTATAAACACGAGCTACACCATTGTGAAAGCGATAGGAGATGAAGAGGTGGAAGGGGCTGTCGTCCAAGAGATAGACGAAGATTGGAAGAAGGTCGAGGGCACTGAAAGAGAGATAGAATGTGACATAATCTGTTTGGCCGTTGGTCTGAGGCCGGATGTGGGATTTTTGAGACAAGCCGGTTGTGAGATGGAATTCGTGCCCGAATTGGGCGGTTACGTTCCTCTGAGGACCGAAGACATGAGGACCACCGAGAAGGGGGTCTACGTGGCAGGAGATTCAGCGGGTATCGAAGAGGCAACGGTGGCGGCTTTGGAAGGAAAACTGGCCGGAGTAGCCGTTTACAAAGAGATAACTGGCGAGGAAAACAAAAAGACTGAAAGGTTGAAGCGGGAAGCCAAAAGCGGGCTGAAACAGATGAGGAAAGGTCCCTATGGCGAAGCACCTAGAAAGGGAGTTAAAATCTGTACTGTCGACGAGGAGGTGTGCGGATGACTGATTACAAAAGTACGGGTGTCGTGACTAAAGAAGAAATAGAGACTCCTGGCAAGGAAAGATTGAAGGAAGGACCGGTAGTCGTGATAGAGTGCGTTGAAAACATACCATGTGATCCCTGCGTAGCTGTATGTAACTTCGGTGCGATAGACATGGACGAGATAACTGACGTGCCGGATGTTGATTTTGAGAAGTGTACCGGCTGTGCTCTATGTGTTCCTGAATGCCCCGGGCTGGCGATCTTTGTGATAGATTGCAGTTACAGCGAGGAGAAATGTAAGGTTACGATGCCCTACGAGTACCTTCCCGTTCCTGAGAGGGGTGAAGAGGTGAAGGCGTTGAACAGGAAGGGCGAAGAGGTCCAGAGAGCCGAGGTTACGGAAGTCAGGCGGTCCGGCAGGACTTACGCCGTGACATTAGAGATCAAAAGAGATAACGTCTGGGATGTGAGAGGATTGGAGGTGGAAAGATGACCACTATCGTCTGTCGCTGCGAAGACCTGACTGAGGAAGACATAGTGGAAGCTATCGAGGAAGGTTACGACGAATTGGAGAAATTGAAGAGGCATCTGAGGCTTGGGATGGGCCCCTGTCAGGGGAAGACCTGTATCCTGCTGGCGGAGAGGATCCTGTGCAGAGAGACCGGTAAAGATATGGAGGAGGTGGTGGAGCCGACCGCTAGACCTCCTTCACAGCCCGTCCCGTTCAGCCTTTTAGCCTCGCCGGAAGGAGGTGAAAAGTATGAGTGAAAGTGCCGAAGCGGTGATAATCGGTGGGGGAGTCAACGGGCTCGGAACCGCTTACCACCTCGGAAAGAAAGGTTTTACCGACGTCGTCGTGCTGGATAAATCCTACTTAGGTTCCGGAGCCAGCGGCAGGAACGGCGGCGGGATAAGACAGCAGTGGACTTCGGAGGAGAACATCAAACTGGCTTTAGAGAGCAGGAAGATGTTCGAAAAGTTGAACGAGGAGTTAAAAGAGGACCTTGAATACTACCAGGGTGGTTATCTGGTGCTCGCTTTCGATGATGAAGAGGCTGAGGAGTTCAAAGAGAACGTGAAGCGGCAGAACAGACTGGGCGTGGAAAGCGAATTTCTATCGCCGGACGAGGCGAAGGAGATCGTACCCGAATTGGATGTTTCTGAGGTGGTGGCTGCCACTTTCAACCAGAGTGACGGGACCATCTATCCCTTCAAGGTGATCCACGGCTATGCCAACAGGGTGAGAGAGATGGGCATAGAGGTGAGAGAGCACACTGAAGTCACCGATATAGTCAGGGACGGGAGCGAGATAAAGAAGGTGAAGACGTCTGATGGAGAGATAGAGACCGATACGGTGGTGAACGCCGCCGGAGGTTGGTCTTCGAAAGTTGCGGAGATGGCCGGCGCCGAGATACCCAACGTGCCGGTGAGGCACGAGATAATGGTGACCGAACCCTTTCAGCGCTTTTTGGAACCCATGGTCATCTCATTTTCCCACGGTATCTACTTCAGTCAGAGTGAACACGGTAATATCGTGGGTGGGATAGGCAATCCGGACGAGGAACCCGGGGTCAACCAGAAAGGCAGCCTGTGGTTCTTGAAGACTTTCTCCGATACCCTTTTGAATTTCATACCCAGGTTCAGCTCAGTGAACATGATAAGGCAGTGGGCCGGTCTTTACGACACCACGCCGGACGCTCAGCCGATCCTGGGTTCGGTGCCGGAGGTCGAACGATTCTATCAAGTCAACGGCTTCAGCGGCCACGGCTTCATGGTCTCGCCGATGGTGGATAAGGTCACTACGGAACTGGTCATGGGAGAAGAGCCGTCCATAGACATCGAAAGGCTGAAGGTGGAACGTTTCGAAGAGATGGTGATAGAGGAAGAAGGAGGCGTAGTCGGATAATATTATGTGGGATCCTATCATCCTTCTCGGAGCGACAGTGGTCATCTCGCTCAGTGGAGTGATGATGCCCGGACCGGTCACTGCAGGGGCTATAGCTAAAGGAGCCGAGGATAAAAAAGCCGGGATCAGGATAGCTCTTGGTCACGCTATGGTAGAGTTCCCGATCATCGCTCTAGTCGCCATAGGTATGACATTCATCGCATCATGGGAAGCTAAAGCTTTTATCGGGGTCGTAGGCGGTATTTTACTGATCTACTTGGGCATTCAACTTTTCAGACCTGTGGATGAGGAGAAGAAAAGGTTTCCATATAAACCTACTATGGTCGGGGTTATAACTAGTGCGGCGAATCCATATTTTTTCATCTGGTGGGCTACAGTCGGCGCGGCGCTGATCACCCGGGCGCTTCGGTACGGAGTTCTGTTCTTGATCATATTCTCTATAGTCCACTGGTCATGTGATCTCCTTTGGGATTCCTTCCTGACATTCTCATCTCATGGAACTCTGGATTATTGGGAAAAACACAGGAGAAAAGTGTTCGCCGCCTGCGGAGGGATCATGTTAATTTTCGGTGTATGGTTCATAGTCTCGCCGTTCATCTAGTCCTTTTTTTGTGTGTCTCCAAATCTAATATTTCGATCAACTTGAGCAGCCTAGCTCTTATCGTTCTGAAAACGAGATTGGATATGAGGAGGACACCCCCAAGACCGATGAGGTAGTAAAGACCGGACTGCACTTCCAGATATATCGTGATGGTGTTCAGGAGATTAAAGAACAGATGGATGGAGATGCCTGCGAGGAAGTACATGAACAGGTGCGTATAATCGAGATCGACGAGTGCACTGGAAACCCCATATCCCACGGCCGCCGTAGAACTACCGTGAAGGAGTATGGTAGATACACTAGCCATTATGAGAAAGAGGAGTGTAGGTACTTCGTAACCACCTATCATCTCGCTCTGCCATGTGAAAGCGGTGTAAAGGTAAGCTATATTGGCGAATCCACCGAACCCAAGACCTAGGATCGCTCCGTGTATGAGACCATCCTCAACCTCGTCCAACTCTTTTTTTACTAACAGGAGACCCGCCGCTTTAAGACTTTCACCAACAAGAGGAAATAATATGACTATTATGAACACGTTGGAGAATGAACGGAAGAACTGAAAGTACTCGTGCTCCCTTTGTATCTGCCCGTATATGAGAAAGGAGATGAGCACGAAAATCCCTGCAGCGAGCGCACCCCAAAGATAGGCCAAAGCGACGTATCTCCACGGTTCTTTTTGATATTCTTCTATATTCCGTATGTAGACCGAATAGACTAAAGTCGGAAGGAGGGAAACGGCCAAAACGATTATCCATTTTAGCGAAATGCTCATCAGTATATAATCCAAGAGGGGGTATTTAATTCCCATCGAGGCAGACGAAATCAGGGATTAGAAAACCTATTAAACAACCTTCCAATTTACACCTGTGGTCGCATGGTAACAGCGGAAGTGAAGATAGAACTGAAAGAGGGCGTTGCGGACCCGGAAGGCATGAACACGAAGAAGACTTTGAAGCTCCTCGGATGGGACGTCGAGAAGGTCGAAACGGGAAAGTTGTTCGAGATAGATATGGGTGAAAACTATTCCACACAAGAAGCTAGAGAAGAAGTTGAAGAGATGTGTAGAAAGTTATTGGCGAACCCAGTGATACAGACTTATCAGATAGAGATAAAAGATTAAGGTGGGTAGTATGAAACACTATATCGAGTGTGACGTCCCTTTCGAACTCCATGAAGTCAATATTCTAGAAGCTGAAGACGATGAACTGGAAGAGATCAGCAGGGAGAGCGGTGTCGGCTTGAGTTTAGATGAGATGAAGATGGTGAAAGAACATTTCAAGGAGCTCGGCCGGAATCCTACCGATCTAGAGTTAGAAGCGATCGGTCAGGCCTGGTCCGAACACTGCTGCTACAAATCTTCCAAGCCGATATTGAAAGATACTGTATTCGATATCGAGGCGCCTCAGAACATCTACGTTATCGAGGAGGATGCGGGCGTGGTTGAATTCGACGATGAGCACGCCTACGTCGTTGCGTTAGAATCGCATAATCATCCCTCGGCTATAGAGCCCTACGGTGGAGCGGCAACGGGTATTGGTGGGATTGTCAGAGATGTGGCCTGCATGGGTGCACAACCTTTAGCTTTTGTAGATCCGCTCTTTTTCGGACCTTTAGATATGGATTATGAAGAACTTCCGCCCGGCACCAAACATCCGAGATATCTTTTCAACGGCGTCGTCCACGGTATAAGCGACTACGGCAACAGGCTCGGTATCCCCACCGTGGCGGGCATGGTTTACTTCGATGATAGTTACACTTCCAACTGCCTGGTGAACGTGGGCTGTATAGGGATAGCGAAGAAGGACGAGCTGATACGCAGCAGGGTAAAAGAACCCGGCGATGTTTACATAATGGCGGGAGGGAGGACGGGAAGAGACGGTATACACGGCGTCACTTTCGCGTCCGACGAGCTGAGAGAGGATTCTGAAGAAGAAGATATCGGAGCGGTTCAAGTAGGCGACCCGATAACCAAAGAGCCTCTTATACATGTCAGTTTGGAATTGAATAGGAAAGATTTACTGCAGGGTATGAAGGACTTCGGAGGAGGCGGCCTTTCTTGTGTGGCGGGAGAGATGGCTCTGCACGGCGGTTACGGTGCCGAAGTACAGCTCGATAAAGTGCCGTTGAAAGAAGAAGACATGGCTCCCTGGGAGATCTGGGTCTCTGAGAGCCAGGAAAGGATGATGTACGCCGTGAAAGAGGAAGATGTTGAAAGAGTGCTTGAGATATGCAAGAAGTGGGACGTGGAAGCCACGAGGATCGGCAGGGTGATCGACGAGAAAAGGGTAAAAGTTTACTATGAAGATGAAAAGATAATGGACCTAGACCTAGAGTTTCAAACAGGCGGCCCCGAGTACTGCAGGCCCACCAGGACTGTGGAGCACACAGAGAAGGTCGAAGAAAAGGAGCTTGAGACGCCGGAAGAGTACGAAAAGGTGCTGCTCGACCTTCTATCGAGAGACAACATCAACAGCAAAGAGTGGGTGATCAGGCAGTACGACCACGAGGTGAGGGAGAACACCGTGTTGAAACCCCTTCAGGGCGAGCTCGGAAAACAGGGACCCGGGGACGCTTCCGTGGTAAAGCCCTTGGAGGAGTCGTTCAAAGGTATTGCCATAACCACCGACGTTCTGCCATCTTTGACTTCGCTGGATCCAAAAGTCGGGGCGATGAACACCCTAGACGAGGCGATACGCAATCTTGTTGCGGTCGGGGCGAGACCACACTCGTTCGCGGATTGTTTGAATTTCGGCAATCCCGAGATACCGGAGCGCTTAGGAGATTTTAAGCGAGTAGCTGAAGGTCTAGAAGCTGTGGCTAAACCCCTCAACATACCTTTCGTTTCCGGCAACGTGAGCTTCTACAATCAGACGGAATACGGACCCGTTAAACCCACTCCATCCATACTTGCTTCCGGTCTGATGGACGATGTCCGTGAAGCGGTCACCATGGATCTTAAGGAAGAAGGCAACCTTATCTATCTAGTGGGCGAAACCACCGGTGAGATGGGCGGTTCCGAGTACTACAATATGGTGGGTGGAAAAACAGGTGAAGTACCCAAAGTTGAGGTGGACCGGTTGGAGACCAGCATGGAAGAGATGTTAGACGCACATTCAAAAGGCCTAGTGAAGAGCTGCCATGATGTCTCTCTCGGCGGTATAGGGGTGGCTCTTTCGGAGATGTGCTTGGCCGGCGATATCGGAGTAGAAATCGACATATCGACCGAACTCCAGTCGGATAAGTTCCTCTTCTCTGAAGCTCCCACTAGGTGGTTGATTGAAGTGCATAAAGAAGATAAAGAAAAATTCGAAGAGAACTTTTCCGTACCGACGAAGGAGCTTGGGATCACGGATGGCAAGAGACTTGAAGTCGAAATCAACTCTGAAGTTATAGATGTTGAACTGGAGAAGATAAGAGAAAGATGGAAGGTAAGCCTGGCTGAAAAGATGGGCGAGTGACGGTGTTTTAGCTCAAGACTCCAGATTATTCCAGCCTTCGACCTTACCTTTATATAGAACCTCAAAGTAAATAGAGTCGTGATGAACCGACTTCAACTCATCGAAGAAGTCCGGGATATACTATCGAAAGGAGGGTTCTATCTATCCCAAAGGCAGTATCGGCCCGGGACTATATTCGATGTGATCGCCAGGAAAGACGACTCGCTGTTCGTGATCAGGGCCACCCTAAACGCTGACAGTTCGCGTCCCGAAGATGCGAAGGAGATGAGGGTCCTGTGCGACGCCATAGATGCCACTCCACTGTACGTCTCGATCATCGGTGGCCGTAAAGAATTGAAAGGAGGCGTAGTATACTCTAGGAACGGTATCCCCTTGATACATCCGCAGACCCTCGAGGATATGGTCTTAGAGGGCGTACCCCCTTACGTTTTTTCCGCCCCGGGCGGTTTCTACGTGAAGATGGACTCGGAGATACTCGAGGAGGCGAGGAAGGAAAAGAAGATATCCCTCAGCAAATTGGCCGATGTTGCGGGGGTTTCTCGAAAATCCATACAGAAATACGAAAAAGGGATGGGAGCGGACCTAGAAGTTGCTCTCAGGCTGGAGGAGTTCCTGGGAGAGAACCTGATACTACCTCTCAACCCGTTCGAAAAGGTAGAAAAACCAGAAGAGATAGAATCTGTTGATATCTCGGAGTATGACCGGTACAGCAGTCTAGAGAGGAGTATATTCGAATCGCTAAGATCTATTGGTTACAAGATAGTTCCCACCTGTAAATGCCCCTTCGAAGCAATAACCGAAGACAACGAGACCGTTCTCCTCAGCGGAGTCAGCTCTGAAGGGAACAGGGATCTGAAGGAGAAAGCTAAGGTGGTTTCAAACCTGTCAGATATCACGGAAAAAGACTCGGTCATATTCTTACAGAAGAGTTACAGACGCAGAAACATAGAGGGCATCCCCGTGATACAAAAAGACGAACTCTCCGATATAGATGATAGAAAAAAAGTGATAGAACTCCTGGCTGATAGAAAATGAGCAAATACAAACTGGAGATAGAGGATACCGAGGTATATCTTTTTGGTGTAGTGAAAGGCCTGATATCGGAAGGAGAGAGGTTGGAGAAGGAGATACCCGAGATCAGACCGGATTTTGATGTTGGGGCTCTCCCCATCTCTCAAGAGGAGCTTACAGGATTGAAAGATTTCGTTAAGGAGGACATGGACGAGAACCTAAACATCGAACCATCGACTCCAGAAAAGATATATGCGGAAAAATTGAGCAGATTCGGTGAGGTCAGTCTGCCCCCACCGGCTTACACTTTTTTCCTCGATTACTGTGATAATAGAAGTATAGAGCTGAAGGCATCCGATATGGACGAAGAGCATTACACCATGGCCTACTGCGATCACGTCACGGGGACGCAGTGGATAAGACAGGCTTTGAGGGAAAAAACACTGCGCAGGAAAAAGGTGGAGGCCGAAACGCCGGCGGAGTTCGCCCTGCGTTGGGACGAGATAATAAACAAGCTCAAGGGATTTCAGGAGCTCGAAAATCATAGAGAAAGGATCATGGCTAAGAATATAAAACGGTTCGCGAATAAAGGAGTCGTCGTGGCGTTGATAGAGGAAGAGAGGATAAGGGGTGTCGTGAAGCTCTTAAAAGATAACGTGGTAAAGGAACTGTGAACTCTTTCTTTTTTAGATCAAAACAAATTTTAAATAATGACTCTATCTTATATTATACAGGTAAAACAGGTAAACGTCCGTCGTCTGACCCTATTGGGGACCTCCGTAAACACATAGAACACTCCTAAAAACCAGCATAGATGTGGAAGCTTATGGATGAAAAAAAAGATTATATCCGTAAAAAACTCAAAAAGTACCGCGACCAGATCCGTCGTTTGAGGGAGGAAAAAGAAGAGCTCGAAGAGGAGATAGAACAGCTAGAAGAAGAGAACAGGGGGGCATTGGAGGAAAAAAGAAAGAGGTTGAAGGATAGGGAAAAAGAGATCGAAGAGATGGCGGAAGAGCTCAAGGGTGAAGATAAGAAAAGAGACGAAGTGATCGAAGAGCTGGAACGAGAGAACCGGGAGTCGGAAAAGGAAGTTGAAGAACTCAATCGTGAGAACGAAAAGCTTCTGAAGAAGATCGAAAGCGGGGGCAAAACCCCAAGCGGTTCTGTGGTCACCGGTAAAGATATAGCTCTGCTTTCCGGTACCGTGGTCGAGGGTAGTATAGAGTGCAGTGGTTCTGTGGAAGGTGAAGACGGGGTGAGGATAAAAGGGTGTATAGAGGCGAACGACGATATCGAACTGGGAAGTGATGCCGAAGTGGACGGTGATATCATCTCTTCCGGCGGCGATGTGAAGATAGGGGACAGAAGCGAGGTAAGAGGTTTGATCAGCGGAGAGATGATCAGGATAGGAAAAGAAGTCAACGCATCAGACGTTGAAAGCGATTCCGGGTTGAAAGTGGGTGGAGGATCGGAACTCATGGACGTATCGTCGGGCGGAAGCGTGGAACTAGGTGATAGCGTCAACATAGAGGGCAGTCTGGAGTATGTAGGCTCTTTGAGCACCGGTGAGAACGTGACCATCAAACGAGCGGTACTTCCCCGGACTGAGGAGGAGATGGAAGAAGAGAAAAAAGAGGCTGAAAGGGAATTGAAGCCGGAAAAGAAAGAGCCGGAGGAAAAGAAAACTGAGCGAGAGGGTGAAGAGAAAAAGATAGAATGCCCTATATGCCAACATATGAACGACGAAGATTCGGAAACTTGCCAGGTCTGCGAGGCGGATCTAACGGTATAATTTTATAACTCTTCTATATCTACACAACCAATCGAAGCGAAGTGAGCAGACATGGATTTTGAAAGTTCGACCGGAAAGATAATCAAGGACCAAGAAAAACTCTCCTTCGACTACATTCCAGAAAAACTTCCAAACAGAGAAGAGCAGATGCAGAAACTCTTTGGATTGTTCAAAGGAGTGGTCTCTTCGAAGGTCTCTCAGAACGTTTTCATCCAAGGGCCCGTCGGTACCGGTAAAACCGCAACGGCAAAAAGGTTCTGCATGGATTTCGAAGATTGGGCTGAGGAGAAGGGGAGGAATATAGATTACGTCTTCGTGAACTGCAGGAGAAGGAAAAAAAACACGTCAGCGATGGCAAAGGTGGTAAAACATTTCGACAAGGGTTTTCCCGAGAGAGGCTTTTCTACCGATGAGATGATGGAAACGATAGATAAGAAGATAGACGAAAATAATGTCCACCTTATCATAGTACTGGATGAAGTGGATCATTTGATACGAAAGAGCGGATCGGACCTCGTTTATCTTCTCTCCAGGTTCGATGAGGAGAGGTTAAAACCGGAGGGAAATCTTTCTCTTTTACTCATCTCTCAGAAGAACGCCTTCCAGCTGCTGGAAGAGAGTGCTAGGAGCTCGTTCAAAAGGAGCAACAGGGTAAAATTCCCAAAGTACACCGCCGAAGAACTCTTCCCCATACTCAAGGACAGGGTCGAGTTGGCGTTTCACCCCGCTTCCATCGGGGAAGAAAAGATCCGACTCCTAAGTGACATCGCGGGTAAAAGCGGTGACGGCGGAGGCGACGCCAGGTTCGGCATAGAGCTCTTGGAAAAATCGTGTCTTATAGCCGAGATGGACGGAAGGAATGAAGTGACCAATGAAGATATAAGATCGGCGAAGGCCGAGGTGAGCCCCCATATAACGGAGAGCAAACTCAAACACCTCAAAGGACAGGAAAAGATGATACTTCTCGCAGCCACGAGAGCTTTAAAAAATGCCACATACACCACCACTGGTGATATAGAGGAGCTATACAAGCTCGTCTGCGAAGAATACGACACCAAAAAACTTGGCCATACTCAATTTTGGAACTACCTGCAGTCACTATCGGACGAAGGGATACTGAACACGAAGACCTTCGCCGACGGCTCTGGGAGAACCACCAAGGTATCTCTTTCAGACATCCCTGCGGAAAAACTTGAAGAGAAGATAGCGGGCATGCTACAATAGAAGCTGTGAGAGGATCGAATGCTGAATAGAGATCAACTTTTGACCGTCGCCGTGATAGTCTCTGTCTGTGGGGTCACCTCTCTTTATCTATTTACCTCTCAGCAGCCCACCATGCGGGTCGAACCCTCCGAGATAGATGAGGGGATGCTCGGTTCGCGGGTGGTGACTGAAGGTACCATTTCGGATGTTAATTGGGCCGGAAACACGCTCCTGCTGGGCTTGAAAGAAGAGGATCATCCAGGCTCTCTGACCGTGGTGGTATCCAAAGATACAGCGGAAGAGGTGGTGGAAGATGTGCGGGGTATAAAAGCCGGAGCTGAAGTCGAAGTGGAGGGGATACTGGAAGAATATGAGGGAGATATAAATTTGAGAGTGGATGATCTTGGACATATATCGATCATGAAAAAGGCCCAATCGAGCTTCGTCGAGATATCTTCTCTTTTGGAAACTCCTGGATGGTATGAAGGGATGAACGTGAAAGTCAAAGGGGATGTTGTCGAATTGAGAAATACATCGCAGGAGACAGCTCTCATATTATCTGATTTGGAAGGCGGCGGTAAGTATGAGCTCACCTGTGTGATCAGCGATTGGGAAAAAGAAGACCCTATAGGAAAACCTGCTGTAGTCAAAGGCGAATGGGTATATGAGAACGACAGAGGGAGATGGGTATTGAGGGCATCAGGTGTTCCAGAGATCAAAAGTGCGGAGTAGATACAAAGCCGTGTATTTGGAGGGAAAAGTTAAATATCTGACCTCACCAATCTATATATCGTCAGGAGACCGTGGCCGACCGACGGGTTTACCCTGAGGAAAGTCCCCTCTCCACAGGAAAGGTGGATCAGCGCAAGCTGGTGCGGTGAGAGCCACGGTTCAGGGCGCAGAAACGACACGTCCCCTGAGGAGCTGTGAAGCGTGCGAATTCTGTCGCAAGACAGATGAGTTAACCCGCGGAGCCTAGACCCAGGGGGATCGATGAAACGGCCACTCTACCCCACCGGAGCAAGTCCAAACGGCCGGAATGACCTTTCCGGGACCGGCAGGTAGGACGCGCAGGTGAATGTCGGCTGATACCAAACAGAAAGGGGCTTACATCGGTCACCTGACATCTTCCTTCTTTGTAAGCAAAATTTTAATACCTCTCTCTAGTTGTAAGTGTGAAGTGAAATCATGACCAAAGCATATTGTGTAAAATGTGGCGAGAAGGTTGAGATCGCGAATGCGGAGAAAACAGAGATGAAGAACGGAAGACCAGCGATGAAGGGCGAGTGTCCCAAATGCGGGACCGGCGTCTACAGGATACTCAGCTCGGATTGAGAACAACGTCTTTAGATTTTGGAATCATATTCCAAATCCCTGATCTTTTACTTTTATGTTAGTTTTAGGCATCGAAGGGACGGCCCATACCGTAGGAGTCAGCGTAGTCAAAGAAGATGGGGAAGTCCTCTCCAATCTTTTTAAAACTTACAAAGAAAAAGAAGGTATACACCCAAGAGAAGCCGCAAATCACCATGCCGCTGAGATAAACGGGCTTCTAAAAGATGCCATCCACCAAGCTGGCGTCGAAAAAGAGGATATCGGTCTTATCGCTTTTTCTCAGGGCCCGGGGCTGGGTCCCTGCCTTCGCACAGTGGCTACAGCAGCTAGGAGTCTATCTTTAGCCCTCGACATACCTCTTGTAGGAGTGAACCATTGTATCGCGCACTTAGAGATCGGAAGGTTGAAAACGGAGGCAGAAAAACCTGTACTCCTGTACGTATCCGGCGGGAACACCCAAGTGATAGCTTTCAAGAAAGGCAGATACAGGGTCTTCGGTGAAACGCTGGATATAGGCCTTGGGAACATGCTCGACAAGTTCGGGAGGGAAAAGGGTATGAAATTCCCCTCAGGACCGAAGATAGAGCAAAAGGCGAAGGAAGGTGATAAGTTGATCGAACTTCCCTACAGCGTGAAGGGCATGGACGTGGAATTTTCAGGGATAATGACCGCCGCATTGAATGAAGATGAGCCCCTTGAAGATCTCTGCTATTCCCTGCAGGAAACGACTTTTGCTATGCTGACCGAAGTTACTGAGAGGGCTTTAGCCCACACTAGAAAGGACGAAGTACTCCTCGGGGGTGGGGTGGTACAGAACAAAAGGTTGCAGGAGATGATACGAAAGATGACGGAGGAGAGAGATGCCAGCTACCATGTTCCGGAGCCAGAGTTCTGTGTCGATAACGCAGCCATGATAGCATGGACCGGTTATCTGATGTACGACTCGGGCATCTTCCTTACAGTTGAGGAAAGCCACATAAAGCAAAAATTTAGGACGGATGAAGTCGAAGTCACCTGGCGCTGAACTTCACTTTAAAAGACCTATGTCCTCTATTTTTTCCATCATCTATTTATACTCTTTTCTATTCACCTAGATGATGATATCATGGGAGAAAAAGAGAAGTTAACGAAAGAGGAATTATTGGAAAAGGCAAAAGAACCCGCGAAGAAGGCCATGGAGTGGCATCCGTTCTACAAGGGAAAGATAGAGGTTTCACCGAAAGTTCAGATCAAAAGTTTCGACGATTTTGGAGTTTGGTACACACCCGGAGTCGCAAAACCGTGCGAAGATATAGCTGAAAATCCAGAGATGGTTTACGAGCACACCAACAAATGGAACAATGTGGCCGTTGTGAGCGATGGCAGCAGGGTCCTGGGTCTAGGGGATATAGGACCCGAAGCCGGCATGCCAGTGATGGAAGGAAAAGGATTGCTTTTCAAGTATTTGGGCGGTGTTGACGCGTTCCCGATATGTATGAACGCCCACGACCCCGACGAGATCGTTCAGGCCGTCAAATGGATAGCCCCTTCCTTTGGCGGTATAAATTTAGAGGACATATCGAAACCCAAGTGTTTCTACGTTTTGGATAGATTGAGAGAAGAGTTGGATATACCTGTGTGGCACGATGATCAGCAGGGGACCGCTGCGATAACCCTCGCCGGCATAATAAACGGGCTCAAGGTGGTCGGAAAAGAATTGGATCAGGTCGAGATAGGTCTCATAGGCTCAGGAGCGGCCAATCTATGCCTGGCTAGGACACTACTCAAGGCCGGCGTACCGGAAGAAAATCTGATGCTCTGTGATTCCACAGGTCTTCTTCACCCCGGCAGGGACGACCTGGATAAAAAGACCACGCCAGAAAAATGGAAGTTCGCCCAGAAGACAAACAAACAGCAAAAAGAAGGCGGTATCCCGGAACTGATAGAAGGAAAAGACGTGGTTGTAGCCGCTTCAGCTCCCGGTCCAGACACCATCAAAAAGAAATGGCTGAAGGAGATGAACGACGACGGTATACTTTTCGCCGAAGCGAACCCGATACCGGAGATATGGCCTTGGGAGGCCAAAGACGCAGGAGTCAGGATCGTGGGGACAGGTCGATCGGACTTCCCCAATCAGATAAATAATTCTATCGGTTTCCCCGGGATCTTCAGAGGTACGCTCGACGTTAGAGCTAAGACCATAAGCGACGAGATGCATATCGAAGCTGCCTACGCCATAGCCGAGGTGGCTGAGGAGAGAGGACTTGACGAGGATAGTCTTGTTCCTACCATGGAAAACACTGAGGTCTACGTAAGGCAGGCAGTAAGAGTCGGATTGAAAGCTATAGAACAGGGTCTAGCAAGAAGAGAGCTATCCGAAGAAGAACTGCGCGAGAGAGCCGAGAAGACCATCGAATCAAGCCGGAATAAAACACAACACATGATGGACTCGGGATTCATAGAAGAGGCTCCAGACGTGGATCTGAGCTAAAAAACTTTTCTCTTTTCTTTTCTTCATTATTCAAAAAGACTATATCCCTTGAAATCTATTTTACAGCTGTGAAAATACTAGCTATAGCAACGGATAATTTCGAATTCTACTACGAGATGGTCAGAGAGTTGAAGCAGAGGGACATCCCTTTCATCAGCCTCTCACCTTCGGATCCCGTACCGCCCAATGTAGATGTTATCTTGACCACGGAGCAGGAGGTGAAAGCTGTAGAATTCCAGAACGTCGTAGCTGTAGATGAAGACGTGAGAAAAGGGGTTCGCAAAGCTCTATCCATGATGAAAGGCAAGTTATCGTATCAAAGCATGATAGTGGGCATCGACCCGGGAACCCAACCAGGTATAGCGCTGGTGGGCGACGGCAAGGTCTTGGAGACGCTCCATGCGGATTCACCCGAGGATGTGAGAGAGAAAGTGGAAAACTTCATGGAGGGCTATGACTTTCAACGTATGATAATCAGGATAGGTCATGGAGACATGACCAACAGAAATAGAACTATAAACTCGCTGGACGGACTCGCTGTCAGGATCGAGATCGTGAACGAAGAAGGCACGACCAAGTTGACGGAGTCTCCTGATCTCGAAGCGGCTAAAAAGATAGCACTCAGTGAAGGTGAATTGGCCTTTGGAGACTACGACGTCAATGCCACCGAAGGAGAGATGAGAGAGATGCAGAGGAGGAGTCGGATAAAGAGCGGAGATATAACGATCTCAAAAGACCTTGCTAAAAAGGTGGTTGAAGGCGATCTGAAGATGAAGGAAGCTATAACTGAACAGAAGGAGAAAGAGGATAAAGGGGATCAGGAAGAGGAAAAGAGCTGACCTCATCCGATAACTTTCAAGTTCCCCAGCACCGGTTCGTACAACCTTCCGTCGGACCTGAGATTGTTCACCAGTTCTTCAAATTTGTCTTGAGTTATATCTTCGTCGGCCATGACTTTCTTTCTGACCCTCTCGTAGTCCACACCGTTCTCTAAACCTTCTTCTTCTTCGATCTCCGAAACGACGTCAATTATGACTTCTTCCAGTTCTTCGTCTCCATCTTCCTCTTCTTTTTGTTCCTTTTCTATCTCTTCTATGGATTGACTCTCGTATTCTGGAAGTACATATCTTAGCGAATCTTCCAACATCCGTTCGTATCTATCGAAAGACACGTCATCGTAGTGCTCCGAGGCTCTTTTGAAACCTTCTGCCAATTTCTCTTCGAAGCCCAGGGCGACCAGTTCCTCCACTGATATCTCGTCCATCTTGGACGCCTCTATGCCTATCTCCAGCCTTTTTTTCAAGGATCGAGCTGCTTCCAATATCCAGATATCCCTCTGATCTTCGTCGACTTCTTTTATAGTTTCAGCCCTTATGGAGGTCAGGAAAGTATCTTCGTCGGGCTGGTAAGTGTTGGCTTTTCCAACGACCGCAACAAAAAGAGGGGGCTCCATGTTCGCCAAAGCCGTAGCCACACCGGGTTGATACTGTCCAGCCGAGACGAAAAAGGTCCCCGTCGGGTCAGTCACTCTAGCGCGCCACATAGGCTCTTCATCGGTTCCTATATTTTCGCACTCCGTCAGAACACCTACGAGGTAGAGGCGGTTGATCTTGGCTCCCAGTGGAGTGACCAGATAGCTCGGTGATTTCTCTTCTTCCCCTTCTAACATCAGGTCAGATTCGTTGAACTCTCTAGCGAAAACTCTCCAAGCTACTTCTCTGTTTATCATGCTCATATTAAAACCTCCTTATAGGATATAAAAAGGATGGAGGGATCTGTGATCCCGACCATCATACTCTCACCTCGTCCAACATCTTTCTAGCTTCTTTTTCCACGTCTATGCTCTTGTATTCGAAGTCGTCCGCTATCAACATCAGTCCGTAGTCATCACTGGTGATGTTGCCCTTGACCTTCAAGGGCTGGGCGATCAATTTTTCTTCCAACTCGTCTCTGATGACCTCTTGGTTCATGGCATCTTTTGCGGTTTCCATCGCCTTTTCCATATCGTAACCCAATATCTCTTCGGTCAATTCTCTGTTGATGATAACGGTGAGGGCGCCTGTACCATCATCTAGAATACCTTTGACCCTTAGGTCGGGTTCGCCGTCGACCTTTCCGTGGACCCTGCAGGCACCTTTCTGGATAACTCTTCTACATTCTGGACACCTGAATATGAGGCCGCTGCCGCTCTTTATGTCTATCATCACCGCGTCAACTATAGCATCCACAGCGCCGCCCCTTTTGGCTAGATCCGAAATGGTGTAAACTGAAACCTCATCTAACTCATCTGAAGGAGGTAACTCATCATCATCTAAAAAATCAACTTCTGCACTATCGTCGAAGCTGTATTGAGGGATGCCTCGCCACGATCGTACGTAGCCGCCTTTGATCCTTATCACGTCATCTTCGCTGATGTCGAAATCGTGCCATGCGCTGAACTGCGCCTTTCCGCTTTTGTCCGCCATCACGCCTGAAAAGAGTTCCTTTTCCTCGTCATCGCGGCCGTTGACTATCTTTTTCTCTATCGAAGTCACTCGTGCGGTTATATCCAAGTTGCGCATGTTCTCCCTGAGATCTTTGAGGTCCAATTTCTGTGGTTTTCTATCGAAATCAGGCACTTCGTCGCTTTCTATCTCTTTTATGGTCGCTTTAGAACCGATGTTCACCTGTGGTTTGTCGTTCCACGTGTTGGCGTAGGCGTTCTCGATCTTCACGGTGTTACCTTTCTCTAGGTCTATGGATGGTTCCTCCCACAGCGTGAAAGGTATCGTTCCGGTTTCGTCTCCGAGGATGCCGGACCATATCTGTTTAGGTTCGTCATCGACCTCGATCTCTTTTTCTTCTATGTAGACGATCCTGCATTTGAGGTTCAGGCCCTGTTCGTCACCTTCTATATCCTGGATAGATTTTTCAGTGGTGACGTACAGTTCTTGAGGATCACCCTCATATTTCTTGACGATAGATCTTTTAGCGCTTCCCAAGGGTACTCCGTATCTTTCCGTGTAGGTACGGAGTTCCTCTTCGATCTGTTCTTCGCTCAACTTTCCGTTTAACGCCCGGTTTATATCATCTATGTGGGGCGCGAATTTTTCTTTTTCTTGCATTTTATCACGTCGTGGTTCGTTTTGTTTTTTGAACCGCTTCTACTAGAGGACCGGCTCATATTTAATGTTTAGCAAGGGGGAGGGGTTAGTGAAAGTTGCGAGTTATCAAAAATAGGCACCGATCTCAACCTATGTATCCTTCAACCTTCTCGTATTTGTTTTCAACATAGTTGAGCACTAGATCTCTGTGTTTGGTCAGATGGGCTTCGTACCATTTTTTGACGAAATCCTTCAATCTTTCGTGGAATTCACCCATCTCTTCGTCTTGCAAAGGAACCTTTCCCTTGAAAAGAGAATATCTAGATACGGATTTCCCCCACCCTAAAGCTCTAGAATATTTGTTTTCTTCACAATATTCGAAAAACAGTTCTATAGCGAGGTCATCATCTTCTTGATGATATTCCAGCATCAAGCTGTCTTCCGTCTTCGGCCCGATCTCGTATTGACTCTTGTTGGCCAGTTTGATCATCTTCAGTTTAGAGATATCAAAATCATCTTTGAACTTCCAATTTTCCGGATAATCTATGAATTCAGCGAAAGCGGAGGGATCGGGATGCATGCTCATATGAGCATCGACTTTCTGGAATCTCATCCATATCCTGAAAAAGTCTCGGATGAATTGTTTATTTATCTTAGAGGTGCTCTTTCTTTCTCCTTCAAAGGATTCTAAGATATTCTCTGCTGTGACCTCTGAATCCTCTTTGAACCCTAGCAGTTCCTCTTTTTCTCTTTGCACCTCCTTTTTGCTCTCCCCTAGCCGTTCCTTTTCTTCATCTAATTCTTTCTTTTTTTCTTCTACTTTTTCTCTTTCCGACCTCAACTCTTCTTTTTCTCTTTCCAATTCTTCCCTCTCTTCCTCTATCTTTTCAGTCCTCTTTTCAAGGTCCTTTTCTAGACCTTCCAATTCTCTTTCCTTCTCTTCTAACTCATCCTCCCGGTCGGTGAGACTTTCCCATTCTTCCTTTAATTTCTGCGACCTTTCCTCTATTTCCTTTTCCTTCTCTTCTAACTCGTCTTGCCATGAAGAGAGCTCGTTTTCCCGCCCCTCTATTTGCTCCTCTCTTTTTTCTAATTCAGACGTCTTATCGTTCAGCCGACTCTTTTGTTCCTCTATTTCCTTTTCTTTTTCCTGAAGCTTTTCTCCAAGCTCCTCTAATTCCTCTTCCTCTTCTTCCAAATCTTCTTCAAACTCAGCAAGTTTTTCTTTCCTCTCATCGAGTTCGTTTTTAGTCTCAAACAGTAATTCTTCCCTTTCATCGAGGTCTTTTCTTCTATCGGAGAGTCTTTCAGCTCTCTGTTCGACTTCGCCTTCCCATCCCTCTACTTTTACTTCTCTAAGGTCGATCTTGTTTTCCCTCTCCTTCAATCGAGTTTCTTTTCTTTTCAAATCATCTCTGAGTTCCTTCAACTCGGAACGTTCGTCTTCGAGTTCCTCTTCCGTTTCCCTCAACTCTTTTTCCCAGGATTTTAACTTATCTTCCTTATCGTCTAATCCTTTCTGTCTTCCCCTCAATTTCTCTTTTTCTTCCTCCAATCTGTTCTCTTTCTCTTCAAGATCCTCCTCCCGGTGATCGAGTTCTTCATTTTTCTCCTTTAGATCTTCTTCCCTTTTATCCAGTTCTCTTTCCCTATCGTTAAGTTGTGTTTCTTTCTCTTCCACCCTGCTTTCCCAGCTCTCCAATTCTTCTTTTTTCTCAGCTAGTTCCTCTTCTCTCTCATCCAATCTCTCTTCTAGGTCTTCCAATTCAGATTCCTTTTCATCCACCTTCGATTCTCTTTCTGCGAGAGATCTTTGCTCCTCCTCTAAATCTTCTTCGCGTGCATCTAATCTTTCTTCTAGATCTTTAAGGGAGTTCTCTTTTTCTTTGAGTTCTTCCTCATGGTTCTCTAATTTTTTCTTTCTCTCGTTCAGTTCTTCTTTCATCTCTTTAAGGTCGTTCTTCCTTTCTAGTAGATCCTCCGCTCTCTCTTCCAAAGAGTTCTCCCGTTCGTCTAAAGTAGATTCCCAGCCCTCTAATTCGGCTTCCTGCAGATCGAGATCCTTCTGCTGTTCCTCCAAGCGTTCTTCCCATTCTTCTATTTCAGATTTAAATTTCTCCTGTTCTTCTTCCTTCTCCTTGAGTTCTTCGTCCCAAGAGCTTAGTTCTTCCTCTCTCTCGTTAAGTTCTTCTTCAAATCGATCCAGTTCGTCCTCTTTAGACTCCAGCCCCCTTTCCATCTTCTCGAGGTCTTCCTCCCTGTCCTCAAGTTTTTCCTTCTCGCTTTTTATCTTTTTTTCTCTATCCTCTAGCCCCTTCTTTTTCTCTTCTAGTCCTTCTTCTTTCTCTTTTAACTCTTTTTCCCAGTTAGTTAATTCTTCCTCTTTAGTTTCGAGTTCTTCATCCTTCTCGTCCAATCTGTCCTCGTATCCTTTCAGTTCGGATTCTCTTTCATCTAGTTTTTCTTCTCTTTCCTCCAGTTCATCGTTATAACTCTCCAGGCTTTCGTTACGGTCTTCAAGTTCTTTCTCCAAGTTATCCAGCGATTTTTCCTTTTCCGTCAACTCTTTCTCCAATCCATTCAATCTCTCTTCTCTTTCATCCACCTCTTCCCTAGATTTTTCGAGTTCATCTTTTTCTTCTTTCAGCTCGTCAGCCTTTTCAGCGAGGTTTTCTTCCCTCTCCTCCAGTTGATTTTCCCAGCTCTCCAATTTTACCTCCCTGATATCCAGTTCCTTTTTTCTCTCCTCGTTTTCAGACGCTAATTCATCTAGAGAGGTTTTTCTATCTTCCAACTCCTCTTCTTTTTCTTTTAAGTCCTCTTCAAGACTTTCTAACGAATCTTCTTTTTTATAGAGGTCTTTTTCCAACTCTTCCAGCTCTTCTTCCCATCCCTCCAATTCTTTTTTGTTCGATGTTAGGGTTTCTTCACGATTTTGAAGCTCGTCTTCTTTATCTTTCAAGTTTGCCGCTTTATCTTCTAGTTGGTTTTCCCACCCTTCCAGTTTGACCTCCCAAAGATCGAGACTGTTGCTCCTTCCCTTGAGATTTTCCCTTCCTTCGGCGAGAGTTCTCTCTTTTTCTTTTAACTCTTCTTTTTTTTCCTTCAGCTCTTCTTCTCGAGAAGCTAATCTTTCTTCCTCTTCTTTTAGCTCGCTCTCCTTTTCATCTAAACTATCTTTTTTCTCCTCTAATTCGGCTCTTTCTTTTTCCAGGAGAGATTCATCTTTTTCTAATTCGTCTAAACGGCCCTCGAGCTCTTCTCTTTTTTCACCGAGTTCTTTCTCTTTTTCCTCTATATTTTCTCTTTCTTCTTCTAATCTTTGTTCACGTTCTTCAAGTTCTTCTTCTCTTTCCTTCAGCCTTTCTTTCTCTTCTTCTAGATCTTTTAGTTCTTCTTCCAAGGCTTCTTTTTCTTTCCTTTTCTCATCTATCGTTCTTTCTATATCCTCCAATTCCTCTTTCAAGCCTTCCAAACTTTCTTTTTTATCTTCGAGTTCTTCTATCTCTTCTTTCAATCCTTCCTTTTTTTCTTTCAGTTCAGAGAGTTTGGTAGAAGACTGATCTATCTTTTCTTCGAGCTGTTTTTTTTCCTCCCGCAGTTCTTCTAGTTCTTTTTCTTTATTTTCGACTTTTTCCTTTTTTCCTTTTAGTTCTTCTTCTTTTTCGCTGATCTTTTCTTCTTTATCTTCTAATTCGTCTTTGAGTTCCTGCAGTTTCTCTTCTTGTGCCTCCAGTTTGTCCTTCTGATCTTCTAGGCCTTCGAGTTCTTCTTTCAATCCTTCCTTTTCATCCTTTTTTCCCTCAATCTCTTTCTCTATTTCCTTCAGTTCGTCACTCAGCTCTCCCAGAGCATCCTTTTTGTTTTCAAGTTTATCTATCCTTCCTTCGAGCTCTTCTTTTCTTTCTTCTAGACTGGAAACTTCTCCAGAGAGCTCTTCTATATCATCTTCGAACTTCTTTTTTTCGCTTTTCAGTTCTTCTAGTTCATTTTCATGCTGCTCGACTTTTTCCTCTTTAGCTTCCAGTTCTTTTTTCTTTTCGCTGGCCTTTTCTTTTTTGTCCTCCAACTCCGCTTTGCGCTCCTGCAGTTCTTGTTCGTATCCCTTTAATTCTTCTTTTTTCGCCTTCAGTTCATTCAGTTCTTCTTCCAGACTTTCTTTTTCTTCTCTTTTACTCTCGATATTATCTTCAAGATTTTGTAGTTCGTTTTCCAGGTCCTCCAGTTTTTCTTTTTCTTCTTTTAATTCATTTATATCTTCTTGTAGACTTTCTTTTTCGTCTTTGAGTTCCTGTAGTTCTTTTTCTTGCTGTTCGACTTTTTCTTTTTTCTCTTGGATTTCTTCTTCTTTTTCGTCGATTTTTTCCTTTTTCTCTTCTAACTCGGCTTCGTATTCTTCCAATTCTTCTTTTTTGGCCTTCAGTTCATCTAGTTCTTCTTCCAGACTTTCTTTTTCTTCCTTTTTCCCGTCGACATTATCTTCAAGATCTTGTAGTTCGTTTTCCAGGTCTTCCAGTTTTTCTTTTTCTTCACCTAATTGCTCGATTTCTTCTTGTAGACTTTCTTTTTCGTCTTTGAGTTCCTGTAGTTCTTTTTCTTGCTGTTCGACTTTTTCTTTTTTCTCTTGGATTTCTTCTTCTTTTTCGTCGATTTTTTCCTTTTTCTCTTCTAACTCGGCTTCGTATTCTTCCAATTCTTCTTTTTTGGCCTTCAGTTCATCTAGTTCTTCTTCCAGACTTTCTTTTTCTTCCTTTTTCCCGTCGACATTATCTTCAAGATCTTGTAGTTCGTTTTCCAGGTCTTCCAGTTTTTCTTTTTCTTCATCTAATTGCTCGATTTCTTCTTCCAGACTTTCTTTTTCATCTTTGAGCTCCTGTAGTTCTTTTTCTTGCCGTTTGGCTTCTTCTTCTTTTTCTCGAATTTCCTTTTCTTTTTCGTCGATCTTTTCCTTTTTCTCTTTTAACTCCGTTTCATATTCTTGGAGTTTTTCTTCCTCTTCCTTCAATTCTTCTAACTCATCCTTCAACCTTTCATTTTTTTCTTTCTTTTCATCGACAGTTTTTTCTAACTCCCCTATCTCCTCTTTGACACCCTCTAGATATTCCCTTTCATCCTCTAGACCTTCGATCTCCTCTTCGAGTTCCTCCTTCTTTTCTCTCAGCCGTGATGTCTCATCAAAAAAGTCATTCAATTTTTCTTCGATCTTATTTTTTTCCTCTTTCAGATCCTCGATCTCTTTCTCTAATTCTTCTTTCTGCTTTCTTTTTTCTTCTATATCTTTTTCAATTTCTGTAGAATCGCTTTCTTCACCCGATTTAGAGAGAGATTTTTCAAGTTCCTCGATTTCACTTGAGAGATCTGAAGACTCATCTCCCTTTTCCTCCCCCTCATCTTTGGGTTCCTCATCCTCTTCGGATGTCTCAGATTCAGAAAGTGACTGTTCTAGTTTTTCTATCTCATCTAACAACTCTTCAGCGTGTTCGTCCTCCTCCTCACCTTCCTTCGATTTTTCGACTTCTTCCAGTATTTTCTTTGCGGCCTCTTTATCAATCTGGTGATATTCTACGAGCCCTTCTAGTCCCCTTTCTACAACATCTTCTAAAGATCTACAACCGTCTTCGTAAAGCTCTTCAGCCTTTTCAAATTCTATGTCGGCAATGCTTGACAACTCGTCGATAAATTCATCCTTGCTTTTTTTTCCATCCGCCATCTTTATCTTAACATCCTGGGCTTTACAACGAAAGCATTAGTGGTATCTACCTGCGAGGGACCAACTCTACAATAGGGGACTTTTCGTCTCATCTTGCCTTGACATAGCCTCATGATGATATAAAATTTTTTGATAAAAAATAACATCTTGATAAAAGATTATAGAGAACCAAATAACTAATGTATGTGTAAAGAAACGTGAACGAAGGTGGAAAGTGATTTCATTCAGGATATTCTTCTACCTTGTCGTATTCATCCTCGATATAGGAGAGGATCAGATCTCGATCTCGCTTCAGATGAGATTCATACCATCTTTTGACTAGATCTTTCAGGGTTTTGTGGAATTCCTCCATCTCGTCGTCATCTAGTGGAAAGTTTGCATCGAAAAGCGAGTATCTCGCAAATATCCTCTTCCATCCGCTGTATTTGTAATATTTCTCCCCTTCGCAGTATTCGAAGAATAGTCCTATCTTCAGAGTATCTTCTTCGGAGTAATACTCGAGGACCAAACTGTCTCCGGTTCTGTTGTCTTCCTGGGTTTTATCCATCAGTTTTATCTTGTTCAGATTTGAAAAGTCAAAATCCTCTCTCAGCTCCCAATCTTCAGGAAATTCGTTAAATCGCGCGAAAGAGCTATAGTCCGGTTTCATACTGAAATGGACGTTCAATTTTTCGAACCTTATCCATATCCGCCAGAAATCTTTCACGAACTGCCTATTGAGCTCTGCCATCTTCGAGTTCCGCTCTCCTAGGTCCCTGAACACTTCGGAAGTTTTCTCTTCTAATTCAGCATCTAACTCGTCAAACCAATCTCCCGTTTCTTCTTTAGACTTATCTTTTGAAGCCATGAATATCCCTTCATATCATTTTTGATTTTCAGACTACCTTAATTCGGTTCTGTAATTAGAGTAGGGATATAAAAGTTTTCTCAATGAAAATTTTCAATTCAAAGGAAATAGGCAATCTTTAAATCATCCTAATGATGTAGGGTGATGAGTAAGATAAGAGATATCCGGGTGTGATTTATGAATTGCGAACTCTGCGGGAAGGAGACCCCTCACACAACCACGGTAAGTATCGAGAACTCCGAGATAGAAGTGTGTGACGACTGCAAAGCATACGGGAAGGAGATATTTTCTAGTGATAAAGCTACATCTTCTAAAAAACGTATCCTTAAAAGGATAAGAGAGAAGCAGAAAAGCGCACGGACTACGAACCTCGATGATAACGAGAAAAAAGAATTAGCGTTAGATTATTCTAATAGAATAGAACGTGCACGGATGGAAAAGAACTTGACGCAGGAAGAACTGGCAAAAAAGTTGAGCGAGAAAAAATCAGTGATCGCAAAGCTGGAAAGGAGCGATATGAGGCCCAGCGATGCCCTGCGGAGAAAATTAGAAAGAACGTTGGATATAGAGTTGATGGAAGAGATCGAAAGCCCTTCAACGAAAAGCTCTCAGGGTTCTGAGGGCCTGACCATAGGGGATCTGATCGACCAGGAGTCCTGAACCTGAAAAATTTCTGTATTTTCAGCCATTTTCATATCGTAGATAGCCTATAGCTCGCCAGCGACCTTTTCTACGGTGTCCATATTTATCTTATAATAAACGTCTTTCTCTCTTTTCACCAATTCTTCCTTTTCGAGGCTTTTCAGGTTATTTTTAGCCACGTTTTGGTCCATATTCAGTTGAGCGGCTATATCAAAGATGGACATCCTTCCTGTTTCAAATAAAAGTTCTAAGATATTCTTCACCAGTTGAGGGAATTCCATCGGAGCTAGAACTTTATCGAAATTCATGTAATCTATCGGTTCTCTATCGACTGGATCAACTCTAGATATCGATCCTAAGGGATGGGGTTTCATCTTGTTATTTATTGGGTCTATCAATATCGAATATCTCTCGTTTTTGGTGTAAAGGGAGAACCGGAGACAAAGTGGGAGGACGCCAGTCCTTATATCATCCCAGAGGCCCTTTAACTTTTTCAGATGAGGATCATATTGCCGAGGCACCTCTTCGGCTCGATGATACTGTGACTTGGTTTGGATCGAGATGGGTGCGTAAAAATCCGGTATAAAAGCTCTGACCATGACTTTTTCAAAGTTCGTATATTCGGCCTCTATCCAGCTATCTATCGATGTCGGGTCGTAATCGAAGGTCTTACAGACCCCTTTCCCCTCTTTTTCTTTCAATTCTTTCGTAGGTTTAGAAAAATTCCACGGGCCTTCTATGGTCGGATTTAAAAATTTTATTTTTGCCTTTTTTAGATCTTCGATCTCCAAAAAAGCGTTCAAAAGATCATCGAATCTTTTTCCATTTATATAATATTCTAGATCAGTGAGATATTCGACTTTGGCATTCTTCCACCGATAGAGCCGTTTTTTTAATTTATCCAACGCATACTCATCTACTTCCGACTCCGGAGCGAGTTCTAGGAATCTCTCTGCTCTTTCTAGCTCTTTGTCCATCTGTAATCCAAATTAGGCAATCTCTAAAATATTTTTCTGTTTCTATAAGACGATGGATCCACAACAAACCCTAAATATCTTATTCGCTTGGAAATTGCATGGGAAATTGTATGGCAAAGAAACTTTTGATGGGTGTAGGCAACGATATACGAGGGGACGACGCGGTGGGAGAAATGGTGGCTAGGGAATTTGAAGCTGAGGATTGGGATGTAGTAGATTGCGGTTCGGTCCCGGAGAATCATATCGTCATGGTCGAAGAGGACCAGTACGAGCTTGTAGTGATCGTAGATGCTGCTGAGATGGGTCTTGACCCAGGAGAGATCAGGTTGGTCCCGAGGGAACACTTGGGAGTGTTCACCATGAGTACTCATGCGATGCCCCTGTCGATGGTCATGGATTTTTTGGAGAAGAAGGTGGACGAAGTATTTTTGATAGGTATACAGCCTAAAGACATGGCTCTGAAGGAAGGGATGACCTCGGAGCTGGACGAAGCCAAAAAAAAGATGATAGATCTTTTAAAAACAGGCGGGTGGAAAGATATACCCTCACTCGAGCAAAATTAAACTTTGACCGCACTAGAACCCGATCAGGGATTTATGACCAGGTCTTTAGATTCTTTATCTGGACCCGCTATAAGGAATTCTTCACTGAACTCAAAACAGCTTTGGGGGCAGATAGTCACACACTGGCCGCAGAAGGTACATCTTGCCACATAATGTTTGATCTTTTTCTCTTCCTCTTTGAATACCAATGCTTCGGAAGGGCAGACCCTAACGCACAATTTACAACCGATACAGCACTCCTTGTCATACAGTAGTTTACCCCTGAAATCCGGCGGGACTTCAACAGGAGGATTTATCTCCAATTTACCTTCCTCTATCAACTCAGCAGCATCATGCATATTGTCGGGGGTGTACTTCACCGGGAAAGGATTCGTCGCCTTTTCGGCGAACAGCTGTTTGATGAGCGTGTATATGGTTTGTGTCGGCATTTTTTATCACCTCATAATCCACCATTCTCCAATACTACTAGAAGCGTTCCGAGCAGACCTACGAACGTGATAGGCACCCAGTAGAAATAACTAGCTTTGTTTATCTGGAATCTAGCGAAAGCGACCCTTATCAATGAAACACCTATGTAGATTATTATCAATAATTTGACCAGGAAAAATCCTATATCGGCGATCAGATTCCACAAGAGCATCCCATTGATCACTTCGGGCCCTCCGAACGAGTACAGGCTCGAAAGGTTGTATGGGAAGAACAGAGCGACCAACAGGACCCCTACAAATATCATCTTCACGACCTCGGCGATGTAGAAGATCCCTAGATTTCTACCAGAATATTCTACGAAGAGACCCCCTGCAAGTTCGGTCTCCGCTTCCGCCTGGTCGAAAGGTACTTTTGAGAGTTCACCTGGCATGACAGCCATCAGACTCGCCAGAACCAAAGCGAAACCTAACATACCCATGGCCCCTACGGTATTCCATACAGGCTCGGAGGAGATGACCGCTAACGAAAAAGTATTATAATTGTAAGCCACCGCCACCGCTGCTATGGCTAAAGGAAGCTCGTAGCTCATCATCAGCACCAATTCACGCTGAGCTCCAACTGTAGCATAAGGTGATCCACTGGACAAACCACCTACAGCCATCGCCAGAGCAGGGATAGCGAGAAGGTACAGGATCAGTATCAGGTCACCATAACCTTCCATCAGGGGCTCAAAGGGTCCAAGAGGTAAGTAAGCTAGAGCCACTAGGGGAGCAACCAGGGCGAAGATGGGGGCCGAATGGAAAAGCCAAGGTACGGCAGAGTCCGGAACGATGGTCTCTTTCATGAAGAGTTTCTTAACATCACGGAAAGGCTGCCTCAACGGCGGTCCGATCCTCGCCTGCATCATTGCTGTAATCTTTCTGTCAAATCCCTTATAGAGCAGACCAAAAAAGATCCCTATCAAAGATATAGCTATGACCAGAACGAACTTTATTCCCCAGTCCACCACGATATTCATTATATCCCTCCTTTTTTGATCTCTTCCGTCTTTTTCACAGAGAGCTGGTGTAGTTCTTCTTCATCGTAGGTTTCGGTCTCACCCGTGTTCACATCCACGATCTCGGCTCTATCCATGCACCCTATACAGGGATCGATACATGCCGCGATTATTGGTATATCCGCGATCTGTTCTCCCATGAACATCGGAC